>DATFUO010000001.1:0-13692 GCA_035260785.1 Burkholderiales bacterium
CGTTGTGCTGGCCGGAACGCGTCGTGGAAAATCCCACCGCGCCCGCCTGCATTGCCTCCCTGACGATGCCGCGCATCTGCGCGATTTCGTCATCGGTCGCCGTGCGTTTCGTCGCGCCCTCGCGCATCACCCAGGTGCGCACCGAAGAATGGCCGACGAACACAGCGGCGTTCGGCCCGACGCCTTTGCGCTCCAGCATGTCGAGGTATTGCGGAAAAGACTCGAAATCCCAGTCGGTGCCGGTGCGCAGCGCATCGAGCGACATGCCTTCGACGTGCGTGAGGTTGCGCATGACCAGGTCGCGGTCCGCCGGACGGCACGGCGCAATGGTGAAACCGCAGTTGCCCATGATCACCGTGGTGACGCCGAGCGCGGGAGAGGGACTGGCAAACGCATCCCAGGTGATCTGCGCGTCGTAGTGGGTATGGGTGTCGATGATGCCGGGCATCAGTGCCAGCCCGCCGGCATCGATGCGCTCGCGCGCCTCGCCCTGGACCGCGCCGACTTCGGCGATGCGGTCACCGCTGACGGCCACGCTGCCGCGCCGCGGCGCCGCGCCGGAACCGTCGTATATCGTTGCGTCATCTATGACCAGATCGTGCATTTATCTCCCCCAGACCCACAACAAACTTACTTCAATTTCAGTTAACACGAAGATGCACGAAGCAAAACCAGGAAGAATGGATCCCTGGCTCCGTTATCGAATTGCGAAAGCCGACCGTGTTCGCGAGCACCGTCAAGTTTGCGGTTTCATTTCCTGATTCGGAATCCTGAAGCCCCGGGGCTTTCTGAATCCCTTTTCCATCTCTGCTTCGCGTTCCTTGCCTGTTTTTTCTTCGTGCCCTTATACGTTTACGTTTCAGCGAAAGCTGGGCAATAATCCGGGGGCACCCGGCGGCGAAGCGGCAAACTGTTCTGTGCCTAAGAGCTTCAGAGTCTGTCACGAAGATCAGGCCGCTTCGCTTTTCTTGTTCAGGCATAAATCGGACGGTATCGGAAGCGGCATCCCAAGGATGCACAGCTTGTGTGTGTAAGGTTGATTGAACAAGTGCCTGAGCCCGCTGGCGTCGTTATCTCTCATTATCTGACAGGTTCATCATGATCCATCTTGGAATTGATATTGCCAAACTCAAGTTCGATGTGGCCCTGCTCACGCAGGGCAAATTCAAGACCAAAGTCTTCGCCAATGATTCGGCAGGTATCGGCGCCTGCCTGAAATGGCTTGGCACTCACGCCGGTGGCTCCGTGCACGCGTGCCTGGAAGCCACCGGCCCCTACGGTGAAGCCTTGGCCTGCGCACTGCATGACGCCGGGCATACGGTGAGTGTCATCAACCCGGTGCGCACCAAGGCCTACGCCCAGAGCCTGGGGCTGCGCCAGAAGACCGATGCGGTGGACGCGAAGATGCTCGCCCGCTTTGTGCAGACCCAACAGCCCCTCGCCTGGACACCGCCTCCCGCGGAGCTTCGCGCGTTGCAAGCACTCTTGCGCCGGCTCGATGCGCTCGTCGAGATGCGCACCCAGGAGAAGAACCGTCTTGGCGTAGCCGAACCCACCGTGTCGGGTTCCATTGCGCAACACCTCGATTACCTCCAGGGCCAAATCGATGCACTCAAAGCCCAGATCGAGAACCATATCGATCAACACCCGGGATTGAAGCAGCAGCAGGCTCTGCTCGATTCCATCCCCGGTATCGGCTCGGCCACCAGCGCATGGCTCATCGGGGAGCTCAATCTCACGCGCTTTGACAGCGCCCGTCAGGCCGCCGCCTTTGTCGGACTCACTCCACGCAGGGACACCTCGGGCACGTCTGTGCGCGGCAAGCCCCGCCTTTGCAAGCAGGGCAACAGTCTCCTGCGCAAGCTGCTCTACTTCCCGGCGCTGACCGCGATGACCCACAACCCGTTGGTGCGCGCCTTGTGCCTGAGACTCAAGGCCAAAGGCAAACACAACATGGCCATCATTGCTGCTGCCATGCGCAAACTCGTTCATATCGCCTTCGGCGTACTCAAGTCCGGCAAACCCTTTGATCCAACCCTTGCCGATACTTGACACGCAACACGGTATCTTCGTGGTGATTGCGTTTGGTCTATTCAGTTTAGCGGTAATAGCGCCTGGCGCGGTTCTCCGCCTGCTCCATCGCCGATTTTATGCTCGACGCACCGGATGCCGCCTGCGCGAACATGTTGACCACGATGTAATCGGCCATGACACTGGCCGAAGCGGAGCCAAGCCTGCCGGCGTAGCCGTTGTCGCGGGTCAGCGCCGGAACGTTGCGGTAGGGCAGCAGCTTCGGATCGATTTTCCAGAATTTCGTCTCGCCGTAGGCCTTGAGCGGCTGTTGCACGTAACCCAGCGATTCCGACTGCCACGCCTCGTACTGTTCGCGCTCCATCATGAAGCGCATGTATTCCCTGGCCGCATTCGGATACTTCGAATATTTGAACAGGAACATGGGCGTGAACGGATTGAGCTCCGCCGGCTTTCCCGACGGACCGACCGGCATGTTCACGTGCTGGATGTCGGCCGCCAGTGTGTGCACGCCTTCTTCCTTCGAGGTTCTGGCGACGTAATAAACCGAGACGCCGTTGAGCGTGAGGCTGATTTCCCCGGACAGGAACGCCTTGTTGTTGTTCGGATCGAGCCAGGACAGCGTGCCGGGAATGAAGGTCTGGTAAAGCGCCCTGGCATAGTCGAGTGCGGCGGCGGTTTCCTTCGAATTGATGGCGACCCGATTGTCTTCGTCGGCGAGCCGGCCGCCGAATGCCCACAGGGCCCAGTGCGTCCAGGCGTTGGCATCGCCGACCGCATTGCCGAGTGCGAAGCCGACCGGCGTGCCCTTCGCTTTCAGTGCCTGGCACAGCTTCAGAAACCCGTCGGTTGTAGTCGGCGGCTTCTCGTAACCGGCTGCCCTCAGCATGCTCTGCCGGTAAACCAGGCAGCCGCCGAGGAATCCGAAGCCGATCGCGATCCATCGGCCTTCGTGCACGCAGTAACGCCGGCACACGTCGTACCAGCCGCCGTATTTGGTGTCGAGGTAAGTCGCCAGTTCGGTCAGGTCGTGCAGCTTGTCCGCGTACTGGTGCGGATCGTCGTACCAGCCGAGCACGATGTCCGGACCGCTGCCGATATTGGCGGCCACCGCCGCTTTGGGACGGATATCTTCGAAATTCTCCGCGTCGACCCGCACCGGCACGCCGGTGACCTGCGTGAATTTCCGAGTATTGGCTGTCCACTGATCCTCGTCGCCCTGCACGAAGCGCTTCCAGCGCAACACCCGCAATTGCGCTCCGGCTTCGGGTCGGTAACTGAGATCGGCGGCCTGAGCGGACGGCGGGATCAGCAAACTCCCGGCGGCCGTCGACAGGGCGGTCGCACCGATCGCCCTGAGGGCGTCCCGACGCGAAAACCCGCTCACGCTTTTCTCCACTGTCTCGCGCCCGCCGAAGATCGAAAATCCCGGGGGCTAGTCTCTGCGGTCCGGATACCGGATCTCGAGCACTTCCAGCATGGTTGCGCCGGCCGGCCGGTGCCAGGTGACCGAATCGCCGACCCTGGCCCCCATCAGCGCCGTCGCGAGCGGCGACTGCCAACTGACTTTGCCGTGAACGACGTCGGCTTCATCCTCGCCGACAATGGTGAAAGTGTGCGTGGCGCCGTTTTCGTCTTCGGCCTTCACGCTGGCGCCGAAGCGCACTTCGTCGCGTGGCTGTGCCGCGAGGTCGACGGGAATCGCGGACTCCAGCTTGGCCTGGAAGTAGCGCAGGTCGCGTTCGACCTGGGTCAGCCTCGGGCGGTCGAAGTCTTCCGCGGCACGCTTCAACTGCACCTGTTCGGCGTGGAGCTCGCCGACTTTCGCGCGCAGGCTCTCGAAACCCGGTGCGGTCACATAGTTCGGTTCGGAACTGACCGGACGTTCCGGCAACTCCTCGCCCGTGAGCGCCTCGCTGTCTTCCTTGACGAAGGCACGGCTCATTGTTCACCTCGCTTTGTCGTGAACGGCATGCCGCCGCGTTCGATGCCGCGGCGTCAGGTTTGATGCAGGGGCACCGAGTCTGATGCCGCTGCGCCAAGGATGCGGGAGACTATCCTAACAAGATTTGCGTGCCGGTCTGTCATTGATTTGCGCGGTTACAATTTCGTCGTGGAGCGCCGTACCTCGCATTGAACGCCCCGACCGATCGGATTCGTATGAATACACCTTTTAATTCATACAGGTTGGGCTTTGCGGCCGACTGCGTAGCTTGCGGTGCGCGCTTGCAGGGCGGGTCTGGCCGACGCGGCCCCGATCGGATTGGAAATCCGTGCCGCCATTACGCCGCAGGTCGTCCGCCTGTCGCAGTGCCCCTTTCGACAGTGCGCCCTTGCATCCGCAAGCCGGAGTTTTCCGTATAAAAATCAGTCCGGGCCTGCCAGAATAGGGGCTGGGCTCGCCGCCCGCTCGTCTGAATCGAACATCGATATATAGAGGACCCTGCCGAAATGCACGCAACGCTTCCCCTGATGAACGAATTCCAGTTCCCCGCCATCGATCGCAGGCGGCTGGAGACCCTGCAGGTCAACCTCGGTTACAAATGCAACCAGAGCTGCGTGCATTGCCACGTCAATGCCGGCCCCAAGCGCACCGAAATGATGGATCTCGAAACGGTGGATACGGTGATCCGCTTCCTGAACGACGCCCTCACGCGTACGCTCGACATCACCGGCGGCGCGCCCGAACTCAATCCGCACTTCCGCTATCTTGTGACGCAGGCCCGCCGGCTCGGAATCGAGGTGATCGACCGCTGCAATCTGACCATCCTCGAGGAATCCGGTTTCGAGGATCTCGCCGGGTTTCTCGCCTCGAGCGGGGTCAAGGTGGTGGCTTCGATGCCGTGTTATCTCGAGGACAATGTCGACCGCCAGCGCGGTGACGGCGTGTTCGAAACCAGCATCCGCGCGTTGCGGCGCCTCAATGCCCTGGGCTACGGCAAGCCGGAAACCGGCATGACGCTCGATCTCGTGTACAACCCGCAGGGGCCCTCGCTGCCGCCTTCGCAGGCGAAACTGGAAGCCGATTATCGCCGCCATCTGGGCGGCGGCTACGGGATCGAATTCAACCGGCTTTTCACGCTGACCAACATGCCGATCCAGCGTTTCGGCAGCACGCTGATATCCAAGGGCCAGTTCCACAGCTACATGCAATTGCTCAAGGATGCCTACCAGGAAGAAAACCTCGACGCGGTCATGTGCCGCTCGCTGCTTTCGGTGGACTGGAAAGGCTATGTCTATGACTGCGACTTCAACCAGATGCTCGGCCTGCCCCTGCACGTGGCAGGCAAGCCGCGCGTCCATCTCGCCGATCTCATCGGCAAGGATCTCGAAGGCAATCCCATCGTCGTACGCGACCATTGCTTCGGTTGTACCGCTGGACAGGGTTCCTCCTGCGGCGGCGCGCTGAATTCGTAAATCACGCAGCCGGGGACAAGGTTCATGACGCAGGACGCGAACTTCGGTATTTATTTCTGGGGCGTGCTATTGCTTTACGGCGGCGTCATGTACGCCATGACGCCGACCGCCGCCGGCATCACCAGTTTTTTCCGCGGCACGGACAACACGGGACGCGCCGCCTCCCAGTGGATGCTCACCGCGAGCATATTCATCAGCTGGATATTCGCCAAGTCGGTCACCAACGCCGCCAATCTGGGCGCGGCGTACGGCGTCGTGGGCGGACTGGCCTATGCCGCCTACTGGTTGTCGATCCCGCTCGCCGGCTGGGTCATCTACCGCCTGCGCACGCGCCACGGCGCCACCGGACTGGTCGCCTTCCTGGTCGGCAAGTATGGCCGCGCAGCGGCCGTCGCCTTTACCGTCGCCATTCTGATCCGGCTGTACAACGAAGTCTGGAGCAACACCGCGGTGGTCGGCGGCTACTTCGGACCGCCGGGAAGCGCGGCGTTTATCGGCTCCGCTCTGCTGTTTACCGCGGTCACCCTGCTCTACGCCGTCAAGGGCGGATTACGCAGTTCGATCATGACCGATGTGCTGCAATCCGCCGTATTCGTGCTGTTTCTCGGCATCGTCCTGTTCTACGTGCTGCCCAGGCACGGCCCGTCCGCCGTGCTCTCGAACGGGGACTTCCGCATGAATGCGGGCGTGGATCTCCTGATGGTCGCGCTCCTGCAGGTACTTTCGTATCCGTTCCACGACCCGGTGCTCACCGATCGCGGCTTCATCACCGAAGAAAAGCCGATGCTCAAGGCTTTCATCTGGTCCGGCGCGATCGGGTTTCTCTGCATCTTCGCCTTCAGCCTGGTTGGCGTGCATGCTCGCCTCGAAGGGCTGCCGCATACCGATAACGTTCCGGCGGCGGTCGCCCAGGGCTTCGGCATCGCCGCCGCTTTCGTTATGACCGTGGTGATGATCGTTGCTGGCGGATCGACCGTGGACTCCACGTTCGCATCGCTGTCGAAACTGGTGGCGCAGGAATTGCCGATGTTACGGGGTCGCATGCCGGGCGCAGACGCCGTTCGCATCGGCGCATGGACCATGGTCATATTCGCAGTCATCGGCAACCTGCCCATGATCGCCGGCACCGACATCCTCAAGGCCACGACCATCAGCGGCACCATGGTCATGGGCCTGGCGCCGGTGTTCCTGCTTGCGGGCTTGACCCGCTATTCGCCGCTGTCCTTTCACCTGTCGTTCTGGACCGGGATCGTGCTTGGGCTTCTGCTCACGCTGGGCTGGATACCCAAATCCTGGGCCATCGGCGACGGCAAGTACGCGCTGCTGCTCGGGACCAATCTTTACGGGCTGACCCTGTGTTTCGCCGGCTTCCTGCTGCCGTTGTGGCTGCGTAAACGCGCGGCTGCTCACGCATGAATCCGGTGGATGCCGATTCCAGGATGACCTCCGCGAGTGCGCTGTCGCCGGGACGCAGTTGCCCGCCGCACTACCGATACGCACCGGAAGCGCTCGATCGCGCACCCGCGTTGTACGCCGATACGCTGTACGTGATCGGCGGCCTGTACGGCAACCTGCCCGCACTGTCGGCCCTGCAGGCGCTGGCAAGCCGCGAGCCGCTGCCGCCGCAATTCGTGTTCAACGGCGATTTCAACTGGTTCAACATCGATCCCGCCCGATTCCGGCAGATCAACGAGGCGGTGCTCGAACACTTCGCATTGCGCGGCAATGTGGAGACCGAGATCGCCGGCGACGATGCCGGCGCGGGCTGTGGCTGCGGTTACCCGGATTATGTCCCCGACAAGGAAGTCGAGTTTTCCAACCGCATCATCGATCGGCTGCGGTGCACGGCGCAGGATTTTCCCGGCATCGCGCAGCGGCTGCTGCAACTGCCGATGCACATGACGGCGCAAGTCGGCGACGTCCGCGTCGGCATCGTCCATGGCGACGCGGAGTCGCTTGCGGGTTGGGGATTCGCCTGCGACGCGCTCGCCGATGCGCGCAACCATCCGAAAATAGCCGGCTGGTTCCGGCGTGCAAACGTGCGCGTCTTCGCCTGCAGCCACACCTGTCTTGCCATATTGCGCGAATTCGATCTGCCCGCCGGATCGGCGGCGGTGATAAACAACGGCGCGGCCGGCATGCCGAATTTCTCCGGTACGCAACATGGCGTCATTACCCGCATCAGTCTCACCCCGGCGCCGGCTGGACGGGCACTCTATGGCGCCCGCATAGGCGGGGTGTTCATCGATGCGCTGAGGCTCGACTACGACCAGGGCCTGTGGATGCGAAATTTCGTCGCCGACTGGCCGGAGGGATCGCCAGCGCATGCATCCTATTTTCGCCGCATCGTGTCAGGTCCGGCCCATACGATCGACCAAGCGACAGGAAACGGACAACGGAGGGTATGCAGTGACTAAGGGAAGATGGCTGTTGATCGGTTTGATCGCGGCGCTGGTCGCCGCGTATTTCTCGTTCGACCTGGGACAGTACTTCAGTCTGGCCTACCTCAAATCCCGGCAGGCCGCGATCGACGGGTATTACAGCAGCAATCCGCTGCAGACCGTGGCCGTGTTCTTTCTGGTCTACGTGGCGGTAACAGGCCTGTCGCTGCCGGGCGCGACCATCATGACGCTCGCCGCGGGCGCCATATTCGGCTTGCTGTGGGGCACGGTCATCGTGTCCTTCGCCTCCAGCCTCGGCGCCACGCTCGCCTTCCTCGCGTCGCGCTTCCTGTTGCGCGATTCGGTGCAGGCGAAGTTCGGCGATAAATTGAAGGCGATCAACACCGGCATTGACAAGGAAGGCGCGTTCTACCTGTTCACGCTGCGCCTGGTGCCGGCCTTTCCCTTTTTTGTCATCAACCTGGCGATGGGGCTCACCCCGCTCAGAACGCGGACCTTCTACTGGGTAAGCCAGCTCGGCATGTTCGCGGGCACCCTCGTGTACGTGAACGCGGGCACTCAGATCGCGCGCATAGAATCGGCGGCCGGCATTCTTTCGCCCGGGCTGATCGCCTCATTCACCCTGCTGGGCCTGTTTCCGCTCATCGCGAAGAAAATCGTGGCCTCGGTCAAGGCGCGCAAGGTGTACTCACGCTTCAAACGGCCGCGCCGCTTCGATCGCAATGTCGTCGTGATCGGCGCCGGCTCCGCAGGTCTGGTGTCCGCCTACATTGCGGCCGCGGTCAAGGCGAAGGTCACATTGATCGAGCAGCACCGCATGGGGGGCGATTGCCTGTATACCGGCTGCGTGCCGTCGAAGGCGCTGATCCGGTCGGCAAAATTTCTGTCGCACGTCAGGCGCGCGGCGGAGTTCGGCATGCGCGGGGCCAAAGCGGATTACGAATTTGCCGAGGTGATGCAGCGGGTGCAGCGGGTGATCGGCGAGATCGAACCGCACGATTCCGCGGAGCGCTATACCAGCCTGGGCGTGGAGTGCATCCAGGGCGAAGCGAAAATCCTGTCGCCGTGGGAGGTTCAGGTCAACGGCAAGGTGTTGACCACGCGGGCGATCGTGATCGCCGCCGGTGCGCGCCCGTTCGTGCCGCCCATTGCGGGCATCGAGCAGGTCGGTTATTTCACGTCGGATACCGTATGGACTCTGCGCCAGCTCCCGGCCCGGCTCGTGGTCCTCGGCGGCGGGCCAATCGGCTGCGAACTCACCCAGGCGTTCGCCCGCTTCGGTTCGAAAGTCACGCAGGTGGAAATGCTGCCGCGGATCATGATCCGCGAGGACCCGGAGATATCGGAAATGGTATTGGCACGTTTTCGCGCCGAAGGCGTGGACGTGAAGCTCGAGCACAAGGCCAAACGGTTCCTGGTCGAGAACGGCGAGAAAATCCTGATCTGCGAACATAATGGCCAGGAGGTTCGTATCCCCTTCGACACAGTGCTGGTTGCGGTCGGCCGGATCGCCAATACCACGGGCTATGGCCTGGAGGAACTCGGCATTCCCGTCACCAGACAACGCACCATCGAAACCAACGCTTTCCTGCAGACCCTTTATCCGAACATCTATGCCTGCGGCGACGTCGCCGGACCTTACCAGTTCACCCATACCGCCGCGCATCAGGCCTGGTATGCGGCGGTCAACGCGCTGTTCGGCGGCCTCAAAAAATTCCGCGCCGACTACAGCGTCATTCCGTGGGCAACCTTCACGGAACCCGAAGTGGCGCGCGTCGGTCTCAACGAAACCGAAGCGAAAGAGAAAAACATCCCGCATGAGGTGACGAGGTATGGCATCGACGACCTGGATCGCGCGATCGCCGATTCGGAAGCGCACGGTCTGGTCAAAGTCCTGACCGTGCCGGGCAAGGACAAGATCCTGGGTGTCACCATCGTCGGCGAACACGCCGGCGACCTGATCGCCGAATACATCATGGCGATGCGCCACGGCATCGGCCTGAACAAGGTGCTCGGCACCATCCACATCTACCCGACGATGGCCGAGGCCAACAAGTACGCCGCCGGCAACTGGAAAAAAGCGCATGCGCCGCAGGGGCTGCTGAAATGGGTGGAGCGCTATCACGCCTGGCGGCGGGGTTGAAGTACCGTGACGGCGAGACGATCGTGACGATCGTGACGGCGGAACAGCCAATGCAAAACCCGAGACGTTGGGCCAAAGGCTTTAACCTCGTCACGCGTCACGATCGTCACGCCGTCACGAGCCACCCCAAAATAGGCTAGCCATGAAAAAATTCCTGCTGACGTTACTGATACTACTGCTTCCCGGCCTCGCTTCGGCGGCGTTCGATCATTCGCATGCGCAGTGGGACGCGCTGACCAAAAAACATGTCGTCTGGCTGCCCGGGGGGCATGCGTCCCAGGCCGACTACAAGGGTTTTCAGGCCGATCGCGCGCAGCTCAAAAACTACCTGGACGGGGTCTCCGCCGTGAGCCGGGCGGATTACGACGCCTGGAGCAAATCGCAAAAGCTCGCCTTTCTGATCAATGCCTATAACGCGTTCACCGTCGAACTCATCCTGACCGGATACCCCGAGGTGAAATCGATCAAGGACCTCGGGTCGCTGATCCGAAGCCCGTGGAAAAAGAAATTCTTCGTCCTGCTCGGAAGCGAGCGCAGCCTCGACGATATCGAGCAGGGCATGATCCGCGCGCCGGGCAGCTTCGACGAAGCCCGCATCCACATGGCAGTGAATTGCGCTTCGATCGGCTGCCCGGCTCTGCGCGATGAGGCTTACGTGGCGGACAGGCTCGACGTGCAACTCGAAAACGCCGTCGCCCGTTTCCTATCCGACCGCAGCCGCAACCGCTTCAATCCACAATCGGGCCGGCTCGAAGTTTCCAGGATCTTCGACTGGTACGGCAAGGACTTCGCCGCGCGGGCCGGGTCGGTCGAAGGCTGGCTCGCCAAATATGCCGACAAGCTTGCCGACGACCCGCAGCAACAGCAGCCCATCCGGGAACAGAAGGCCAGGGTCGGGTTCCTGGAATACGACTGGACGCTGAATGACAGGAAATAGATGCCAGAGGAAAGAGAGCAAGGCAAAGACGAGGGAACACGTGAAGCGCGGCGGGAAAAACTTTCCATCGTCGTTCCCACATTGAACGAAGCGGCAGGAATCGTCGCCTTCCTCGAACCGCTGCAGGCGCTCAGGGCGCGCGGCATCGAGATCGTTCTGGCCGACGGCGGCAGCGGCGACGCTACCGTCGCGGCAGCCACACCGTTCGTTGACCGGGTCATTTCCGCACCCCGCGGCCGCGCAGTGCAGATGAATTCGGGCGCAGCCATTGCTGCCGGCGATGTCCTGTTGTTCCTGCACGCGGACTGCACGCTTCCCGCGCTTGCCGATGTTTCGATTCTGGCCGGCATGGCTTCTTCGCGGCGGCGCTGGGGCCGCTTCGACGTGCGGCTCTCCGGCGGGGCGGTCATGTTGCGCGTCATCGAACGCGTCATGAATCTGCGTTCGCGCTTGACGGGCATCTGCACCGGCGACCAGGGATTGTTTGTCGAACGCGCGCTGTTCGAGGAAAGCGGCCGCTTTCCGGAAATCGAACTCATGGAGGACGTTACGATCAGCGGCAGATTGCGCCTATCCGGGCCGCCGCTGTGTCTACCGGCCACCCTGCTCGTTTCATCCCGGCGCTGGGAAAAGCACGGAATATGGCGCACCATGTTTTTGATGTGGTGGTTGCGGCTGGCCTATTTCCTCGGCGGCGACCCCCGCCATCTTGCCGAGCTCTATCATGGCCGCAAGGAATGAAAACAGCATCGTGATATTCGCACGCGCGCCGGTACCCGGCAATGTCAAGACGCGCCTGATCCCGCTGCTCGGCGCGCACGGCGCCGCGGCGCTGCACCGCAGGCTGACGGAACACGCGCTCGCAGTGGCGCAGGCATCCGGTATCGGGCCGGTCGAATTGTGGTGCACACCCTCCATCGAGGACGTTTTCTTCCAGGCCTGCCACGAACGCTTCAAGGCCGAGCTGCATCCGCAGTGCGAAGGCGACCTCGGCATGCGCATGCTCGACGCCTTCGAGAACGCACTCGGCCGCGCCCGGCACGTGCTGCTGACCGGCAGCGACTGTCCGTCCATCACCGCAGCGGACCTCTGGACCGCCGTGCGCGCCCTGCGCGACAGCCGCGACGCGGTGTTCTGCCCGGCGGAGGACGGCGGCTATACGCTGATCGGCCTCACGCACGCGTTGCCGGCGTTGTTCGACGCGATGACCTGGGGAACCGACAACGTCATGGAGGAGACGCGCCAGCGCCTGCGCAATCTGGGCTGGCGCTGGCACGAACTGCCGGTTCATTGGGATCTGGACCGGCCGGAAGATTATCAACGGCTGGTGCGCGAAGGCTGGATCGCGAACGCAAAGCCGGGCGAACACATTTGAGCGCTCGCAGCGCACTCGCGGTGCTCGCGTTTGCAGGCAGCCTGGCCTGTGTCCTCGCGGGCGACGAGCAACCTGCCGTCGCGCGCTTTTCATCCGCGACACCCGGCGCAACGCTGCCGGATCCCTGGAGGCTCGTTACGCTGCCGAAGGTCAGGAAGCAAACCCGTTATTCGCTGGTGCGCGATGCGGACACGACCGTGTTGCGCGCCGACGCCGATGCTTCGATGGCGAGCGTGATGCATCCGCTGCATTTCGATCCGCGCAGACATCCGGTGGTCGAATGGCGATGGAAGATTGCGCACCTGCTGCGCAAGTCGAACATGGCCACCAAGGGCGGCGATGATTTTCCGGCGCGGTTGTACGTGTTTTTCGATTACGACATCGCCCGGCTGCCGTTTGCCACGCGCGCAAAAATCCGCGTCGCCCGCGCCCTGTTCGGCGACGATATTCCGCTCGCGGCTTTGTGCTATGTCTGGGACGGCAAGGCCATGAAGGACGCGACCGCGTGGAGCCCCTACACGGACCGGGTAAGGACTATCGTTGCCGAAAGCGGGGATGCGCACCTGAACCAGTGGGTCAGCGTAAGACGCAACATCGTCGACGATTTCCGTTCCGCCTTCGGCGAGGATCCGCCTGCGGTATCCGGCGTGGCGATCGCCACCGATACCGACAATACCGGCGAATCCGCCACGGCTTTTTACGGCGATATTCGCTTTACGCAATGAAACCTGAAGAAAATCTCACCACGGAGGACACGGAGAACACGGATGAAAATCATAAACGAGGAAAACATTTGGAAGTTAAAAGCAGATCCACGCCAAAATGACCTCCGATGGCAGCCTTTGATACTCGAAGATTCTTCTTTTCCACTTGCCCTTCGTTCGTGTCTTCCGTGGTGAGAAGGAGTTTTTCTCCCGATAACACTGCGAACAACCAACCGGCGTATTTGCCATGAAACGCCTTGTCCTGATCGGCGGCGGGCACGCTCACGTGGAAGTGTTGCGCCGCTTCGGCCTGCGACCGCCGGCGCAAGTGGAGCTGGTCCTGGTGAGCCCGCATCCGCAGACGCCCTACTCAGGCATGTTGCCCGGCTGGATAGCCGGACACTACACACGCAACGATTGCCACATCGATCTGGTGCGGCTGGCCGCCTTCGCCGGCTGCCGCTGGTTGCAGACGTCCTGCAACGGCATCAATCCAGACGCACGGCTCGTGTTCTGCGAAGACGGGCAGACGCTTGCCTACGACGTTGTGTCCGTGGACATCGGCAGCCGCTCGCCTGCATTGGATATACCGGGTGCACCCGAGCATGCACTGGCGGTCAGGCCGATCGACCGATTCATCGCGACCTGGGACGAGATCTGCCGCATGGCGGCCGCCGGTCAGG
>DATFUO010000002.1:0-3681 GCA_035260785.1 Burkholderiales bacterium
CGCGTTCCCAGTAGACGGGATGCGCGATCCTGTTGGCCTGCACCCAGTCCCAGCCTTCGGAGAGCCACAGGCGCGGATCGTGGTAGCCGCCGTCCGTGATGAAGTCGAGGTATTCGCCGTTGGTCACCAGGCGCGATGCCAGGGCATAGGGATTCAGATACTGCTTGTGGCGCGGCGTCTCGTTGTCGAAACAGAATCCGGCACCGCCATTCCCGATCTCGACCAGGCCGCCTTCGAACGCAAGCCATTCGATTCCGGTACCAGGGGCGCCATCCTCATCCTCCTGCGCGTGATAGGCCGGTTTGAGCGGATTGACCGACAGCAGATGCTTGATGTCGGTCAAGATCAATTCCTGGTGTTGTTGCTCGTGATGCAAGCCCAGGTCGACCAGTGCGCGGAACGCTTCGTCCTCGCCGCAGCGCGCGAAGATTCTTGCCATGCGCTCGTTCACTTTCTTGCGGTAGAGCAATACTTCAAGCAGAGCGGGGCGCGTGAGCAATCCGCGTTGCGCACGCGGTTGTTTCTCGCCGATGCCGTTATAGTAGGAATTGAACAGCATCCTGAACACGGGCAGGAAAGGCCTGAAGGATTGCTCGTATTTTTCGAGGACGAAGGTCTCGAAAAACCAGGTGGTATGGCCGAGGTGCCACTTGACCGGGCTCGCCTCCGGCATGGATTGCACGCAGCAGTCTTCGTCGGAAAGCGGCCGCGCCAGATCGAAAGTGCGCGTGCGCACGCTCGTGAATCGGCTGTGCAGGTCTTCGCCCGCCGGCGGCGCGCTGCCGTACTTTTGTGCGTCGATTTCAAGAGCGGGGCGGAGGTCGTTCATTGTCGCGTTCCGGTTACGCGGTCGCGTAAAACATCGCAAACCAGTTGCGTTGGTCGGTCCATGCCGTGACCTTCCGGAAACCGGTACGGCGCAACAGCGCGCTGAATTCCTCGAGGCTGTATTTGTAACTGTTTTCGGTGTGAATGCGTTCGCCGGCCTCGAAGCGGCGCGAACCGCCGGGCCACCGTACCTCGACCTCGAGCCGGGTTTCGACATGCATTTCGGCGCGCGACATGGTCTGGTTGTAGAAGCCGCAGTGCCGCCAGTCGCGCACGTCGAAATCGGAGCCGAGCACCGCGTTCACGTTGTTGAGTGCATTCAAGTTGAACGCGGCCGTTACGCCGAGCGCATCGTCGTACGCGGCGTCGAGGATCGCCTTGTCCTTGATCAGATCCACACCGATCAGCAGGGCGCCTTGCTGTCGGCATTGGCGTCGCAGGTCCGACAGGAATCCGGCCGCGTCCACCGGTGTGAAATTTCCGATCGACGAACCCGGGTAGAAAAACAGCCGCCCGGCATCGGGCACGGAATCCGGCAGCGAAAGCCCCTCGGACATGTCCAGCCCCAGGCCGGTCATGCCGATTGCGGGAAATTGATGGCGCAGACGCACCAGAGCGATCTCCAGAAAATCCGCGGAAATATCCACCGCAACATACTTTTCCGGCTTGAGCGCGTCGAACAGGCTGGCGGCTTTCGCGCAATTTCCCGCACCGAGATCGATCAGGGTGCAGCCGCTGCCGGCGGCGTGCGCGATGTCGCCGGTGTGGCGCAGGAATATTGCCGCTTCGGCACGCGTAAGGTAATACTCGGGCAAGTGCGTGATCGTCTCGAACAGTTGCGAGCCCAGCGAATCGTAGAAATACTTGGCGGGTATCCAGGCCTGCGGCGCATTCAGACCGGCAGCCAATTCTTCGCGGCCATTCCACAATCCCGAAATGGACTCGCGATGGCGAAACCGCAGTGCGTCGGTTGTTCTGCGCGCGCGCTCAGGCTGCAGCGACTGCCGGCCTGTGTCGTCTCTCCCAAGGTCTGCATTTGCAACAGCGACCGCGGGTTTTTTTTCGTCCAGATGCAGCATGTTAAAGGCTCCTGTTGTCTGGGGTTCTTCGAGCCGGGCGGGACCAATATGGTAGCCTTTTCCCGCGCGATCCGTTGCCCTCGAATTCCGACAGGCCGCCGGCCGCACGGTTCCGGATATCTGGCGAAAAATTACTGCATTCCGGATCGCTTACTTTTTGTCGTAAATGCCCGACTCGGAACAGACGTTGCCAGTCGAACGAGGGTATATTTTCCCGGCGGCAACGGAAAAACCTACCACGAAGGAACACGAAGGGGACAATCTGTGCTAGCCGGGATAGCGTTCTTTGGTTATTGGCCGCGATCGCGAACCGGGACGGAAAACAAAGCTGTGCGGACCTCGCTTTTCTTCGCGCAACTTCGTGTTCTAAAAGGGTACTCCACGCTACGCGAGGGTATTCGCGCCTTCGTGATGAGATTTATGGTTTGCTCCGCGTCCCGCGCGTAGCGCCTTCCTTTGTCCCCTCAGTCGCGGGCTGCCCGCGACTAATAGGTCGCCCTGCCACCGGATATATCGAATACGCCCCCCGTGGTGAACGAACATTCTTCCGAGCACATCCACGCCACCATCGAGGCGAGTTCATCGGTGCGCGCCATGCGGCCCATCGGCGTCTGTTCGAGTATGGCGTCCACCGTTTTCTGCGGGAAGGCCTTGACCATGTCCGTACCCACGGCCGTGGGCGTGATGCAGTTGACGATCACGCCATCCTTCGCGAGGTCCTTGCCCAGCGCTTTCGTAAATCCAATCACCGCGGCCTTCGACGCGGAGTAAGGCGTGAGGGAGGGGTTGCCGTTCTTGCCGGCGATGGACGCGAGATTGACGATGCGTCCGTACTTCTGCGCCAGCATGACCGGGATCACGGCGCGGCTGCACAGGTAGACGCCGTCGACGTTGACCGCCATGATCTTGCGCCATTCGTCGAGAGGGTATTCCCAACTGCGGCGCACGGCGCCGGAGATGCCAGCGTTGTTGACCAGGATGTCGATGCGGCCCAGTTGCGCCAGTGCGGCTTTTGCGGCGTCGTCGACCTGCGCTTCGTTGACCACGTCGACCACGGCGGTATGCACCTTTCCCTTCGCGCCAAGCCGCTTCGCTTCGGTGTCGAGCGTGGTGCGATCCCTGTCCCACATCGAAACGGCGGCGCCGCCGTCGAGCAGGCGCTCGGTGATTGCCAGACCGAGCCCGCGCCCCGCGCCGGTGACGACGGCCACGCGGCCCTCAAAGTCGATTTTGTTCATCAGAATTTCCCGAATTTCAGATAGGCTTCCTGCGGGTCCATGCCGCCGAGGATGGCGCTGCGCACCTTGTTCTCGGTCAGCAGCACTTCTTCCGTCTTGCTGACCACCTGCTCCGCGAGCTTGCCGGGAATAATGACGACACCGTCGCGGTCGGCCAGTAGCCAGTCGCCGGTGCTGATGGTCACCTCACCGATGGTGATCGGTTGGCCGAAGCGGTCCGGCACCCAGCGGCCGACGATGTCGGACGGCGTGTTGAAACTGCAGAACACCGGGAAGCCCAGCTTGAGGATGAAGTCGGTATCGCGGCAGCCGCCATCGACGACATAACCAAGCACGCCCTTGTGGTGCAGCGTCTCGGCCGACAGCTCACCCATCAGCGCGACCATGTGGGTGTTCGGCTGGCAGACCATCACCTTGCCCGACGGTGCCTTCGACAGCAGTCCGGTCCACTGCACCAGGGTGTCGTGCGCGTCGCGGGTCTGGTCGATGTGGCCGCTGACTGTATAGATCTCGCCTGCGAGTTTCTTCGTCGGGTC
>DATFUO010000003.1:0-2266 GCA_035260785.1 Burkholderiales bacterium
GACGCCATCTATAACGCGATTGAAAAACGCGTGCTGTTTGTTTTCGGCAACGCAAAGGTGGGAGCGCTGTGAGACAGAAACAGATTGCCGCGCCCCCGGGCTTCCGCGAAGCCATCATTGCCTTTTCGGTGGCGGGGTTCAACTTCGCGATTTCAGCGGCGGCGGTCAGCGAGATCCGGGGCCTCGAAGGATTGCAGTCCTTCGCGCCCGGCGGAGAATACGACTGCCCCGACAGCGTGCGTTATACGATGCACCGCAATGGAGCGCGTTATTTCGTGGTGGATGCGGCCCGGCAGTTTCATCTGCCCCCGTCAGGCGCGAAGCCGCAGCCGTCGCGAGTGATGATTTTGAGACTGGCGGCCACCGCCGTGCTGGTTGACAGCACCGACCGGATGGCCGAAATATCCGTGCTGCATGCCCTTCCCCAGGCATTCAGCGGCGAAGAACGCAAATGGTACCGCGGACTCGCGATGTTCGGCGATGACGTGGTGCCGGTGGTCAACCACCTGTCGTTCCTCAGCGGAAGCAATCTGGCGGCGTTGCGTTCGGCGGCGCTCCAGTTGCGGGGCGTTGCGGCCGTATGATCGCCGAGCCGGGATCGTTCGTGCTTTTCCCCCTGGGGGAAAAGCGGTTCGCATTGCCCGCTGAAATTGTTACGGAACTGGCCCGCCCCGGCCGGCTCCAGTCCTTCCCCCACAGGACACCTTTAATGCTGGGCGTGCTTGCGCGCCGGGGAAGAATTGTTCCGGTATTCGACATCGCGCGGATTCTTGTCGGTCCGGATGCGCCGTCGGGAAGATTTTATTTGATCGCCAATCGCCAATTCGAGACCTGTCGTGAGTCGACCGCCATCCCCGTGACCGGAGAATGCGCGCTGGCGAGTTGTGTGCCCGACTTCCCAGGCAGTGAGCTGCCGGAATACGTGACCGGCGTGCTTTCCGTTGGCACCGAAACCATTGAAGTCGTGGACATCGAACGCCTCATCGCGCTGGAGGACCCGGCATGAGCGCCAACGGCGTCAATTCGACCAGGGTCCTGCTGATCGACCCCAACGTGTTTTTTGCGCGGCGAGTCACCGACGCGCTCAAACAGGAAGGCTTCGACGTCGTGCACAGCACGCAGTCGGCTTATGCCCTGACCATGCTGGAGTACGACACGCCCGCGGCCATTCTGTGTTCGACGACGATGCGCGAGATCAACGCCTATGAACTGCCCGTGCTGGTCCACGCCGATCCCCGCATGGCGCACATCCCCGTCATCGCCATGGGCGAGGGCGGCGACCATAATCTGATTCAGGCATTTCGTTCCGGCTGCGCCGACTACGTGGATAAGCGTCTTGGACCCAACCTGATCGCCGCGCAGGTCAGAAGTTTCATGCGCAGCGCCGATGAAGGCTTTCAGCCGGTACACATGTTGGGCTCCGCGGACACTGCGCTGAGCGGAAGCCTTTCGCACCTCGACCTTCCCGGGGTCGTGCAGATGCTGGCCCATTCGCGCCAGACCGGCTCGCTCTACGTAAACGCCGGCGCGATTGACGGAATCATGTTCTTCGATCGCGGCATCATTGCCCACGCCGAAAGCGGCGATCTGATCGGCGACGACGCGGTTGTTCATATTGTGAAGTACTGCAACGGAATTGAAGCGGGCGTCTATAAATTCGTGCCCGGAGCCAGCGCCATGACCCGCACTGTGCTTCGCTCCGCCACGGAATTGATGCTGGAAGCTCTGCGCGAACTGGATGAAGACGTCCACGACGCCGCAGAAGGAGGATTACTGTGAGTTCGAGCCCCACCGTTTATTTCATCGACGACAGCGCGACCATGCGCGAGGTGATCAAGATCGCCTTTCGCCGTGAGAACATCAACGTCGTGACCTGCAATGACGCGGTAACCGCGCTCGCCGAGATCGAAAAGGCGAAGCCCGACATAGTGATCAGTGACGTCATCATGCCCTCCAAGGACGGCTACGAAGTCTGCCAGTTCATCAAGAACCATCCCGAGCTTTCGCGCACGCCCGTGGTGCTGATGTCGGGAATCGTGAATCGCGCGGTCGCCGAACGGGCCTTTGCCGTCAAGGCCGACGAACTGCTCCGTAAACCCTTCCAGCCCCAGGACCTGATTGCCCGCGTGCGCCACCTGCTTTCGAGCAGCGGCATCGCCCCGGTGCCACCGCCGACGATTAACCAGGCCGCCATGGCTCTGAGCTCAATTTTCTCCGCAACGCCGCCTCAGGGACGCCAGCCGATCCCCGGCCCCTTCGGCCCGCA
>DATFUO010000004.1:0-2734 GCA_035260785.1 Burkholderiales bacterium
CGACAGATCGCCCTTCGCCACCGCGGTGGTCACCTCGGCGATGTTGCGCACCTGGCCGGTGAGGTTCGCCGCCATCGCGTTCACGTTGTCGGTGAGATCCTTCCAGGTGCCCGCCACCCCCGGCACCTGCGCCTGGCCGCCGAGCTTGCCCTCGGTGCCCACCTCGCGCGCCACCCGCGTCACCTCGCCAGAGAACGCGTTGAGCTGGTCCACCAGCGTGTTGATGGTGCTCTTCAGCTCCAGGATCTCGCCCTTCACGTCCACCGTGATCTTCTTCGACAGATCGCCCTTCGCCACCGCGGTGGTCACCTCGGCGATGTTGCGCACCTGGCCGGTGAGGTTCGCTGCCATCGCGTTCACGTTGTCGGTGAGATCCTTCCAGGTGCCCGCCACCCCCGGCACCTGCGCCTGGCCGCCGAGCTTGCCCTCGGTGCCCACCTCGCGCGCCACCCGCGTCACTTCCGAGGCAAATCCGCCCAGCTGGTTCACCATGGTATTCACGACTTTCCCGATGCGCAGAAAATCGCCGCGCAACGGCCTGCCGTCTATCTCGAGCACCATCGTCTGGGAAAGATCGCCCTTCGCCACCGATTCGATCACGCGCGCGACCTCCGCGGTGGGCTGCACCAGATCGCCGATCAGCGTGTTCACCGACTCCACGCACTCCTGCCACGATCCGGTCGCCACGGCCAGCTTCGCCCTCTGCCCGGTTTTTCCTTCCTTCCCCACCTCATTGCCGATGCGGGCCAACTCTTCAGCGATCATTTCGTTGATTTCCACGACGTCGTTGAACGCCTGCGCGATTTCGCCATCGACCCCGACGAGATCCATGGGCATGCGAACGGAAAACTCCCCCTTCCGGAGCGCGCGTAGCGCCTTCAGCAGCGCGCCGCGATCGAGCATTGCCGGAGAAAATTGCAGGTTGCTCATTTTCCCTCCCGATCAATTCGACACTGTCCCGGCTTGACCCGCTTGGGCGCGTTAGCCCTCAGGCCTGGTCGCAGCTCAGCTGTTTACCGGGTCACGAAGCATGCCCTTCAATACCAACATCACTTTTTTGAACTCGGTTGACTTATCAAAAAAATAATCCGCGCCTCGCTCGATGCACTTTTTCCTGTTCTCGGGATGCGGGTAGTTTGTCAGCATGATGACCTTGGGGGTGGGGTTGAGTTTCTTGATGTCGCGCACCACGTCGGCGCCGCTCCCCTTCGGCATCCTGACATCAAGGATCGCCACATCCGGTCTCAACTCCTCCGCCAGATTCCTGGCCTCCGCTGCATCCTTCGCTTGGCCTACCACTTCGACGCCGTGAAGCTCGCTCAGCAAAGTAACCAGCCGGTCGCGCACGACTATAGAATCATCTGCAATCAGAACTTTCATCATCTCCATGCCTGGTAGGGGCAAAAACCCACTTACCAATGATAGGTCGCGGAAATTCAAGGGACTATCGGCAAAACTTGATTTTCTTGTAGAGATCCCGCGAACGTATGTAGCGGCTTAACTACAGGCCACTTGGCTCGGCGCGCACAGGCAACTACTGGGCGGGATGGTTCCAGCCCGTTTTAGCCCACGACCTGGCATGGTCCAAATGGCCTATCCAGCCAGCTTGCAGGTTAATAGGCGATGTAGCACATTAGCGACGTGACGTAGCGCATCAGCTACTTCCAAACAGATTGAGATGGCCAGCCCGCTGTTACGAGCCTAGCCGGCCAAACAAAGTGTAGTCATCCGTCTGTTCGCTGGTTAATCGGTCCGCAAGGGTACGGTCGCAAGGCTGTGCCCTTGTTTTTTTCGGCCGATGCTACGGGATCATTGTCCGCGCGTCCGTGGAGCAACCTTGATCTCACTCTTTTCGTGACAACGCCTGAAAAGCTCGGCAATAGCCGTCACATGGGGCTCGCGGAGCATGTCTATGTGGTCGCAGCCGTCCGGTCCGAAATATTCCTCCGTGTGCTGCGCCACCGATCGCCAGCACCGCGGTGTCCAGACAGAATCCAACCATGCCTTGCTCGGCGAAATGATCTTCACACGTCCGGCGAAATGGCTGGGTGTGTAGCGACGCAGCGCGGCTATCGTGACTTTTCCAACTTTGGCGCTTAGGACGAGCAGCGGATCCAGCACCGCGGCCTCGGCGGCCTCACACCGCGCCTTGCGCAGGTGCAATTTCTCGCTGATATACACGCGGCGCTCCACCCATGACCTCGACGTGAGCGCGAGCGCGTGTCTCCTCACACGCCCCATCTGCTCCGCGAGGATCCGCCGTAGTCGCGGCAGGAGTTGTAACGAGGCCGGATAAGGGCTACCAAACAGGGCGAGAAAGCGGATGTCCGCGCCATCCTGCACGAGTTGTCGGCCAACTCGAAAGCGATGGTGCCGCCGCAGTAGCCAGCGATGATGCAAGGGCCGTTCGGCCGGAAGGCGCGGATCTGCGCTGCAAAGTACGCGGCGAGCTCCTCGACACTGGCGAGCGGTTCGCCATGCCCATCGACACCTGGAGGCTGGAGCCCGAAAAACGGCTGATCCTCGCCCAGGTGCTGCACGAGAGCGCGGAAGCAGAAGGCGTCGCCATTGTGTCCGCCTACGGCAAAAACGGGAGTGCGCGTCCCGCGCGGCTGCAGCGGCACGATGGCCCGTTGCTGCCGTGCAAGCGTCCCGGCCTTAAGCAGATATTCCAAGATCTCGCGCTTGCGTCTCTTTAGCTGATCGCGCAGCTCGGCCGTCAGGACGCCGGCGG
>DATFUO010000005.1:0-15729 GCA_035260785.1 Burkholderiales bacterium
TAACCGCCGCAGTGCGCGAACTTCGCGCGCACAAGATTGAGTTCGCCGATCACCTCTACGAATATGAAGAAAAGGGCGGGACGGCGGTATCCGCGCGAGAACTCGGCGTGCCCGAGCACGCCGTTGTGAAGACGCTGGTCATGGAGGACGACGACAGAAATCCGCTCATGGTGCTTATGCATGGTGACCTGAAGGTTTCCACCAAGGAGCTGGCGAGAATTATCGGCGTCAAGACCATTGTCCCTTGCAATCCCGATACGGCGAACCGACATTCCGGTTATGTGGTCGGTGGTACTTCACCATTCGGCACACGCAAGAAAATGCCGGTGTATATGGAAGAAACCATCCTCGGGCTGCCGAAAATCTACATCAATGGCGGCAGGCGGGGGTATCTGGTCGGTATTTCGCCGGGCGACGTTGTTCGCGTGCTCGCACCCAAGATGGTGAAGGTGGGAATAAGAGACGTGACGACGTGACGGTCGTGACGGCGTGACGAGGTAAAGTCAAACCCGCACGAGACCGGTCTGGGCCAGCATTTCAGTTAATGGCAATGAACATTTTCGTTTCGCGCTTGCATATATCACGTCGTCACGACCGTCACGGAATTCAAATGATTGAACTCATCGCCCTTTCCATCTTTCTTGCCGCCGGCTGGTTCTGGCTGGACAGCCTGCGCGCAAGGGATGTGGCGCTCGACGGCGCCCGCAGGGCCTGCGAAGCCGAAGGAGTGCAGTTGCTCGACTGGACGGTCGCCATGAAGCGGCTCCGGCTTGGTCGCGACGAAGAAGGGCGCAGAGGTTTACAGCGAACTTACGGATTCGAATTCAGCGATACCGGCAACAACCGCATCGAAGGTTCCATCACCGTGATAGGCCGGCAGTTGCTGGCCCTCAATCTCCCAGTCATTGCCGCACCGCGCTCCGACGTAATCCGGCTTCACTAGAGGAAAGCCTTGCAAGCGGCGTGTCGAGGCTTTAGTCACTCGCCGCATCGCCACTCTTTTTTTGTTGCCACAATGCTTTGCCAATCCGGGGCGCAACTTATAGCGCGATTTCCGATGCCGGCTCAAGCCCTTCCTGAAGCCATTGCTGGCCCTCGGAAAAGCCTTGTGGCATCATGACTTTAACGACGAGCGCAGGAGAGGGGTATGAGCAACGAACAACACGCGCAGGAAATCGGGATGCTGCGCGCGGAAATTGAGATGTTGATGAGCGAACGCCAGGCGCTGCTGCGCGCAACGGGCGCTGCCGCAGTATTCGTGGCCAATCTCGACAGCGAATCGTTGCCCGAAGACACCTATGCGGTCGCCGATATTCTCGCTCATGCGCTGAATGACCTTTCCGAAGACACGCTGCGCGACGCGCTGGAACTGGTCCAGCCGACCATTGAATCAGCGCGGGCCGAACAGAAAGAGCAATAACAACGACGCGCAGTCCGATTTTTCCGGACGGGCTTCAAGTTGGACATTCCATCCTCGCACGCAGCCAACGTAGGCCTGATTCTGACGGGAGGCGGCGCGCGCGCCGCGTATCAGGTCGGCTTCCTGCGTGCCGTATCCCATCTGCTGCCACGCGGAACGCCCAATCCGTTCAAGATAATCTGCGGGACTTCCGCGGGCGCCATCAACGCGGCGGCGCTGGCATCCAATGCGACCGATTTCCATCGCGCGGTTCGGCAGATGCTGATGATCTGGAAAAACTTCCATGTCGACCAGGTCTATCGGTCCGATGTAGTCGGGGTATGCGGCACCAGCATGCGCTGGTTCCTGGCGATGCTGATGGGCGGGCTCGGCAAGAACAATCCGAGTTCCCTGCTGGACAATTCTCCGCTCTCTCAATTGCTGCGGGAGCGCCTTGACCTTGGCGGAATTCGTCGCAGCATCGATGCCGGTGCACTCTATGCGTTGTCGATCACGGTATCAGGCTATACGTCCGGGCAATCGGTAAGTTTCTTCCAGGGCGTGCCGGGATTGACGGGGTGGCAGCGGGCGCGCCGGATCGGCATAGCGGAGATCATCGATTTCGAGCATCTGCTGGCGTCGAGCGCCCTGCCTTTCATTTTCCCCGCGGTGCCCCTGCGGCGCGAATTCTTCGGTGACGGCAGCATGCGCCAGATTTCCCCGATCAGCCCCGCGCTGCACCTGGGCGCGGATCGCGTTGTCGTCATTGGCGTCAGCCGCCAGACGCAAATCCCGCCACACCGAGAACGGATGAGCAGTTATCCATCGCTTGCGCAGATCGCCGGGCATGCGCTGAACAGCATTTTTCTCGACAGCCTGGAAACCGACATCGAACGACTGCAGCGCATCAACAACACCATCCGGCTGATTCCCCGCGAGGAGCGCAGCAAGCACAATGTGCAGTTGCGCGAAGTCGATGTGCTGGTGATCTCTCCGAGCGAGGAAATCGACCGAATCGCGGCGAATTACTTCCGTGAACTGCCGCGCTCGATTCGTTTTCTGTTGCGCGGGCTGGGCGCGACGCGCACTGGCGGCGCCACGCTGACGAGTTACCTGCTGTTCGAACCGGCGTATTGCCGCGCGCTGATCGCGCTCGGCTATAAGGACACGATGGCGAGGCGGGAGGAAATTCTGCGATTCATAAGCGCAGAAAAAAGCAGGACTGATGGCGCAGGATCCGGGATTCAGTAAATACCCAAGGTCGATGCCACGCAGAGCCTCTGACGGACAGTGTTTTGACTTTCACCTAGTCCCGAGTCCTGCGCCATCAGTCCTGCTTCTATGTCTTCAAATCCATTCCGAGGATCTCGTTCGCCTTGATCACGGCGTCCGCGATTTCCTCGGTGGTCACGCGTTTTGTCATCGCGCGATTGCGGATCAGGTCGTAGGCTTCCTCTTCCGAGATATGCCGCGATGTCATCAGGATCGCCTTGGCCTTGGCAATCTTGCGCTGGGCAGTCAACCTTTGCTCCAGGCGCACCACGTATTTCTCCCGGGTGCGGGACTTCTCCGCCTGGCTTACCGCAACGGCAATGGCAGTCAGCAGGCCCGAAGATTTCACCGGCGAGCCGATAACGCTGAACGCATTCAGTTGCAGCACCGCCTCGACGATGACCGGATTCTCGTAGGTCACAATCGGAATCACCGGCGGGGAGCCTTCGCGCCGCAGCCAGGGAAGATCCATGGACAGGACTTCGGGGCGCATGGCGAAGAAAACCAGATCCGCTTCCTCCGGCAGTTTCTCGAGCGGCGGCCAGAAGGCCTTGACCTGGCAGCCGATGCGGCCGAGCTGGCCGATCAGTTCCTGCCCGTCCTGATCATCCGGATGGAAGACCATGACGCGCAGCGATCGCAACTCGCGCAACAGCCGTGAGGTCCCGCCGCTTTTCATCGCATCGACCTAACGCGAATTGACTTGCACGCGCGCCGACCAGTCCTGCAGGGTGTGAGACACAAGATAGGGATCGGGGCGTACCCAGTGGCGGCCCTCTTCGATGATGTCGAACTGGCCGTCGGCGTTTATCCTGCCGATGCGCGGTCGCAGGTAGGTGTGATGGTTGTGTTCGTCGATGCGGACCTTGCCCTGGGGCGCGGCGAATTCCGATCCGGGCAGCGCGCGCAGCAGATCCGGCACGCTGTCGCAGTTCATGCGCCGCATTGCGCTCGCCAGCAGATGCGTCTGGAAGTACGCCGCCTCCCAGCACTGGTTGGTCACGATGTCATCTCCAAAGCGGGCTTTGCACCGCGCCACGCACAAGCGGTTTTCCTCGGTGGAAATCGACTGGAAATAGGGCGCGGAAGTGATGTGACCCTCTCCGATGTCCGCTCCCATTTGTTTGATTTCCGCCTCGCAGGTGGTCAGGCTCGCGATCGGCATTTGCGCGGGGTCGAGTTTGAGCTGGGCATACGCCCGGTGCAGCAATGCGGTGCCGTCGCCGACAACCGTGGAGAAAATGAAATCGGGTCCCGCCTGTTTGATCTTTTTCGCCAGTGCCAGATAGTCCTCCCACAGTGCATCCAGGGGGAGATAGGTTTCCCCCACTTTCTCCCCGCCGCGCTCCAGGATCAGATCGCTCATGATGCGATTGGATTCGTAAGGATAGATATAGTCGGAGCCGACCATGAATACGCGCGAACCAAATTCGCGCAGCATGAATTCCGCGAGTTGCACGCTGTTCTGGTTCGGTGCCGCACCGGTATAGATGACGTTGCGGGAGTACTCGAATCCTTCGTAGAGGGTCGGGTACATGAGCAGCGCGTTCCATCGCTCAACCACGGGGATGACGGCCTTGCGCGTGCTCGACATGTAGCAGCCGAGGATGACATGGACGCGGTCCTCGAGAATGAGCTTCTCGGCCAGCGCGGCGAACCTTGCCGGCCGCGACCCCGGATCGTAGCTCACCGCCTGCAATTCGCGCCCGTTGATGCCGCCGGCGTCGTTGATTTCCTGGATCGCCAGCAGCGTGCCCATGTGTTCGGATTTTTCAATCACCGAGGTCACCCCGGTCTCCGAGAACAGGACGCCTATGCGGATCGGTTCGTTGGATTTGGATTTCATCGGCTGTGTCGTGAATATTCTAAACGCAGTCTTTCGACCCGCGCGCGTTGTTCGGTTTGTCGTAACGATGTGCACGCCGATGCGGCCCGGAAGAATTCGAGGAGCGACGCGTCTTTGCGCTGAGGGTCACGACACTGTAACGCGTCGTGCACGATGAAAACCGGAGGGCCGCAACACACTATATGCCGTGTCGGACGCGTCACGCCGATGCCTCCTTGCATCGGCCCGGTGTTCTCAGGGCTCCGTATCCTGGCGGGCGATCTTGTGTGCGCTCGCTTTGCTTGCTGGATTGCCTTCCTGCAAATCCCGGACCCGTTCGACCATCGACGGGTGCTCTCAAGCGTCGATGGGCGCGTATCGCGATTCTGCGTCGGATTTGTCTCGACAGGGTAAATATAGAGCAACCCCTGCCTCTTGGCTTGACTGGTCCTAATTTGGTGCTTTTGCGCTGCAATATGCACCGGTCGCGTGCGGCGCCCAAGGCCCTTCTGCCATGCGTGCGGCGCAGCAATACTGTACGCCAAGCCAAGGAGCGATCCGCGGCGGCCGAGCTGAATGCCTTTCAATTCAGACTTGTTTCGCCAATTTTTCACCGGGTTGTCGGGGCCGGGATAATTTCGGTTGCAGGATTGGCCCTGATTTTGCAATATGGTCATCGAGTTTCTGGACCGGGTTTTCCCGTGTCACCGGGAAATTCATTAAAGACAACATAGCCTGAGCGCGACAAAGACGTCGCGGCCAGGCAAGGCATAGAAGCCCGCCGGACGGATCGCACCCGCCCTGTGGGCTTTTTTTTCGCCGTCGCCGAACGGCTGCAAACCTCCAGGGGAAAGGGAAGACATGAAATTCAATAGAAGACAGTTCATCAAGAGCGCAGCAGCAGTGACGACCGTCGCGGCATTGCCCGGCGCACCGTTCATCCGTTCAGCGGCCGCCGCAGACACGATCAAGGTCGGCATCCTGCATTCGCTGACCGGTACCATCGCCATTGCCGAGGCCTCGGTGGT
Organism: Burkholderiales bacterium; assembly: GCA_035260785.1. Taxonomy (GTDB): domain Bacteria; phylum Pseudomonadota; class Gammaproteobacteria; order Burkholderiales; family JACQAP01; genus JACQAP01. The sequence goes on from DATFUO010000005.1 coordinate 5,525, forward strand.
GGACGCGGAAAAACTGGCGATCGAGGAAATCAATGCCGCCGGCGGCGTGATGGGCAAGAAGCTCGAGGTCGTCGTCGAAGACGGGGCCAGCGACTGGCCGACCTTTGCCGAAAAGGCGCGCAAGCTGCTGGAAAAAGACCAGGTTGCCGCAATCTTCGGCTGCTACACCTCGGCTTCGCGCAAAGCCGTATTGCCGGTCATGGAGCGTTACAAGGGCCTGCTCTATTATCCGACCTATTACGAAGGGCTCGAGATGTCGCAGAACATCATGTACACGGCGCAGGAAGGCACGCAGTCCGCCATTGCCTCGCTCGACTGGCTGTACAAGAACAAGGGCAAGAGCTTCTATCTGATCGGCTCCGACTACATCTGGCCGCGCACCATGAACAAGCTCGCCAACCTGCACCTGAAGAAGATCGGCGCCACGGTTGCGGGCGAAAGCTATTACCCGCTCGGCTCCATCGAGTTCGCTTCCGAAATCAACAAGATCAAGGCCGCAAAACCGGATGTCATCTGGAGTACGGTGGTCGGCGGATCCAACGTCGCGTTCTATAAGCAACTCAACGCCGCCGGCATCACCGGCAAGACCCAGGCTCTGTGCGCAATGGCGGTGTCGGAGGAAGAAGCTTCCGGCATCGGCGCGGAGAACCTGGAGGGCTTCATGTCGTGCATGGGTTATTTCCAGAGCGTGAAGAATCCGGCGAATGACAAGTTCGTCAAGGCATTCAAGGCCAAGTACGGCGCCAACCGCGTTGTCGGCGACACCATGGAATGCGGATACATTTCGGTCTATCTGTGGAAGCTCGCGGTAGAAAAGGCGGGCACCATCGATGTGCCCAAGGTTGTCGCGGCCTCTTCCGAACTCGCCCTGGACGCTCCCGAGGGCAAGATCAAATTCCACAAGTCCAATCACCATCTGTGGAAGCATGCCCGTATCGGCACGTTCAGGAAGGACGGTCAGATCGACATGATTTACGAGTCGTCGCTGATCGAGCCGAACCCGTTCGCCAAGATCTGATCCGCCGGAATCTGATCGCGTAACACGGTCTACCCCTCTTCCTTCCGTGCCCGGGTCAAAACCCGGGCACGGGACGAAGACGGATTCTCGGTTGCTTTCGAAAGGGAATCGGGTCCCGAATGACCTTCGACATTTTTCTGATGCAGGCCTTCAATGGTCTGAGCCTGTCCACCATCCTGGTGCTGATGGCGCTCGGCCTGGCCATCGTCTTCGGCCTGATGGGCGTGATCAACATGGCCCACGGCGAGCTCATGGCCATGGGTGCGTACACGACCTATGCCACTGCTTTGCTGTTCGAGAAATTCATGCCCGGACTGAAGGACGTCTACTTCCTCGTCGGCATCGTGCTTGCATTTGCGGTGACTTTCGCGTTTGGCTTCGCGCTCGAGCGCAGCCTGATCCGCTTTCTCTACAAAAGGCCGCTGGACACCATGCTGGCAACCTGGGGCCTGAGCCTGATTCTGCAGCAGGTATTTCGCCACGGTTTCGGACCCAAGGAAGTCGGCGTGCCGACGGTGAGCTGGCTGCAGGGCGCGTGGGCGCCCACTGCGGTTCCCGGTGCGTCGTTTCCGTTGAGCCGCATATTCATCATCGCCCTCGCACTGCTGGTATCTTTCGGCGTGTACCTGTTGCTGTTTCGCACGCGCTGGGGCCTGCGTATCCGCGCAGTCACCCAGAACCGGGGCATGGCCGGGGCTGCCGGCATCAATACCGAACGGGTCGACGCGCTGACTTTCGCGCTCGGCTGCGGGCTTGCCGGCATTGCGGGCAGTTCGTTCACCATGCTCGCTTCGACCGGACCGGTCACCGGGCAGCAATATGTTGTCGACACCTTCATCGTCGTCGTGTTCGGGGGCGTCGAGAGTCTGCTTGGCACCTTGCTCTCCGCGACGATAATCGGTGAGTTGCAATCCACTTTTGAATTCCTGATGACCGGTTCGATGGCCAAGGCTTCGATCCTGCTGCTCGTGATCGTTGCGCTGTATTTCCGTCCGAACGGGCTGTTTGCGACCAAAGTGAGGAGATGAATTGAGTAACGGAGCCAGCGCAGTGGATGGCACGGGCGCGCGCAGCGCAGAGGCGCGTCGGACACCGGTGGAATGGCTGAGGCTGCTGGGCCTGCCGATCCTCGGGCTGCTGCTCGTGCTGATGCCGCTCCTGCTGTCGGAATTCCGTCTGAACCTGCTGGCGAAATACCTGTGCTTTGCTTTCCCCGCGATCGGCATCGTGCTGATCTGGGGTTACGGAGGCATACTCAGCCTCGGCCAGGGCATTTTCTTCGGCCTGGGCAGTTACATGATGGCGATGTACCTGAAGCTGGAGTCGACCACCAGCGACAGTTCGGCGCAGGCCCTGTCCGAATTCTTCGGCTCCAACCTGCCGGACTTCATGGTCTGGAACAGCGTCGACGCCCTGCCGTGGTGGTGGGAGCCGTTCCATTCCTTCTGGTTCACGCTGCCGGCAATGATCGTCCTGCCGGCGTTCATCGCCTTCGTGCTGGCCTATTTCAATTTCCGCAAGCGCGTCGGCGGTGTCTATTTCTCGATCATCACCCTCGCGCTCGCGGCGATCATGTCTATCGTCATCATCGGCCGGCAAGGCGTGACGGGCGGGGTCAACGGCATTACCGACTTCAAGACCTTCTTCGGCATCAGCTTCGAAGCGCAAGGCGTGCGCACCGGTTTGTACTTCGTCACGGTCGCGTTGCTCCTGATCGCAGTCGTAGTCGGGAGCTTCATTGTGCGCAGCCGGCTCGGCAAGATCCTGGTCGCGATCCGCGATCGCGAAGACCGCGTGCGCTTTTCCGGTTACGACCCGGCGATGTTCAAAGGATTCATCTTCGCCGTTGCGGCGGTGCTGTCGTCGATCGGCGGCGCCATGTTCACGCTCCAGGTCGGGCTGGCGTCGCCTTCCCTGGTCGGGATCGTGCCTTCGATAGAAATGGTGATCTACGCGGCCGTCGGCGGGCGCCTGTCGCTGATCGGCGCGGTCTATGGCGCGATTCTGGTGGGGGCGGGCAAGACCTTCTTCTCCGAGAATTTCGTGGAGTACTGGCTCTATTTCATCGGCGGATTGTTCATGCTCGTCGTCATCTTCCTGCCTGAAGGCCTGGCGAGTCTGCTGGACCGGTTCAAGGGCCACAAGAGCACGCGCGCCGGGGGGCCGCAGTGAGCGGGCTCATCCTCTCCGTCGAGGGCTTGACCGTTTCTTTCGACGGTTTCAAGGCCGTCGACGATCTGAACTTCTATGTCGAGGAAGAGGAATTGCGCGTCGTCATCGGTCCGAATGGCGCCGGCAAGACCACCCTGCTGGACATGATCTGCGGAAAAACCAAACCAAGCAGCGGTTCGATTCGTTTCAAGAACCGCCAGCTCACCAGCATGATCGAATATCAGATCACCCGCGCCGGGGTGGGACGCAAATTCCAGAATCCTTCCGTCTACGAAGATCTCACGGTGCGCGAGAATCTGGAGATCTCCTACCCGAAAAAGCGCAATGTTTTCGGCTCACTGTTCTTCCGGCGCGCTCCGGAGATCGTAGACAAGATCGAAGGCGTCGCGCGCCAGATTTACCTGGACGAGCAGCTTGGTACCAAGGCCGGCTTGCTGTCGCACGGCCAGAAGCAGTGGCTCGAGATCGGCATGCTCTTGATGCAGGATCCCGAGCTGATGCTGCTCGACGAGCCGGTCGCCGGCATGAGCGCGCGCGAGCGCGAACAGACTGCGGAACTGCTCAAGCGCATTGCCAGGGGCCGCTCGATGGTGGTGATCGAGCACGACATGGCTTTCGTCAAGATGATCGCGCAGAAGGTTACCGTGCTGCACCAGGGCAAGCTGCTCGCCGAAGGCACGATGGAGCAGGTGCAGGCGGACGAGCGGGTGATAGACGTGTACTTGGGTCACTGAAATGCAGCCGAAAGCTGAAAGGTCAAAGGGGAAAGTGGAAAGAGCTGAAAAAGCCGAAGGCGAAAACTCGCTTGGAGTCTTTTACCTTTCACCTTTTGGCTTTTACCTTTCCTCTGCGTTCACCATTAGAAATATGGAACGCCATGCTTGAAGTACAGAACCTGAACGTTTACTACGGCGACAGCCATGTGGTCCGGAATGCCGGTTTCGCGCTCGGTGCCCGGGAAACACTGGCGATCATGGGGCGTAACGGCATGGGCAAAACCACGCTGCTCAAGGCGCTGATCGGCGTGCTGCCGGCGCGCAGCGGCAACGTGGCGCTCGACGGCAAGCCGCTGCTCGGCCGGAAAAGCTACGAGCGGGTGGCTGCGGGACTGGCCTACGTGCCGCAGGGCCGCATGATTTTTCCTTACCTTAGCGTCGAGGAAAATATCCTGTCCGGAATGGAGAACATGCCCGACAAGACCGTGCCGCAGTTCGTCTACGACACCTTTCCGGTATTGCACGAGATGCGCAACCGCAAGGGCGGCAACCTGTCCGGCGGGCAGCAGCAGCAGCTTGCGATTTCGCGCGCGCTGGTCTCGAACCCGAAAGTGCTGATCCTGGACGAGCCGACCGAAGGCATCCAGCCGTCGATCATCAAGGACATCGCCAAGACGCTCAATCGCCTGAAGACAGAACGCAATTTCTCGATGGTGGTCTCCGAGCAGGTGCTGTGGTTCACCCAGGAAATCGCCGACCGCTTTCTGATCATCGAGAAGGGCGAGTTCGTTTATGAGGACGTGAAAGAGCGCGTGGACACGGCGAAGATTCATGCATTCCTGACGGTCTAGGGCCTGGGCCTTGCAGGTAAACGCTATCCGCGTCCCGCGCGGTGAGAGAGGGGTTTCTGAAAGTATTGAAATGAGAATAAAGACGGACGCAAGTCCGCGTAGTTGCGCAGTCCGACTGCGTTATTGGGAGTCAAGGTTTCACGATCAACGATCAATAGGAGAATCGAATCATGATGCACGGTGATATTTCGAGCAGCAAGGACACAGTCGGCGTCGCGGTCGTCAACTACAAGATGCCGCGATTGCACACCAAAAAAGAGGTGCTGGACAACGCGAAAAAGATCGGCGAGATGATCAAGGGCATGAAGGTCGGACTGCCCGGCATGGACCTGGTCATTTTCCCGGAGTACAGCACGCACGGAATCATGTACGACAGCAAGGAAATGTACGACACGGCTTCGAGTTGTCCGGGCGATGAAACCGCGATTTTTGCCGCCGCCTGCCGTGAGGCGAAGGTTTGGGGCGTGTTCTCGCTGACCGGGGAACGGCACGAAGAACATCCGAACAAGGCGCCATACAACACGCTGATCCTCATGAACGACAAAGGCGAGATCGTGCAGAAGTATCGCAAGATCATGCCCTGGGTGCCGATCGAAGGCTGGTATCCGGGCAACTGCACTTACGTTTCCGAAGGCCCGAAAGGACTGAAAGTGTCGCTGATCATCTGCGACGACGGCAATTACCCGGAAATCTGGCGCGACTGTGCGATGAAGGGCGCGGAGTTGATCGTGCGTTGCCAGGGCTACATGTATCCGGCCAAGGACCAGCAGGTGATCATGGCCAAGGCGATGGCCTGGGCCAACAACGTTTACGTCGCGGTGGCGAATGCGGCCGGCTTCGACGGCGTGTACTCTTACTTCGGCCATTCGGCCATCATCGGCTTCGACGGGCGCACGCTCGGCGAATGCGGCGAAGAGGATTACGGCATCCAGTATGCGGCGCTGTCCAAGTCGCTGATTCGCGATGCACGCAAGAACATGCAGTCGGAAAACCACCTGTTCAAGCTGCTGCATCGCGGCTACACCGGCCTGATCAACTCCCACGAAGGCGACAAGGGCGTCGCGGCATGCCCGTACGACTTCTACAAGAAGTGGATCACGGATCCGGATGCGACCCGTGAGATGGTGGAGGCAATCACGCGTACCACGGTCGGTACCGACGAGGCGCCGATCCCCGGCATTCCCAACAAGAAGGAACCGGCGCACCGCTGAAGGCCGGAAGTCGTCACGCCGGACTGCGCTGCACGCGGTCCGGCCTTTCTCCGGCTGAATATTCATGCTGAAACTCGACAACATCATCGGCGCGGCGACGGATCCACCCATCGCCGAGCGGCTTCACCACCTCGGACATCGCGGCAGGGTCGAGTACCTGTCATTGTCCAGTGAAGATACGCAGCGCCACCGGATGCGGGCTTCGACCGATAACGGCACCGAATGCGCCGTCGTCCTCGATCGTGCCCAGCAGTTGTTCAACGGAGCGGTGCTGATGCTTACCGACGAGCGGGCGGTGGTGGTGCGCATGCGCGAAACCGAATGGTTGACGCTGGCGCCGCGCGATACGGCATGCGCGCTCGAACTGGGTTATTTTGCCGGCAACATGCACTGGGCGGTACGCTTCGAGGGCGCCTGGCTGCGCATCGCGTTACAAGGCACGGCCGATCGCTATCTGGAGCGGCTCCAGCCGTTCATTGAAGACGGCAGGGCGAGGCAGATCGGCAATGCCTGAACCGCACAGCCTGCTGGGCGCGTTGCAGTACGCCGACAGTTTCTTTCCGAGCGGCAGTATCGCATTTTCCTGGGGGCTGGAAACATTGCGCGCCGATGGCGAGGTCGTCTCGGCCGAACAGGTCGCGCAATTCCTCGAAGGACAGCTTGTCCAGCGCTGGGCCACTTTCGACGCGCCCGTGCTCGTTGCCGCAATGCGCGCGGGCGGAAGATTCGATCGCCTCGCAGACCTCGACGATCTCGTTGAAGCGATGACCCTGGCCACCGAGTTGCGCGAAGGCTCCCGGCGTGCCGGCGCATCCCTGCTGAAAGTTCACGCGGGTCTCGGCACACCGGGAGCCGCCGAATTTCGCCAGGGAATTGCGGAGCGCAAGGTGCGCGGACACCTGCCGGTTGTTCAAGGCGCGTTGTGGAACGCCAATGGACTTTCCGAGGAAGCCTGCCGCGCGGTGTCGGCGCATACGTTGTGTACCGGTATCGTCGGTGCCGCGTTGCGCCTGGGAATGATCGGCCACCTGGATGCCCAGAAAATATTGCTGCAGGTGAGGCCGGTTCTGGTGGAACTGCTGCGGCTGCCTGCGGGAGATGCGGAGGAGCTGTATGCGTACACACCGCATAGCGAAATCGCCGCCATGCGGCACGAAGTGCAGGACAGCCGGCTGTTCGCGAACTGACCACCTCACCCCAGCCCTCTCCCGCTTCTAGGCGGAGAGGGAGCGAAGGGCACGGTGGACCTCCGTGAGAGATTGAGTGGTCGGGCCGCAGTGAGAATATTCAGATGAAAGACAACAGTTGAATTACCTCTTAGGCAAACACGACGACAAGGCACCCTCTCCGCCTCCGGGGGAGAGGGCGGGGGGTGAGGTGGCATGCTTTTGACACCGACAGAACTGGAACGTCTGACGATCTACACCGCAGCGGAGCTGGCGAGGAAGCGGCGGGCGAAGGGACTCAAGCTCAATTATCCGGAAGCCACCGCGATCATCGCCGACGAGATCCTGGAAGGCGCGCGCGAGGGACGTTCCGTTGCCGACCTGATCGGCTACGGTTCGACGATCCTGAATGCGGACGATGTCATGCCGGGTGTTGCGGATCTTATGCCGGTGCTGCAGGTCGAAGCGACTTTTCCGGACGGCACCAAGCTCGTGACCGTTCACGATCCGATCCGACCCGGCAAACTGAAGAAGGATACCGGGGCAGTCGTGCCAGGCGAGATCTTCACGCCGGACGGCGACATCGAACTCAACGCCGGTCGCAGAAAAGTCACCATCAAAGCGATGAACACCGGCGACCGTCCGATCCAGATCGGCAGCCACTTTCACTTCTTCGAAGCGAACAAGGCGCTCGATTTCGACCGCGCGGCATCGTTCGGCATGCATCTCGACATTCCCGCCGGAACCGCCGTGCGCTTCGAGCCCGGAGAAGCCAAGCAGGTCACGCTCGCCGCATTCGGCGGCAGCGGCGAGATCTTCGGATTGAACAATTTGACAGACGGTACGACGAAGGGGGAGAAAGCAAAAACAGACGCCTTGAAAAAAGCGAAGGCGCAGGGTTTTAAAGGAGCGTGATTTGGCGCAAGTGGAGATCCAGTCGTCTTGCGCGTTGATGCAATGTTGGCCGGGGGCAGCCCGGCGGCTGGTTACTTTTCTTGCGCGGCCAAGAAAAGTAACCAAAAGAAGGCCGCCCCTGGTGTCGCGCCCCTTGTCAGGGGTGTCCCTGCGCTGCCTGACTCGACGAGGCGACTGCGGAACTCGACCGGGCAGGGCACACACAACGTGCCCTGCCATGGGACTCGAACAGTCCTCGTCGACTTCCCCTCGTCGAGTCGAGTTGCTCGGCGCGCCACAAGGGGACAACTGCGCATAGAGCCTTCCACCCAATCGCTATCGCTCGTCACGGACAGGAAAAGACAATGGCCAGAATGACCCGCAAAGAATACGCCGCAATGTACGGCCCCACCAAAGGCGACGCCGTTCGTCTCGGCGATACCTCCCTCCTTGCGGAGATCGAGCACGACTACGCGGTGCCGGGCGACGAGTGCCTGCACGGGGGCGGCAAAACGTTGCGCGACGGCATGGGCCTGAAGTCCGGCCATACCGCCGCGCAAGGCTCGCTCGACATGCTGATCTGCAACGCGACGATCATCGATCCCGTTCTCGGCATCGTCAAAGGCGACCTTGGCATCAAGGACGGCAAGATTGTCGCCATCGGCAAGGCAGGCAACCCGGAGGTGATGGATGGCGTGCACCCGAAACTGGTGTGCGGCGTGGCGACCACGGTACGCGACGCCGAAGGCCTGATTGCGACGCCCGGCGGCATCGACGTGCACGTGCATTTCGATTCGGCGCAGCTCTGCGAGCATGCGATCGCCTCGGGGCTGACCACCATGATCGGCGGCTCTCTCGGCCCGATTACTGTTGGCATCGACTGCGGCGGCGAATGGAATGTCGGCAAGATGCTGCAGGCCTCCGAAGCCTGGCCGATCAACTTCGGATTCCTCGGGCGCGGCAATACGTCAAGGCCGGAGTCGCTCGAGGAACAGATGCGCGGCGGTTGCCTAGGGTTGAAAATCCACGAAGACTGGGGTGCGATGCCGGCCGTGATTGATACCTGCCTCTCGGTGGCCGACGAGCTCGACTTCCAGGTGCAACTCCATACAGACACATTGAACGAATCCGGCTTCCTGGAAGATACACTCGCCGCGATCAGAGGCCGCACCATCCACATGTACCACACCGAGGGGGCGGGCGGCGGCCATGCGCCTGACATCATCGCGGTGGCGGGAAAGATGAACTGCCTGCCATCGTCGACGAATCCGACCAATCCCTATACCGTGAATACGTTCGACGAACATCTCGACATGATCATGGTGTGCCATCACCTGAATCCTGCCGTGCCGGAGGATGTTGCTTTTGCGGAGTCTCGTATTCGCGCGCAGACCATCGCCGCGGAAGACGTGCTGCACGACATCGGCGCGATATCGATGCTCGGTTCCGACAGCCAGGGCATGGGGCGCATCAACGAAGTCATCGCGCGCACCTGGCAGCTCGCTTCCAAGATGAAGGACCAGCGCGGCCGGCTGCCGGAAGAAAAGACCAGGCTCGGCGACAACGAACGCATCAAGCGCTACATCGCCAAATACACCATCAATGCCGCGAAGACATTCGGCATCGACCAGCACATCGGTTCGCTGGAAGACGGCAAGATCGCCGACATCGTATTGTGGCGTCCCGGCTTCTTCGGCATCAAACCGGAACTGGTGGTCAAAGGCGGATTCATCGCCTGGGGCGCAATGGGCGATTCCGCCGCATCGCTGATGACCTGTGAGCCGCTGATCATGCGTCCGCAGTGGGGCGCCTTCGGCGAAGCAAAAAAGGCTTTATCGGTCAACTTCGTCAATCATCTCGCGGTAGAAGCCGGCACTCAGGGCAGGCTGGGCATGACCAAGGCGCTGTTGCCGGCGCGAAACACGCGCAAACTCAACAAATCGCACATGTTGCACAACGAAGCCTGCCCGAACATCACCGTGAATCCGCAGACGTTCGACGTCATGATCGACGGCAGGGTGATTACGTGTGAGCCGGCGAAGACGGTAGCGCTCAGTCAGCGCTACATGATGCGCTGACGACACGAGTGATTGGTAATTGGTGATTAGTGATTGGCAAATTCAGTATCCTGAAATCCGTGGCTAACCAGTCACCAATTACCAGTTACCCATCACTGC
>DATFUO010000006.1:0-22018 GCA_035260785.1 Burkholderiales bacterium
CTCGTCCTGTGCCGCCGTCATGCCTGATACCGACAAGGCCAGTGTCCAGGCAGCCAATAATGCCACGACGAGCGTAGCGTTATTCCATCGGCTCGACTTTGGATTTGGTAATCGCACCATCGGAGCGTCCCTTGAGGTAGGCATAAAGGTGATCAATGTTCGACATCACCATCTTGCTGGTCTTGAAGCTGGGCATGCCTTTCTCCAGCCTGCCTTCGGTAACGGTTTTCACGAACTCGTCCCTGGTGAGGATTTTCAGGCGCTCTATAAGAGACGGCCCGACCAAGCCTTGCTGATTGGCGCCGTGGCAGCGGTCACACGCCGCGGCGCGCCAGGCCTTGAAGCCCTTCAGGGTCTCCGGATCAACTTTGTTGCCATCCACCACCGTATACAGCGGTTCGTCGGCAAATGCAGCGCAGAAAAATCCGCACATAAAAAAAATAACGATGTGGCGCAACACCCCCATAAGACGCTCCATAAGTGGGATCGTTCAGAAAAAAGCGCCCCGGCCAGGGCCGGGACGCTTTCTATAACGCACAGAGCACCGATCGGTTTATTTCTGCGGCAGCGCAAACACCGTCAACGAACCGCCCAATTCAGTGTAGTTGGCAAGTTCCTTGTATCCGCCCACTGCGCCCAGACCGTCGGCGTCCTTCTCCAGACCCGCGGCCAGACCGATTCCGGCCCAGCCGCCAATGCCGGAAAATACGCCGATGAACTGTTTGCCTTTGTGCTGGTAGGTGAAGACGTTGCCGATGATGCCCGACGGCGTCTTGAACTTGTACAACTCCTTGTTGATGTTCTTCGCGTCCACGCACTTGAGGTAGCCTTCCAGGGTACCGTAGCAGGCGATCCCGCCGGCGGTCGTGAGCGCGCCGCTCCAGACCGAGAATTTCTCACCATGGCTCTGGACGATCTTGCCCGTTCCGGCATCCCAGGTGATGAAGTTACCCATGTTCTTTCCACCCGGCGCCGGATACATCGCCAGCGTCGCACCCACATACGGCTGGCCGGCAACATACTCGACTGCAAACGGCTCGTAGTCCATGCAGACGTGGTTGGTCGGCACGTAGAACAGACCCGTGTTCGGACTGAATGACGCAGGCTGCTCGTCCTTCGAACCGAGCGCCGCAGGACACACGCCCTTGGTGTTCTTGTCCGGGCCGTTCTGAGCGGTCGAGTATTTCGACACCACCTGCGGGCGCCCGGTCTTCATATCCACATGCGTGGCCCAGTTCACGGCTGGATCGTATTTCTGCGCGACCAGCAAGGCGCCGTTGGTGCGATCCAGGGTGTAGCCGAAACCGTTGCGGTCGAAGTGCACCAGCGCCTTGGTCATCTTGCCTTTGACGGGGATGTCAGCCAGGATCATTTCGTTGATGCCGTCGAAATCCCACTCGTCGTACGGCGTCATCTGATAGACCCATTTCACCTTGCCGGTATCCACGTCGCGCGCCCAGATCGACATCGACCACTTGTTGTCGCCGGGACGCTGCGCCGGATTCCATGTGCTCGGATTGCCGCTTCCGTAGTACATCAGGTTCAGCGCCTTGTCGTAGCTGTACCAGCCCCAGGTGGTGCCGCCGCCGAGCTTCCACTGGTCTTCCTGCCAGGTGCTGATGGAAGAATCCGCACCGACCGGCTGCACTTTGCCGTCTTTACAGGTCGTGGTCGTATTTGGATCGATCAGCATTTCGTCGTCTGGTCCGACGCTGTAACCCCTCCAGACCATGTCGCCAGTGTTGATGTTGTACGCGGAGATATAGCCGCGCACGCCCCATTCGCCGCCGGAAATGCCGGTGATCACCTTGTCCTTGAAGACGTGCGGGGCATTGGTATTCACCGCACCGAGCGAAGGATCGCCGTTCTTGACCGACCAAACGACCTTGCCGGTTCCGGCATCGAGCGCCACCAGCGTGCTGTCCGCCTGCTGCAGGAACACCTTGCCTTCGGCGTAGGCCAGCCCGCGGTTCACCGTGTCACAGCACATCTGGGGAATGACGGCCGGATCCTGCTTCGGCTCGTACTTCCACTTGATGGTCTGGGTGTTCAGGTCCATCGCGAACACCTTGTTCGGGAAAGCGCTGTGCAGATACATCATGTCGCCGATCACGAGCGGGGAACCTTCGTGGCCGCGCAGAACTCCGGTGGAGAAGGTCCATGCCACCTGCATCCTGCCTACATTGCCGGTATTGATCTGATTGAGCTTGCTGTAGCGCTGGTTGTACATGTCGCCAGCCTGCATGGCCCAGTTCGACGAATTGGCAATGTTCTTTTCAACGTCGGAGTTGGCCTGCACGATTCCTGTCGCAGCCACCAGCGCCAACGGCACTGCCAGGTAACGGAATTTAACTCTCATTTCTCCTCCTACTTATAATGTTTGAAGTGCAACGAGTACTTCACATTGCCCCACGGCCAACCCACGTGCTACCTCTCGCGCCGTTACGGCATACACATTTCAGGCACACGCATTCCGCGAGAAAATCACACCGAACGTGTGCAGCTATGACAGCACAGTGGATTTACAGGGTCAATGATTTTCCTGAATGAAAATCGCACGGTCGGCAATCCCCAATTGCCATGAGTGTTTCAGTTCTGAACAACTGTCTCAGGATGGATCAGATACGCGTCCACGCGCTCGATCCACGCAAACAGGCTGGCAGCGAAAGTGAAACGCAACACGGCGACCCGAATCGCCGATCGCCTCGTCAGGCGTCGCGATCGTCCGCACTCGAGCCGTGATCGGCCGTCTGCGCGCAAGGCAGGAAACCGGTTTGCTTGAGCTTGCGATAGAGCGTCGTGCGACTTACGCCGAGTTGGCGCGCCGCCGCCGATATGTTGCCGTGGTTGTGACGTATCGTTTCGTGGATCGCGTGCAGCTCTATTTTCTCCAGACTTTCGAGCGTGGTCGCGTATGCGGCCGACGGAGCCGTGCCCTGCTCCATTTGCGCCACGAAATCCTCGGGAAGGTGCCGACGTTCGATCATCTGCGCGTCATCGGCCATCGCGATGGCCGTGCGAATCACCGAAAGCATCTGGCGCACGTTGCCCGGCCAGGGATGATGTACGAATATCTGCAGTACCTCCTCCGATATTTCGATGCGGCGCGAGCCGCCGGTTTCCTTTTCATCCAGCGCTTTTGCCAGTTCGACAATGTCCTTGCGATGGCGCAGTGGCGGCAACTGCAGGGTCAGTCCGTTCAACCGGTAGTAGAGGTCTTCGCGAAATTCGCCCGCCTTCACAAGGTCGGCCAGCCGGTGATGGGTCGCACACACGACGGCTATGTCGACTTCGACCGGCTTGCCGCCCACTGGCGTGACTACACGATCCTGAAGAACGCGCAGCAGTCTTGCCTGCAACGCTGGCGGCAGCTCGCCGATCTCGTCGAGAAACACCGTGCCGCCATCGGCACGCTGGATCTTGCCTGGCGCGGCGTTGCGCTTCGTACCCGTGATCTGGCCGTCCTCGAAACCAAACAGCTCGGACTCCATCAGTGCTTCCGGAATCGCCGCGCAATTGAGGATAACGAATTGATTGACCGCGCGCGGACCGCTGTTATGGATCGCGCGCGCAAGCCACTCCTTTCCCGTTCCGGTCTCGCCTTCGATCAGAATCGGGATGTCTCGTCCAAGCGTGCGTCGCGCCTTGTCAATGGTCGCAAGCAGCGCCGGGTCACACACTCCCAGCGCATCGAGCGTCAGTGGTTGGCGTGCCGGTTCGCCGGGGAATTGCTTTTCGCGGCTGGCGCGATCGAGCGCCGCGCCCGGGATCACCTGCTTGGGAACGGCGGGATGCGCGAGTTGCACGAATACCGGAACGCCGCTGCGTTGCAGGCAAATTTGGATTATCGCGGGCGAAGCGGATCGAAGCTTGTCGAGTGTCTGCTCGAACGATGCGTCGAACAATTCCTCAAAGCGGCCGTGGAAATCGCCCGGCCGCAGGTCGAGCTGGCCGCATGTGGCAGGCGTAGCGGAAAGAAACTCGCCGTCCGGCGAAAAAGCCACCTGCACGTCGAAAGGGCTGCCCAGATAGCTCTGCTCCGGATGAACGTTGAATACAACGTCACGACTGAAGCGGTGCTGGAACATCTGCCTTTCGATGACGCGCACCGACATCTGCACCAACGCAAGCGTATGGCGCTGGTGATACCGGTAGTCGCAGGTTATGTCGAGGACGCCCGCGACCTCGCCGAACGGATCGAGCACGGGCGTGGCCGAACACGCCAGGAAATGATTCTGCCGGATGTAATGGTGCCCGGCGTATACGACAATCGGCTGGCGCTCGACGATGGCTGTGCCGATCGCATTGGTGCCCTTCAGATTTTCGGCCCAGGACACTCCAGGCTTGAGCGCGATATGCTGCGCTTTCGGCAGAAAATCCGGATCGCCCATCGAATGCAGGATGAAGCCGTCGCCACTGCACAACAGCACCACGCTGCCTGACCCGGTAAGCTGATGATGCAGATTTTCCATCACCGGAGTCGCCAGATTGATCAGGTTGCCATACTGGCTGACGACAATCCGCAAATCGGTTTCGTCCACCCTGCCGATTTCGCGAATGCGATCGTAAGCGACTCCGAAGGCGGCGCTGCGCTGCCAGGATCGCTCGATGAAATCGGGAACGAGGCCGCGCGGTACCCGTCCCTTGCTGAGGAACTGCCCATAGGCGCGACGAATCGCCGCCACGTCGGTGGCGGGTGGGTTGTGTTTCATTCGACCTCCTCCTCCCGTTGCGGCCCGCGTTCCGGGCCATCAAGGGCGGTGCTCATTGCCGGAGACCGTGGCGGAGCCTCTCCTGCACTATCCTGTCGCAACCACGCACCGGGGGAAGAATTCCCGCGTTCTTGATGACGCTTCCCGCAATACAAACACAGACCCCGGACACGGTCAACGGCATTACGTGCATATTCGCCGAGCGAGCTCCGGTTTTTGCAGCGCACAGTTTCCCCGCTACGGGCAGCTTCCGAACAGGTCCAGGAACGTTGTAATTGCATGCGCGTTTCACTACGGGCATTCTTTGCGCAATGCAATAACGCGCTATCCCGGCTTCAATGGAACAGTACCCATGACTGGCCCCCGCGGAAAGAGACTCTTGCCCTTTTCATGTCGAATATCTGCCTGATCCAGGATGCCGACGCCGGTGGCTGGTGGCGTTTCCGCGACGCGCACGATCTCGTCGTTGCCACCCGCATCGAAGATGTGGTCCCGGCGCTGCAGAACGTGGAGCAACGTGTCGAGCGCGAGGGTCTGTGGGCCGCCGGCTTCCTTTCTTACGAGGCCGGACCGGCATTCGATCCGGCGATCCGATCCCGCCCGCCAGGCGTAGTGCCGTTGCTGTGGATGGGGCTCTATTCGAAACCACAACTGGCGCAGCTGCCGGATTGTTCGCCAGCGGCGGAAGTGCCCCGTTATCGATGGAGCCCCTCCGTCGCGCGCGACGAATACGAACGCGCGATTACCCGGATCCGGGAATTCATCTCGGCCGGCGACACTTACCAGGTCAATTACACGCTGCGTCTGCGCGCAGCGTCGGAAGAAGATCCTTTTGCTCTGTTCCTGCGCATGGTTAACGCTAACCGCCCCCGGCACAGCGCCTTTCTGGACTGCGGGCGATTCGTCGTCTGCTCGGCCTCTCCGGAATTGTTTTTTCGCCTCGATCGCGATGTGCTGACCAGCCGACCGATGAAAGGCACCGCCGGGCGCGGGCTGAATCCGGAGCAGGACCGGGAAAAAGGCGTTGAACTGCGCCAGTCACAGAAAAACCGGGCCGAGAACGTCATGATCGTGGACATGGTGCGCAACGACTTGGGCCGGATAGCGCGGATCGGCAGCGTGCAGGTTCCGCGACTGTTCGATCTCGAACGCTACTCGACGGTCTGGCAGATGACCTCGACCGTGACGGCGCGCTCTTTTGCCACCGTCTGCGAAATTCTGCAGGCGCTGTTTCCTCCCGCCTCCATTACGGGCGCGCCGAAAGCGCGCACTACGCAGATCATCGCGCAGTTGGAAACCTCTGCGCGCGGCGTTTACACCGGGTGCATCGGCTACATCGCGCCAGGACGGCAAGCGAATTTCAGCGTGGCGATCCGGACCGCGACCATCGATCGCGATACCGGCAGCGTCGAATACGGCGTCGGCGGCGGCATCGTCTGGGATTCCACCAGCCAGTCCGAGTACGAGGAATGCCTGCTCAAGGCACGCATCGTGACCGACAGGCCGCCTCCCTTCTCTTTGCTTGAGACCTTGCTGTGGGAACCGGACTCAGGCTGGTTCCTGCTCGACGAACATCTGCAGCGCCTTGCTGCCTGCGGTGACTATCTGGACGTACCCGTCGACATTGCCACGGTGCGCGCGCGCCTCGATGCGTTAGCCGGCACATTCGACGCAATACCGCAGCGGGTCCGGCTGGTCGTTTCACGCGATGGCCTCGTGTCCTGCGAAGCCGCCCCTTTGGCCGAGCCGGGCCGGCGCGTGCGCCTGGCGCTCGCCAACTCGCCGGTCGATCCAAACGATCCGTTTCTCTACAACAAGACCACTCACCGCGAGGTTTACGACAAGGCGCGGGCAGGGCGGCCCGATTGCGACGATGTGGTGCTCTGGAACGACCGCGGCGAAGCAACCGAAACCACGATCGCCAATGTCGTCATCGAGCGCAACGGACGCCGCATCACGCCGCCGGTCGAGTGCGGATTGCTGCCCGGTGTGTTTCGCGGTCATCTGCTCGCAGGCGGCGAACTCATTGAGGAAAGGATCACGCTGGATGAACTGCGGCGGGCTTCGCGGATCTGGGTCGTCAATTCCGTGCGCAAGTGGCGCGAAGCCGAATTGATCGATTGAGGACGCAATGCCCCGCCCGTCACCGGCTGCGTTCGATGCGCACGCCGACGTCCCGAGCGTCGGGCACGACGCCGCTTTTCGACAACTCGATGGAAACCCACTGCGCGTCGAACTTCTCCAGGAGGCAGCCCACGATCGTTTCCGCCAGCGGTTCAAGTAAGTGGAATCGGTGCGACGCGAACATATCCCTGACCACCTCAACGACCGCTGCATAGTCGATGGTATCGGCAAGCCTGTCGGTCTCGCAGGCGCGAATGGACGCCCGGCCGATCTCGATATTGACCTGCAGCGTGCGCGGCTGGCGGCGCTCGAACTCGTAAGCCCCGATCAGGGTTTCGAGCCGGATGTCGCGAATGAATATGATGTCCATGTCTGCCGGTGGCCGGTGGTTCGGTCGCGCGGCCCCGTCAGTCGTACTTGAGATACTTGAACCGCTGGTCCTCGTTCGGCGTACCCTCCAGCGCCCCGCATTCCTTGCCCGGTTGCCATTGCACGACTTCTTCTATTTTCTTCGCCAGCGTAAAATCCTTGTCGGTGACGCCCTTTGCCGAATGAGTGACAAGTTTGACGATCACGAACGCATAGGAAACGGTTAGATCGGGATGGTGCCATGCGGCTTCCGCAAGATGGCCGACCGTATTCACGACCATGAGCGTGCCTTTCCAGCCCCCGGTCTTGAATTTGCGTCGAATCCAGCCGTCTTCGTAGTACCAGTGCGGTAACTCGGCAGCCAATCTCTGCTTGATCTCGGCTTCGCCGTAAGCTTTCTCGGCAGGCTGGCTCATTATTCTCTCCGGTACGTAGCAGTGCTTTTCTTCGCAACTTATTCTAGCCGGATATTTCTGCATGACCAGCGTGTTCCGTTTGGGCGCGAACACGATTAACATCCTCACATCGCAGTGGCGCAGGCAACACGTTCCAAATTGGAACAGTTTTACCTGGCCACGAAGGGCAGCCGGCTCATATGAAAAAATCATTCTCTTTTTTTGATGGTCGCGGCCATGAGTAAGGCCGCAGAACCCCGCGTTGCCTGGGTGCTGACCGGTTCGGGGCACTATCTCAAGGAGTGCATGGAGATCGTGAAGGGCCTGTCCGGCGTCGATCTGTTCCTGAGCGAAGCGGCCGGCGAGGTCCTGAAGATGTACGGCTACGACCTCGCCAAACTGAAAGACGGCATGAAAGTGTACCGTGACAACACCGCCAGTTCGGTGCCCGTGACTTTCCTTTATGGCGGCGACTACCATACCGTGGTCATCGGACCCGCGAGTTCCAATACCGTGGCGAAGTGCGTCGCGGGCATTTCCGACCCCCTCGCCACCAACATCTATGCGCAGGCCGGCAAATGCCGCATCCCATCCATCGTATTTGCCTGCGACACGGCGCCTGCCTTGATTTCAGAAGCGCCGGGTGGCGACGTCTGGGTCTATCCGCGCCCGATCGATCTCGAGAATGTGGGCAAGCTCGCGAAGTTCGAGCAAACAACCGTCGTGCTCTCTGTCGAAGAACTGCAGATCGCACTGGACCAGAGGTTGGGTTGTCCGAGCACATCCTCTTCCTGACCGGCCGGCTGGCCGAGAAGAACCTGCATCGGGTGCTGGAAGCCATGCAGCCGGCGCCGTTCAGGCATTCGGTGCTCGCGCTTTCCCTGCAGGTGGCGGGGCTGATGACGTCCGACATGATCCAGCGGCGGCTTGCCGATACCGACGGCGTCGATCGCGTCATGGTGCCCGGAAGGTGCCGGGGCAATCTCGAAGCGCTGAGCTCGCACTTCGGTGTGCAGTTCGTACGCGGGCCGGACGATCTCAAGGATCTCCCGCGCTATTTCGGCCGCGAGGCCGCACCGATAGACCTGACCCGCCACGATGTGCGGATCTTTGCCGAAATCGTCGACGCGCCGAATATGAGCCTGACAGCGATCCTCGACCAGGCGAACGACTATCGCAGCGCCGGCGCGGACGTGATCGATCTGGGCTGCCTGCCCGAAACGCCATTCGAGCATCTGGAGGAGGCGGTCGCCATGCTGCATGCGTCCGGCTTCTCTGTCAGCGTGGATTCGATGAACCCACAGGAACTGCTGCGCGGCGGCCGTGCCGGCGCGGATTTTCTGCTGAGTCTGAAACAGGAAACCCTGTGGATCGCCGACGAAGTGGCTTCCACGCCGGTGCTGATTCCTTCGACGCCGAGCGACACGGAATCCCTTTATCGCGCCATCGAGGTAATGGAAAAGAAGGGCCGCGACCATCTGGCCGATCCGGTCATCGAACCGATCCATTTCGGCTTCACCGAATCGCTGGTGCGCTACCGCGACCTGCGCAGAAAATTTCCGGACGTAAAGATCCTGATGGGCACCGGCAACCTGACGGAACTGACCGAAGCCGACACGCTCGGCATCCAGGTGTTGCTGATGGGCATCATTTCCGAGTTGCGGGTCACCAACATCCTGACGACCCAGGTCAGTGCGCATGCTTCGGGCGTCATTCGCGAGGCCGACAGGGCCCGCCGCGTAATGTATGCGGCCCGCGAAGCCGGCGACTTGCCGCAAGGATTCGGCGAAACACTCCTGGCGCTGCACTCGCTCGACCCGTTTCCCTGGAGTGCCGAAGAGATCGCCGCGACCGCGGGCGAAATAAAGGATCCGAGCTTTCGCGTACAGATCAGCCCCGACGGCCTGCATATCTACAATCGCGACGGACTGCGCACGGCGACCGATCCGTTCAAATTGTTTCCGCACCTGGGCCTCGCGCACGATGGCTCGCATGCCTTCTATCTGGGTGTCGAGCTCGCCCGGGCGCAGATCGCCTGGCAGCTTGGCAAACGTTATGTGCAGGATAGTGAACTCGACTGGGGTGTGGCGCAAATGCGTGTAAGCACCGATGCGGACGCACAGTTCGTTGTGTCGCCCCAGACCGGAAAATAGAAGGCCGGGCCGTGATTCTCGAGACCATCGTTACCACGCGCGATGAATCGGGGCGCGATCACATCGCGCCGATGGGCATTCGTCATGAGGGCGAATTCATCGTCCTCAGCCCGTTCCGTCCGTCCGTCACGCTGGATCATGTGCTCCGCGAAAAATGCGCGGTGGTGAACTACACCGACGACGTACGTATATTCGCCGGCTGCCTGACGGGACGCTATGGCTGGCCGACATTGCCCGTGGAACACCTGTCCTGCCGCCGGCTCGCGGCAGCGCTCGCGCATTCCGAAGTGCGGCTGGAACGCGTGCAGGACGATCCGATCCGGCCACGTCTCTACTGCCGGGAAGTCGCTCATGGTACGCATGGCGCCTTTTGCGGCTTCAATCGCGCGCAGTCCGCAGTGATCGAGGCGGCCATCCTCGTGAGCCGGTTGAACATGCTGCCGCAGGAAAAAATCGATACCGAGATGGCGTATCTCGCGATCGGCGTCGAGAAGACTGCCGGGCCGCGTGAGCTCGAGGCCTGGGGCTGGCTGAAGGCACGCATCGAAGAATTCCGCGGCAGAGGCAAGGAGAGCGCAGCATGACGATGATGCTCGCCAGCGTGCGCTCGCTCGACGAAGCGCTGATCGCACTCGAAGGCGGCGCCGATCTGATCGACCTCAAGGAACCTTCACGTGGTGCGCTGGGCGCTCTCGATCACGCGGCGGTGCGCATATGCGTCCAGGCGATCGGCGGGCGCCGGCCCGTCAGCGCCACCATCGGCGACTTACCAACGATGGATCCGGGATTGATGGCTGACGCGGTACAACGCATGGCCGCCACCGGCGTCGATTTCATCAAGATCGGTTTCTTTCACCATCCGCGCGCATCCGATTGCGTGAGCGCACTTTCGAAACTTGCGATCAACGCCCATCTGGTTGCAGTCCTGTTTGCAGACGAGCCTTACGATCTCGCACTGATCCACGAGTTCGCCCGCAGCGGCTTTGCCGGCGCGATGCTGGACACGGCCCATAAAACCGGCAAGACGCTTCTCGATTGGCGTACCGGAAAGGAACTCGAAGCGTTCGTCACCCACGGCCGCAGCCGCCGACTGCTTACGGGATTGGCCGGCTCGCTACGACGAGAAGACGTTCCCCCGCTTATTGCGATCGGACCGGCCTACCTGGGGTTCCGCGGGGCGCTGTGCCGAAACGGCGATCGCGGACAAGTCCTGGACCAAGAGGCCTTTACTGCGGTCCGCGCGGCAATTCCAAAAGTCGTCATTCGAAATCGAAGGATGGCTGCTTGCGCCAATAACGCCCCGCATTTGAATTTCTCTTGATACACAAATCAACCGTGGCCTGTTACCGCCGCAACATCGGCGGCTGTCAAGATGCTCTCCGCCAGCTTCTGGCCGCCCTGTCCCAGCAAATCGATCCTGAGGCGCATTCCGGAAGTGAATTTTGCGAAAGCGGGATCGACCCACCCTCTACGCACCAGGTCTTCGATGCCCGGCTGGGGCCCATCGATCTTCAGGGATTTCACCAGCAGTAGTGCCGAGGCATTCAACTGTCTCGCAAGCCAGGCCGCGAGACTGTCTGAAGTAATGTCCCAGCTTTCGGGAATAGCGGGATCGGCGACGACCATTTTGTAAGGCATCCAGACCGCGATCCGGCCATTGCGCAAGGCTTCATCCATCTCCGCGATGCCAGAGGCTGGAACAAAATTCGCCCGCATTCCTGCGAGCACATTTGCGTACTGCTCCATCGCGCGCAGCGCCTTGCGGTGCGCGACGCGATCGTCGAACCCTTCGCGCTTCTGGGCTGCCCGGACTTCATCGGCCCAGGGACCGCCACCGGGCACTAGCACGACCTTGCCTGCACCTGCGGTCGCGATGACGTCGAGCCAGCGCGGCAACTCTTCGGAGTTGGCAAGGCTGCCGCCGAGTTTGACGACCCACACAGTCATTACCCCTTGCGCCTTTGCGCAAGTAACGCGACAGCCACTGCGGGCGCGCAACTCGATGCCCACGACGACGCCTCCGGCGCTGTCTCGATCAGCGAATCGAAATCGCGATAACGCCGGCCGAGTTGCGCGGCGAGTTTTCTGGCCACGAATCTGCCCGTACCCGCTCCCACGACCGGACTGCGATCGGCAGCAACGGACCGTGACAACACCCGTTCGCAAGCTTGCCGGATCCGCCACAATTGCAGGTCGGCCAGATGGCGGGCGCACCGCTTCCATTGCGCGAGAGGTGCGGATTCGAGGTCGCGGCCGATCATGCGCGCGAGCCGGCGCGCGCTGGCGCGCACGGTCTTGCCGCCATTGTCGGCGGCGGGCAATTGATCGGCGCCTTCAGGCAGTTCGCCGGTCAGGCGGTAGACATCCGCCGTCGTGGCGAAAACTTCGGCCATCGCCGGGATCCATTGCCCGTCGAATGGAATCCGGTCCGCGAGCGCCATGATCGGCGTTCGCACCACTCCCGTATACACCAGCTCTTCGCAGGCCAACCGGTCCGCATCGCTGAAACCCCGAACCCTCAGCAAGCCGCCGCGAATGGGAACCAGATCGGTGGTTGTACTGCCGATATCGACGAACAGCGCATCCGCAAGGAGGCCCGCGACCAGTTGCGCACTGGCGGCCCAGTTTGCCGATGCCACGGCATCGGTTTTCTGTTCAGCCTTCTGCGGTGCCAGGAAACCCGCCGGACCTGCATAGATGATGGTGCGGTTCACCGGTGCCTGCTTGGCGAATCGCGCGATGATCGACTTCACGCCGTGGGTTCGATTGCGGAAGTAGTCGGTCAACTCGCCGGTCATGGTGACCGCATGCATCCTGGCCCTGGGCATTTCGGCGAGCGCGATGGCAATTGCATGGTCGAGATGCTCCAATCCCAGCCAGAGCGGACACGGCAGTTGCTGGACCTGCATCACCCGGCTTTTGCGATCGACCGCCGCAACCTTGAGATGCGCGCCGCCGATATCCCAGCCCAGCACGACATCAGCCGGCATGGGCGATTTCCACTTCGACCGCGCGCGTTGGATGCCTCGTTTCACCGCCGGCTTCCAGCGAATCAGGCAGTTCCAGCACGAGTTGCGCAGGATTGATTCCGGTCGCCCGGTGCAGGCCTGAATAAGAAGTCGTCAGTCTCGGGTTCACTTCGATCACGATGGGTCCGGTATCGGTTTCGATGAAATCCACTCCGCAATATCCCCACAGTCCGGGTAACGCACGCGCGATGGCACGTGCCAGCGCGCCATATCGTCCGTCCTCGTCTGTCACCGCATTGACGCTGACACCGGAAAATTCCAGGGCGTCACCGGCAACGCGGACTTTCTGGCGATTGCAGGCCAGCAAGCGTGCGCGGCCGTCGCAGCACAGCAGCGACAGGCTCCGCGCATCGCCACGTATGTAGGGCTGGAATACCAGCCGGTTTCCCCCGTGGTTCCGGAGCCAGGCCCGCAACTGCAATCGACTGCGGAACAGCAACGTATCCTGGCATCCGGCGCCGTCATCTGGCTTGACTACAATCTCGCCGAACTCCCGCGGGATACTTTTCTCATCGATGTGCGCGGAAATTACAGCGATCCCCGCATGGGCAAGAACATCCGCTGTCGCACGCTTGCTTGCCGCGATCTCGACGGCATCCGGCCGGCATCCGAGTAGTACGCGTCCCGCTCGCAGGATCTCTTCCGTGATTCGCAGCAGCACGCCGTCCCGCTCGGGCGCAATCGGCCATACCGCGTCGGCGTCGCGCAGGGCGCGGCGAAGCGCCGGCCAGAAATCGGAGGACCTGCTCACGGGATGCAGGGTCGCGGGCAAATCGGCACCCAACCGTGCATCGCGCATGGCGGCAACTTCCACACCCGGGATCGCCGTGAGATCATCCATCAGGGCGCGCAGCATCGCTTCGCCTTCCGGTGCCAGCGCGGCCATCTGTGCGTCGCCCAACATTCCGCCACCGGTGATATGTTCGTACGCCAGAATCTTCATGAAGGAAGGCTGCCCTTGACCGGCTTCAACCTGATTCCCGTGATCGACCTCAAGGACGGCATGGTAGTCCATGCCCGCGAAGGCCGGCGAGCCGAATATGCGCCGATTCGATCGAACCTGTGCAAAGGCGCCGATCCGGAAACGATCATGGCCGCGCTGCTGCGTCTGCACCCGTTCCGGACGTTTTATTTTGCCGACCTCGATGCCATCCAGTGTCAGGGCAGCAACTGCGAAGTCCTCAAGAGGCTCCACGATCGCTATCCGGCCATCGAACGCTGGGCGGATACCGGCATACGCGATGAAGCCGCACTCGTATGCTGGCTCGACGCCGGGCTGGGCCGTCCTGTCATCGGCAGCGAATCCCTCGACGACGCCGGTTTCATGGCCGTTGTACGCGAACATTGCAAGGACCCGTCCGCGGTACTCTCCCTGGATTATCAGGGTGACGAATTCAAGGGACCGCCGCTGCTCTTGTCGCGCCCTGAACACTATTGGCCCCAGCGCGTGCTGGCAATGAACCTGCATCGGGTCGGCAGCGACAAGGGGCCGGATCTGGCATTGATCGTCGCGCTGGCCGCACGCGTGCCCGGTTGCCAGGTTTATGCGGCGGGCGGTATCCGCTCCCTCGAAGATCTTCGACAGGTGAAAGCCGCCGGCGCCGCCGGCGCGCTGCTCGCGACCGCCCTGCACGATGGGCGCATCGGTCCCGCGCACCTCGCGCAATTTGCGTAAGACCCGCACTCACCGCCCCCTCACCCCATCCCTCTCCCCCACAACCGTGGTGGAGAGGGTGATCCAAACGTGTTCATCGTCGATCGTGTAATTTTTTCGGCACCTTCTCCTGCTTGCTGGAGAGGGCGGGGGGTGAGGTGATTTCCTCCGTGTCCTAAAAGGGTACTCCGACGTGCTACGCACGTAGGGTACCCGTGGTGAGCATTGCCTTGCTTGAGAAAACCAAGAAAAAGCCCGCTCCGTGAAAGCGGAGCGGGCCTGGCTTTGGACCTGCAGGGTTACTTGTGCGCCTGGAACGGGTGGTCCATGGAACCGCGTTTCGCGGTGACCTCCGCAGACTTCGGCTCGCCCTTGATGGCGCGTGCGATCGACTCCTTGACCGCCTTGTAGTTGTAGTCCTGGATCTTCTTGTCGTCGGCCGCCTGCCAGTGGATGAACACGCCGACGCAGATGAACAAGTCGTCCGCCTCGTTCGCCGGGATGACACCTTCGGCAACGCTGTCCGCCACCGCCATCGCGACAGCACGCTGCGCCGGCCCGAACATCTGTACCGCCTGCTTGGCGCCCTTGATGGTGACCTTGTTGAACATCACGGTGGGCGGTTTCGTCAGCAGATTCGGTGCCACGACCGCGAGCAACGAGGTGAAACCGTCTTTGTTGTTGGTCAGCGCGTTGCAGAATGCTGCCTCCACCGGGCTGCCACGGGGGCCAATCAGCAGGTCGATGTGGGCGACTTCGTTGCCTTCCCCGACCAGCGATTCACCGACGCACACTCCATTTATTTTCGCCATTTACTCCTCCTTCGGTTCTTGACCTTGACTGTTGATCGAACACGGGCCGAAGCCCGCCACTGACTACGAACTCATCCGCTGGCGCCAGCCTCGGCCCGACTTCTCTGCGAGACCTTGTCCAGCGAATCCTCCAGATCCATAGCAACCAGGGTGGCCACCGTCATATCGGCACTGGTGCCCGGATTGATGGATCGTGCCTTCAACTGGCGATCGAACGCCTCCAGTGCCGGCATTTCCTGCGCCGGGTCGTGTGAGCGTCCCAGCGTCCGACTCAGATCGCGCGCCTGAAGACTGACGGACGCGGCCACTTCCTCGCCATGCTTGCGCGCTACGTGACTGTCCGGATAGCGCGCGAGAAAAGTCAGATAGGCGTGCACCGCGGCCCATTCGCGGCTGCGCCACCGCGCCAGGTTTTCGTGCAAAACCGGTAATCCGGTTTCGAAAATGTCCTGGTAATCGGTCACGTACTGATACGCGATCCGATCCCGTGCCTGCGCTTCGATCATGGCTTCGCGCAAAGTGACGCAAGGCGAATCCGCCACGTCGTGACGGTCGGACCGACCCAATCCGCCCGGTTCGGCCATGCGGATCGCGCGATAGACGAGTTCGGCATCGTAAACATCGAGCCCGGCCAGCACCGCATGCAACCGCGCGCGCAGGCCGGGTTCTTTTACGCGGACGCTCGCCGCATGCACCAGTGGCGCGCACAGTAAAACGATGCCGAGGTTCGTGTTGAACGATACGACGGTGCGGGTAGCCTCGATGGAGCGCAGGACGCGATCTCCCACGTCGACGACAGGCATGGCAATCGCGACAGCCATGACCCGCGCGCTGGAAATAAAATCATCCGCGTGCATGCCATGCCCCGGTGAGGCGGTGCTGACGTTGCCGGGTTTGAATGCGCGAATGTCCGTCATGCACGCATCCCGGATCACCGCGGCGACGGTTGTCGGCCCAAGCGCAAAGGTGTGCTCCGCTCTCATGCCACCGAGTGCAGCGCGCGACGCCGCAGATACCTGTCGATGAAATCGTCGGCCAGCATTTGGGCAATGCTGTCCCGGGTAACCGACTGCAGCCCTTTCCACGCCGGGATGCCGTTGACTTCAATTATTTGAAGGCTGCCGTCACGGTCACGAATCAGATCCACGCCAGCGTAGTCCATCTGCAACGCGTCGCAGGCTTTTTGCGCAAGGGCGCGCAGATCCTCGTGTCCGGATAAATCGACCGTCTCGCAAGTGCCGCCCTGCGAGACATTCGTAATCCAGCTTTTCCCCTGCCGCTTCATCGCCGCCACCGCAACCCCATCGATCACGAAGACGCGCCAGTCGTGCCATCCGGCATCGCCGGATTCGATATAGCGTTGCAGGTAGTACACGCCATCGTAGTCCGTGTCAGGCGGCAAATCGCCAAACGCGCGGATTCGCTTAAGGCCGACTCCCTGCGAACCGAACAACGGCTTCACGACCAGTTCCCGTCCCGCGGCTATCTCCGCCCGCACCACGGCCACCGCCTCGTTCTGCGATTCAGTGACCCAGGTCGCCGGGGTCGCAATGCCGGCATTCGCCAGCACGAAACTGGTCATGGCCTTGTCCACCGTCCGCTCGATCGCGCGCCCGTCGTTGTAAACCGGCACGCCCAACAGCTTGAGCGCATGCAACACGTCCAGCCGCAATACGACTCGCTCGAGCGTCCCGCCGGGCACACCGCGCACGAACACACCATCGGGGAGCCGGTATTCGAATCCGGGAAGGACAACGCCGTACCCGGAGCCGTGCAGATCAAAGCGGCAGTCACGCAATGACGCGAAGCTCGACTCGACGCCACGCGACCCAAACGCATCGCGCAACCGGGCCCCGTGCCAGCCCGGATCGTCGGTAAGTATCACCACCCGAGCGCTATGTTTTGATGGTCGTGACATATCGGTCAAGTCACCCGGAAAAGAAACTCTCACCGCAGAGGACGCGGAGGCAAGAAGACAACAAGAACCTCACTCTCCAGGCGCAACGAAACCCATCAACAAACCTTGTGTTTGGCATCCGTTAGTTCTCCCATTATCTGGTCGTTTGCGTCCTTGTTTTCCCTCCGCGTCCTCTGCGTCCTCCGCGGTGAGTGCGTTTAATTAACTGCTGAAAGACTGTTCCAACAACTTCTCGTCGATCGCGCCGGCATGGAAGGTCTTGCCGCTTTTCAGCGCGGTGACCGCAACAGCAGCGGGCGCGAACAGATGCGGATCGATGCGATAAAAGTCGTACTCAGCATCCTTGAACACTTGCACAAACGGCTTGCCGTAATCTTTGGAAACGCTCGAGGGCAGATTCGTCGCGAGGCGCTCGGCTGCACCGTCATCGCAATCGACGAACAGTTGCACCTTGCCGCCGAACAGGATGGCGTCGTTGGTGCGTCCCATAGCAGTCAGAAAATCCGCAGCGGGCGGCGGCAGCGGCGCGGCACCTGTGCCGTCAACCACGTAATGCAGAGGGAATCCAAGCGCATGCGCCTTGTGCAACGCCACCTCCAGCACGCGGGCAACGACCTGCACTGTTCCCGCCAGACTGCGCGTCGGTGTAAGAATCAGCGTGACCTGATCCGGTGCGATACCGCAATCGCGGGCAATCTTGTCGGCGATCTCGATCGGCGGTTTCCGGTCGACTTCGAGCACGAGACAGACCGATTCGGTGAGATCGCGATAGGCGAGCTCGGCGAA
Source organism: Burkholderiales bacterium (assembly GCA_035260785.1). Taxonomy (GTDB): domain Bacteria; phylum Pseudomonadota; class Gammaproteobacteria; order Burkholderiales; family JACQAP01; genus JACQAP01. Next base: position 17,953 of record DATFUO010000006.1, read on the forward strand.
CAGATCCTCGCGACACGCCGCCGCCCGCCCCGGACCGGAACCGAGCGCGTGGAAACCGGACTTGCCCTCTCCATGCGACAGGCTCCAGCCTGCGTACTGGCTGCCAAGACAGGCAAGCACGGGGTCTGACGAGTGAACCGAAAGCTGGGAGGGCCAGTGCGACAACCCGGACGGTTGCAGAGAAACCCGCCCCAATCCGCCCATGCATATCTGCGCAATGCGAAGCCCCGCTTCCAGCCCGCCGCGACTGGCGATGCCTGCATCGACCACGACACAGCCGTTATCGACTCGTTCGACGCCGAGTCGCAGGCTCTTCGCCTGCAGAATCAGTTCGCGCACCAGGGGCACAGCGAGCGCATTCACGCTCGGCCAATTTGCGGCGATCACTTGCTGCCTTTGGTCGGCGCTCGCCGTCGTTTTGGTTTCCGCCACGTTCACGCTGCCTTCTCCAGGAGCAGGGAATCCATGATGTCACGGCGGGCCATGACGCTCTCGCGCGCCTGGGCGCTTGATGCGCCGATCGCATGCACACTGCAAATCGGCGCGCCCGCCGGAATCAGGCCTCCGCTCTGCGGAATATCGGTGCACCACTGCGGCCAGCGCATCCGGGCCGGCACACGAAATGCCTCCGCGGCGTAAACGATTGCATGCGCGCGCGAGCCATTCGGGTGCTGCATGTCCGGCAACTCGCCGCGACAGGCGCGCAGGTGAAGTGCGAGCAGCCCGCCTTCGAAATCGGCGTCGTACAGATCGATGGTAGCCGTCGGCCGCGGATTGATCTCCAGCACGCACGGCTCGTTGTCGTCACCGAGAATGAAATCGAGTCCGTTCAATCCGACCAGCCCGGTCGCACGCACCAGCCGGCCAAGCATTATCGCAATCCGCGCATGCACGCGCTCGGGCAGCGATATTCCACTGACCGCACCGCCGTAACAGTAGGGCGCGCACTGCGCGATGCCGGTCGTCCATTGTTCGTTGACACCGATCGCGCTCGCGGCGCGACCGTCGGCGGCAAACAGGACCGACAAAGTCCGGCCGGATTGCAGCTTCTGGAAATAACGGCCCGGCCGTGCACGATGGCGCGAGCGCGCCGTCTTCACATGGCTGCCGCCCGAGCCACCGGTGCGTTTGACGAGCCAGCCGGACACTTCCGCCGGCGGATCCAATCTGGTTTCGGGATGCGAGATACCGAATGAGTCGAGCAGCGGAAAAAAATGCGCTGGATCCTTGAGCCGCGCCACTGTTTCCGGCGCATTGCCGAACAGGGTGCGCCCCAGCGCCAGTTTTGCGAGCAATCCGGTGCGGCCCTCGAATCCGGATCCATAGACCAACCCGCTGCACCGATCCGGCGCACACATGAGCCGCGCGGCGGCCAGCAGACGCCGCGCATCGAATTTTCCATTGCGCGCCGCCACGCTGCGGCTCGCCACGGCCCGCTCACGAACGTCCATGTCGTTGAACAGATCGAGCACGACGACCGGCAGGCCGCATCGGGCTGCAGACTGCGCAAGCGCGCGTCCGGATGCGGAGACCACCAGCAGCGGTGATTGCTCAGGCGATGCCGGCATGTCTGCGTGCTTCCGTGAATGCATGGGGCAGGTCCAGGTAGAGCGTGTTGTCTGCCTTGAGCATGGTTTCGAGCAGACCGCGTTGCGTCTGGTACTTGATGTTGCCGATTGCCAGGGCGCCGATGCCCACCGCCTTTGCCGATCCCGCCTGCAGCGGCTTGCCGTCATCCATGGCGTCGATACCCTCGATGCCCGAGGGCGGCACCGCGTTCACGTCTGCAGCCACCAGAAGCCTGGGCGCTGCGATCAGCAATTCCCTGCCAACGACACGATATCCCGCTTTCGCTGTGGCCAGCGCGATGTCCGCCTTCCGCATCATCGCCACCTTGAGCGAATCGCTGTTCGCCTCCACCGGTTCGACGCTGGTTCCATAACGTCGGTTGCAGTCCTCCGCCGTGCTGCGCGCGCGCGTCGTATCTTCGCGCCCGACAATGCCGACCCTGGCGCCGGCTTGCGAAGCGAGCACAGCCGCAGCGGCACCCACCGGCCCGCTGCCGCCGAAAATCATCACCGACTTGTCCTTCAAATCGGTGCCATGACTTTGCTTCAAATGCTGCTCGACGGCGGCCACCATGGCGGCGGCCGTCGTAAACGCGCCGCTCGGGTCGACAAACACCGATACCTCGAAAGGCGGCACCATCGCCTTGCGCGCCGCATCGAACATGTCGACGGCAAGCCCGTTGTCGCGCCCGCCGATGAAAATGCCGGTGCGCTTTGCGCCCTTCGGTCCGCGCGAGAAAATCGCATCCTGAGTCAGTGCCGCGACCTGGTCGAGCACGACGTGGGTGTACGGCACGACGGCGTCGTAGCCCGCGTCGTAGGCCATGTTGACGTCGAACGGACTCGCCTGCGCCATCGGCGTGAACAAATGCAGGATGTACGGCTTCTCCATTTCTACTCCAAGTTAAAGCTCTCACCGCAGAGGACGCGGATACCCTCGCGAAGCGTGGAGTACCCCTTTAGGACGCAGAGGAAAGGCAAGAACAAAAAGTTGCTAGGGTAAAGCGCGTTTCGATGATTGATGACGCCCCAATGTGAAAGTTGGCGGGAAAGATTATCGAACAGGCGCTCCGCTTCTAACTCCAGCCTCCATTTCCTCGTTTTTTTCCTCTGCGTCCTCCGCGTCCTCTGCGGTTAGCGCTTAAATCCCGTCCGCGGAGGCACGAGCCAGGGTAGCGACTTCAACCTCGGCCCCGCGGTTGCGCCCGCCGCAGACCATGAATTGCAGCAGCCCGGCGGCGCCCCAGCGTGATTGCGCCATTCGCGCCAGTTCAGCCGCGCGATCTTCTCCCGCCACAATCGCGAAACCGGTCGGGCCCCATGAACTTTGTCCAATGCCGGCAATGCCCTGGCTCTCGAACCAGGCCAGTACTTCGGCTACCGCCGGGCTCGCGAATCGCCCGCCCTGCGCGGGCGCGAAATAGTCGCCCGTGATGCGTTGCAGTTCGCCGACGGCGTTGCCAAAGCTGTCGATATCCCGCTCCGCCATCGCCGGCAGCGCCTGCATGAGCATCAGGCGGCAAAGATGACTCGCCAGTATTTCGGGAAATGCCGGCAATGCCTGAAAAGCGGCAATCTCGCGATCACCATGCAATCCGCGAGTGGCGGGATCGAGTACCAGCACGACGCGCCAGTCCGCCGGGAATTCCACGCGCGACACAATCGGCGGCGGATCGTCGCTCGCCCCCTTTCCACCGTCGACCAGAAATCCGCCAAATTCGAAAGCCCCCGCGCCTATTCCGGAGCGTTGACCGCGTTGCACGAGGACCGCAATTTCACGCACGGATAGGTCGAGCCGGAAAAGCCGCGCCAGCGCGACACCAACTGCGACGCCGAGCTGCGTGCCCGATCCCAATCCCGCATGTTCGGGAATGGTTCTGGAAAGGATGATCTGGAAGTCGTCGGGAAGATTGAATCTATCGCGCAGCGCTTTCGCGAACTGCTCCGCACGTTCCGACTGCGCCCCCGTTATCCCAAATGAGGGTGCACGCCGGATGGACAACTCGACGCACAGCCCTTCGAGGGTCAAGCCGACGCTGCCAAAGCGCCTCCCCCTCGATCCGTTCATGTCCAGGAAACCGAGATGCAATCTTGCGGGGGCCGTGACGGAAACTGTGCGCACACCTGTCCTCATCGTTGGGTCGCCGGTTCTCGCATCGGGTCTCGCTGCGAGCATACGCACCACGACGCGATCGGTTAAAGTTTACATCGCGACCCAAACAGAACAGCGAAAAGTTTTCCGAAACCAATGTTCAATTTCGAAGCATTGGGATCGAACATGTAACGTAATGCAACACCCCGACTGCCGTTTCACGGATTTTCGTATTCAAATACCGACAACAAATGTCTGAAGAAGTCCGCGCGCAGGAATTCGACCATGTGCCTTGCCCGTTTTGCGGGCTGTTGTGCGACGACGTACGCGTCGCGGTGACCGGAGGCGCCGCATCGGTTGTCGCCAACGGCTGCGCGCGAAGCCGCGCATTATTTGCCGATAATGC
>DATFUO010000007.1:0-38612 GCA_035260785.1 Burkholderiales bacterium
CCGCCGATGCAACGTTTTGACCGTCGAATCGGTTTCCTCCTGCCTTTCCTCTGCGTCCTCCGCGTCCTCAGCGGTGAGAGCTATTCCTTAATCCGAATCAGCGGAAACCGAAGCGCGCCGGCAACCAGAGCGAAAACGCCGGCACGAACACGAGCACCAGGAGTGCCACGAACAGCACCGCGAGATATTTCGCCATCGGCCGCACCACGTCCTTCAACTCGGTGCCGGTGATCGAGCAGGTCGCGAACAACCCCAGCCCGACCGGCGGGGAAAACAATCCCAGTCCCATCGCCACCACCATGACGGTCCCGAAATGCAGCGGCGAGACGCCGAGTTGCAGCGCAATCGGGGTCAGCAGCGGACCAAAAATGATCAGCGCCGGTGCGCCCTCGAGGATCGCACCGAATGCAATCATCAGCAGGGTCGAGGCGAGGACGAAGCCGTCCGCGCCGAAACGATGGCCCAGTTCCATCATGAATCCGGACAACTGCTGCGGGATCTGCTGGATGGTGAGCGCGAAGGACACGCTCGATGCCGCCGCGACGATGAATAGAATGCTCCCGGCCATCGAGGCCGAGCGCACGAACAGGTCCAGCACGCTGCGCAAGGTCAGCTCGCGGAACGCCAGCCCGCCCACCAGCAGCGCGTAAACGACCGCGAAGGCGGAAACCTCGGTCGAGGTTGCAACGCCAGACGTGACCCCTTTTCCGATCATCGCGATCATGACCAGGCCGACCAGCGCCCCGCCGATCAGCGGCACCAGGGCTCTGCGCTTTTCGAATGCAGCATCGGGATCGATGCGCGAACCGAACGCATAGACGACCAGCGCCAGAGACAGCGCCATGAAGGCCGCGGGCACCAGCCCGGCAATGAACAAGCCGCCGATGGAAATGTTGGCGACGAACCCCATGATGATCATGTTGATGCAGGGCGGGATGGTCTCCGCCATGACGGCCGAGGCAGCCAGCAGCCCCGCAGCATCGTTCGGGTCCTGCCTGGTGCGGCGTACCGCGGGCATGATGATGCCGCCGACGGCCGCGACGTCGGCCAGCTTCGACCCGGACACGCCGGAGAAAAACGCAGTCGCGGTGATGATGATCAGGTTCAAGCCGCCGCGCACGCGCCCGAACATGCGCAACAACAGCTCGATCAGCCGAGACGACATGCCGTTCGCCTCCATCAGCAGGCCGGCCAGCACGAAAAAGGGGATCGCCAGCAACACGAAATGATCCATGCCCGACAGCACCTGCTGTGAGTACACCAGCATCGGCAGGGACGGATCGGCCAGGAAGTAAAGCAAGGCAGAAAACGCCAGCGCGAATGCGATCGGCAGACCGGCGACGATGCTCAGCACGAAGCCGATGGCAAGCAACATTACGGGGGTGATCGCCTGCGCGGGCATTGCGGCATTCCACGCCCAGACCGCAGTCGCCAGCGCTGCCGCCACGGCCAGCGTACCGCAGACGGTTCTGCCGGGGCCGTCAAACGCGCTGGCCATGCCGAACAGCAGCATGAGCGCGGCTCCGATCACGACCGGGCCGATATAGATCCATTGCGGCAGGCCGATCGGCGTGGTCTGTCCGCGCGAATCGGAAAACAGGGCGCAGGAAGACATCAACAGCGCGATCGCCACCACGACGATGATCCAGTGGCAGAGTTGAATCAGCACCACCCGCCAGCGGGCGGGGAACAAATTACGGAAGCTGTCGATCCCGACATGCTGGACCCGGGCCAGCGTCGTCGCCGCACCGAGGAAGACCTGCATGCCCATCAGGGCGCGCGCGATTTCTTCCGCCCAATCCACCGGGTCGTGCAGGAAATAGCGCCAGATGACCGAACACAACACCACCAGCACGTCCGTCGCCAACACGAGCGCCGCAAAAATCTCCGTCGCGGCCAGCAGCCGGCCCAGGGCATGATGTGCGGTGCGTGGCCTGGCGAACTGCAAGACGTAGGCGGCTTTGTGTTTCATGCTTCGCCCGGGCGTGCGCCTGTTGACCTAACGCGCGGCCGCGATCGCTTTGAACAGGGATTTGGTGGGCGGATACTGGTCTGCAAACGCAGGCCAGAGCTGCGATTCCATCTGCTTGCGCAATGCGTCGCGCTCTGCCTTGGCCATGGGGTGGAAAGCGATACCGAGCTTCTTCAACTCCTCGAACGCCGCGCGGCCCTTCTCCGCCGCCTGTGCACGTTGATACAGGCTCGCCTCCTGCGCTGCCTGAAGGAAGGCCACGCGAACGTCCGCAGGGATCCTGTCGAGGCCGCGCTTGCCGATCACCGCGACCATGGGCGGGAACAGGTGCTCGGTCAGGAAGCAGTGCCGCGTCACCTCGTAGAGTTTGGTGGCGAGCACGGTCGACGCATCGTGCTCGAAGCCGTCGACGACACCCGTCTGCACGGCGGTATACAGCTCATTGAACGGGATCGGTGTTGGCACCGCGCCCATCAGCTTGAAGGTGTCGATGAATGCGCTGGTCGGCAATACGCGCAGCTTCACGCCTTTGAGCTCCGCCAGCGACAGGACCGGCGCCTTGGTATAGACGCTGCGCGCCGCGAAATGCGATCCCCACCCCATGATCGTGCAGCCGGTACGGCCGCGCAGGATTTCCGCAAGGCTCGCCCCTACGCCGCTATCGAGCGCCCTGGCCATGTGCGCGTAGCTGTCGAACACATAGCCCAGGTCCAGCATGCCGAACTCCGGTGCGACGGTGGCCCAGATCGAAGAACCGGTCAACATGATGTCGATCGATCCGACCTTGACCTGCTGCACCACATCGGCTTCCTTGCCAAGCTGGCTGTTCGGAAAAAAATCGGCCGCGATTCTGGTGCCCATCGCGGATTTCAAACTGGCGGCGAAACGCTGGTACCAGATGTAATGCGCGGAATTCTGGTCGGCGGTAAGCGACGAGGAGACGCGCAACGCGATCGTGTTCTGCGCCCGCACACGCAAGGGAACACCGGCGCAGACGAACGCGGTCGATGCGGAAGCGGCCGCGAGAAAGCGGCGGCGCGATCTTGATGTGGTCATGTCTTTTCCTCCATTGTGGATTGCCCCTGGCCCCGGTCACCACCAGTTCATTGCTTTCGCGCACGTCACCGGACACTATGCTCCAGCCACGGCCCTTCTCTGTCTCCTGCTTCTGCTCAGCAGCAGCACTGCGATGGCCATGTTCACGAGGTTCCACGCGATGCCATTGAGGAACGCCATCCGGTACGAACCCGCCAAGTCGAATATCACCCCTGACATCCAGCCGCCCAGCGCCATGCCCACCATCGTTGCCGTAATCACGATGCCGATGCGCGCGCCGGCCTCTTTCGGAGAGAAGTACTCGCGGATGATCATCGCGTAAGACGGCACGATGCCCCCCTGGAACAGGCCGAACAAGGCCGAGATCACGTATAGCGACGCGAGCCCGTCGAACGGCAGGAACAGTATTAGCGCGAAGCACTGCATGCCCGATCCGATCATCAGCGTGCGCAATCCGCCGATGCGGTCGGAGATCCAGCCGAAGATAAGGCGGCTGACGATGCCGCATCCGAGCAGAAGCGACAGCATCTGTGCCCCGCGCGCGGCACCATAACCGAGATCCGAGCAGTAGGCGACCAGATGCACCTGCGGCATGGACATCGCAACACAGCAGCCTACGCCCGCGATGATCAGCAGGTTCTGCAAGGCCAGCGGCGACAGTCCCAGCGGACGGCTGCGCATGGCCGAGTCACGCGCCGACAGGGATGTGGAATCATGGACCGCCGGCGCCCGCCGGCGCAGGGCGAGCACCAGCGGCAGCATGGTGGCGGCGCAGAAGATCGAGATGCCGAAAAAAGTCTGCCGCCATCCGCTCGTCTCGATGAAATGCTGAACGATCGATGGCCACAGGGTGCCGGCGAGGTAGTTTCCGCTGGCGATGATGGCCACGGCGATACCGCGCCTGCGGACGAACCAGTGCGACATATCGGCAAGCAAAGGTGAGAAAGTCGCCGAACTGCCGAAACCGATGAGCAGTCCGTGGGCGATCGAGTATTGCCAGAGCGTCGAAGCCGACGCGGCCGCGGCATACCCGAGCGTGAGACAGAGGATCCCGACGATGAGCGGCGGCAGGATTCCGAAACGATCCGTCATGCGGCCCAGAACAATGCCGCCGACGCCGAAGCCCAACATTGTCAGCGTGTAGGGAAGCGAAGCATCCGCGCGCGCAACCCCGAACTCGGCCTGCACCGCCGGCAGCGCCACGACCACCGACCACATGCCGACGCCGCCGATGGTCGACAGCATCAGCGCCAGCACCAGCCGTGTCCACGCATAAGGGGAATCCACCCCGCCGTGCATCACGTCGTTGTTATTTTGTTGTTCGCTCCTCACCGGGCGGGATTGTGCCTGAAATGCAGATGAAGCGAGAGGCGAGAGGAAAGAGAAAAGGTTAAACGGAAAATCCCAATGCCGGAGAGCGAATCGCGGTCAATCTCGACTCTCGCCTCGGTCACCTGGTTTCTGACACTACGTTACAAAATTCAATCAACCGGCCCCCTTCCAATGCGTTAAAGCCCACAGCAGTATTCGAGTCTGCACTCAAGCCAGGAGGGATAAGTTCATAAAAAAGATATCGATAGCCGTCGCATCCGTGCTGGCGGTTACCCAGGTCAACGCTCACGCATTCGAGGCAACAGCCAACGTAGTCGGGGTCGCGCCGATTACGGAACAGGTAAATCACCCGACGCAGCAGTGCTGGACCGAAACGCAGCAGGTGACCCAGGCTGCGCCGCAGCAACGCAACTATCTCGGCGCCATCATCGGCGGTGTCGCAGGCGGATTGCTGGGCGCCCAGGTCGGCCGCGGCAACGGCCGGATAGCAGGCGCCGCAGTCGGTGCCGGCGTGGGCGCCGTCGCCGGCGACGCAGTCGCCAACCAGAACAACGCCAACGCCACGGTCACAACCACGGCGCCGGTGCAGCGCTGCCGCCAGGTGGACAACTTTCAGGCCGTTACTACCGGCTATATGGTGACATACGAATACGGCGGCCAGCGCTTCTCGTCCCGGCTGCCGTACGACCCGGGCAACCAGTTGCGGGTGAACGTCGCCGTGACCCCGCGCTGAGCAACATCACAGGAGCCAGTCATGTCCTCCAACCAAACCGCGTCATCCACTCGAGCATTCAGTGTACGGGCTGCAATCGCAGCCTTGCTTGCGCTGTCGTGCGTGGCGGGAATCCCTCGTCCCGTCCACGCCGACGAGCGCGGCTATCGCGAGCGTGAATATCGAGCGCATGAATTCCGCGAGCACGAATTCCGCCGCGAGGAATTCCGCGATTCGCGCTACCACCATGATCATTATTATCCGCCGATTGGGCACCAGTTCGGCATGCTGCCACCGCACCCGCACCTGCTAGTGCACGGCGGACAACAATTCTATTTCTCCGGTGGCATCTGGTATCGGACGGTGCGCAATGCTTACGTCGTGGTGCGCCCGCCATTTGGTGTCATGGTTCCGTTTCTGCCGTCGTTTTATACCCGGGTCTGGGTGGGACCCTATCCGTACTATTACGCCAATGACGTCTACTATGCGCCTGGTCCGCAGGGTTACACCGTGGTCGCGCCGCCAGCGGGCACGATTGCGATGGCACCGCCGCCGGGAACGCCGGTTTCCCCCGACAACGCGGTTACTGAACTGGGTCCGGTCGCTAATGGCGTTCAACAAATCGCCCCCGTGCCGGGCGCGAGCGCCCCGCCTTCCATACCCGCGGTTTCGCCCGCGACGGTGGCGCAAGCCAGCGGCAACCAGTTGTTCATTTACCCCCGCCAGGGGCAGAACGCCGACCAGCAAAACCGCGATCGCGGCGAATGCAACAGTTGGGCGGTGAGCCAGACCGGTTACGATCCTGCGAATGCCGGCGGACAAATGGATCCGGACTATATGAGGGCGATCGGCGCGTGCCTGGAAGGACGCGGCTATACGGTGAAGTGACGCCGGCAACACAAGGCATTTGCAAAGATAGAAAGGCCCGCGTTGCGGGCCTTTGCTTTTTGCCAAGCCCGAAGTGCGGGACCGGCACGGCTCGGGGATAATACGCGGCGAATGCAGCAGCGCTGGCGCCAAAGGGGTCCTTATCCGGCGTTCGTCACGATCCTCAGGGGGAAGAACCATGAAGCTCGAAGGAGCAGTTTGCATCGTCACCGGCTCGGCTACCGGCACCGGCGCAGCTTGTGCGATTCAGCTCGCAGGCAAGGGCTGCAGCGTCGTCGTCAACTACACCAAGAGCGAACAGGACGCGAGGCAAACCGTGGACGCCTGCAAATCCGCCGGCACGGAAGCGATCATGATCAAAGGCGACGTAGGCCAGGACGCCGACTGCCGCGCACTCGCCAGGGGCGCGCTCGACAAGTGGGGGCGCATCGATGCGTTGATCAACAACGCCGGCATTACCAAATTCGCCGCTGCCAGCGATCTTGACGGCCTCGACGCGGCAGATTTCCAGCGCATCTATGCGGTAAATGTCATCGGCCCCTATCAGATGATCCGCGCCTGCGTGCCTGCGATGAAAAAACAAGGCAAAGGCGCGATCGTGAACATCTCCTCCATATCCGGCGTCATGGGCATTGGGTCATCGACCGCCTATGTCGCCTCCAAGGGCGCGCTGAATGCGATGACGCTTGCGCTGGCTCGTTCCCTCGCGCCGGAAATTCGAGTCAATGCGGTTTGTCCGGGCCTGATCGAAACGCGCTGGCATCTCGAACGATTCAGCAAAGAGGAATACGCCAGATTCAAGTCCAATTACGAGAAGACCGTGCCGCTGGCAAAGGCCGCAAGTCCCGGCGACGTGGCCGAGGTCGCGCTCTGGCTGATCGAGGGCGCCGACCTGGTCACCGGCGAGTCGATCCTCGTGGACGCGGGCTTGCACCTGGGCAAGTTCTGACGGGAATTTGGCCAGATCGCCGTCTTCTGCCGCAATCCCGGTCCGCGACTTATCACCAAAGTTATAGCCCTTGCCCCGAATGCGGAATGGCGGTGCCCACGGATTGTTGAGAGTATTGCGTCCGGAAGAACGCCTGCTTCCGGGCTTCGCACAAGAATCAACCGTGACGGCCCTGTTCCATAACTGCCGGCAGGCAACGGTAGACCAATGACTAAGGAGATTTGCATGCGTATATTGATTCCCGCGCTGGCCGCAGCCAGCATTCTGATGCTGTCGCTGCCGAGCTACTCGGCCGACGACGTCAAGTCAGGTGGCCCCTCGACCAAACCGGCCCGTGCGCTCGACGACAGCGCAGTCAAGTCGGGTGGTGCCTCGAACAAACCGGCCCGTGCAATCGATGACGGTTCCGTGAAATCAGCCGGCGCTTCGGACAAGCCGGGCCGTGCGCTCGACGACGGTGCAGTGAAGTCGGGCGGCGCCTCGAACAAACCGGCCCGCGCGGTCGACGACGGTTCCGTGAAATCCGGCGGCGCCTCGACCAAACCGGCTCGTGCCGTGGACAGCGAAAAGAAGGCCGCCAAGAAGAAAAAGAAGGCACCGGCAGCCAAGCCAGCGCAGTAACTGAACCCGCATATCAATCCGGTTCAGGCAGGCAAACAAGGGAAGGCAGGGCGACCTGCCTTCTTTTTTTTGGGTCCCCACCGGCGGCCCGGCCGGTACAGGATCGCGTTATCGGCCCTGCGCGTCTGTGCTCAGAACATTGACTTACCTTTGCAGCAACCCCTTGCGGCGCGCTTCTTTGACCGCCTGAGTGCGGTTGCTCGCGCCGAGGCGCCGGAACAAATCCTTCAAATGTTGCTTGATGGTCCCTTCCGTGACCCCCAGCGTATCCGCGATCAGTTTGTTGGGCATGCCTTCGGCCAGCAACGGAAGAATCTCCTGCTGTCGGGTGGTCAGGGGCGACGCTTTGTCGCCGTCGGCCACGGAAAGGGGAGCCGGTATAAACAGCGAGTCGGGCAGGTAGATTTCGCCCTGCAGAATGCGGCGCAGGGCCTCCATCAGTTGCTCGCTGCCGGCAAGCTTCGGAATGTAACCGCGCGCGCCGCCGTCGATGAGCGTGCGGATGATGCGCGCGTCGTTGACGCCTGAAACGATCACGATCGGCAGATCCGGGTAACGCCTGCGTATGGCGTGGAAGCCTTCGAGTCCGTTCATGCCCGGCATCTCCAGATCGAGCAGCAGCAGGTCGACCGGCGACTCCAGCGCAAGCTTGTCCAGCGTCGAGCGCAGATTGCCGGCCTCGAGCGGCACGACCTGGGCATCGAGCAGCCTGAGAAAAAATCCCAGCCCCTCGCGGAACATGGAATGGTCGTCGGCGTGAAGGATTTTCATCGTTTTAGTCCGCCGTTCGGCGCCGCCGGTAAGGCAAAGAAAAACTCATTCCCCCCATGCGATCCGGCGCTGACGCCGACGTTGCCTCCCAGTTTCGAGACGATACGCTGGACGGTAGCCAGTCCGAGGCCGTGCCCTGCGGCACGTTCCTTGTGCAAGCGGGTGAATGGAATGAAGACGCGCTTGCGTTCCTGCTCCGACAATGTCTGCCCGTTATCCCGAACCCAGAAGCGCACATGCGCCCCGTCCGGCGTGCCGCCCAGTTCGATACGGGGCGGTGAACCGCCGTATTTGAGCGCGTTACTCAGCAGGTTCAGCCACACTTCTCCCACCCACGGCGCATAGCCCAGCGAAGGCGGCCAGGCCTTCGGTAACTTGAGACTGGCGTGCGTGCGCGCCTGCAGGTCCGCGAGCTGGCTCAAGACCTGCGCGACCAGGGCGCCCATTTCCAGCGGCTGCAGTTCCACACTTTGTTGCGCCACTGTGGACAGCAAAAGCAACGCATCGATGGCATCGCCCGTCATGGCCAGCGCGCCGAACGCCTGCTGCACCAGGTGCCGCTGCTCGGCGCCAAGATCGTCGGATTTGAATTTGTGCAGGATCTCAAGAAAGCGGCTGGCGGCGGCCAGAGGCGTCTTCAGGCTGTGCGCGATGGTGTGGGCATAGGCCTCCAGTTCCGCATTTTTCTGCGCCAGGTCCTCGCTCTTGGAAAGCAATTCCTTTTGCAGGCTGTGCAACTTCAGGTGATGTTGTATTCGCGCCAGCAGCTCCTCGCGCTGAATCGGCTTGGTGATGTAATCCACCGCGCCGAGCCTGAAGCCCTCGACTTTGTGGGCGGTATCGTCCAGCGCGGTCATGAAGATCACCGGCACGGCCGCGGTGCGCGCAGTGCTTTTGAGCCGGCGGCAGACTTCGAAGCCGTCCATGCCCGGCATGGTGACGTCGAGCAGGACCAGGTCCGGCATGGCCAGATCGATCTTCCCGAGTGCCTGCGCACCGCTGCGGGTGAGCATCAGATCGAAACCCTGCTCGGCAAGAAAGTCGGATATCAGCCGCAGGTTCTGCGGCTTGTCGTCGACAATCAACAACGTCGCGCCGCGGCGTTCAGCTGACAATGTCATCGCGCGTAGCTCCGATGCAATCCTCCAGCATGGCAACCAGGCGCTCCTCCTCGAAGCCGCGAGCCAACGCATACAGTCGCCGGCTGAACGGGCTGTAACTCGGACTAGCCTTATCGAGCTCCAGCGCAATCTGTTCGACGCGCACCAGTTTTCCCATCCGGGCCAACTCGAGCAGTTCCTCCAGCGCGGCACGAGGGGGGGCTATGACATGAGCCTGCGCGTGAGCGGTAGCGTTGTCTGCCGCCGCCTCCGCATCGGCGTAGCGCCAGATCAAATCAAGGGGACGCTGGATCGCGTCGAGCAGATCCCTGGTCTGAAACGGTTTGCGCAGACAGGTCACGAAGGTCCGCGGATCCGCTTCCGCACGCTCGAGGTCCGCGCTGCTGGCGGAAGCGGCGACAATGAAAATATTTTCCAGTCCGCGCGTGCCGAGAATGGCGTGTGCCGCCTCGATCCCGTCCATTCCCGGCATCCGCAGGTCCATCACGATCAGATCGGGACGGTCTGTGAGGGCGCTCGCCACCGCTTCCTTTCCGCTGCCAGCGAGCATCACATCGAACCCCAGCCGCTCCAGCAGTTGTTGAAGGAGCCGGCGATTCTCCTCCTGGTCGTCCACCACAAGAATGGACCGGCGCGGGCCCCAATAGCCGATGACGGGATCGCTCGCCGGGACCGCATCCTGCCATGCCTGAACCAGCGGCAGCTTCACCCTGAATCGGAACTGGCTCCCTCGCCCCGGCTGGCTGTCCACCCCGACTTCTCCCCCCATCAGGCGTGCGAGTTCCCGGGTGATGGCAAGCCCGAGCCCGACGCCCGATTCCTGCTTCTGTCCCTCCTCCGCCTGTTCGAATGGCGCAAAAATGCGGATCGTATCCTTTGCCGAGATCCCGACTCCGGTATCCTGCACCGACACGCGCAGTTCGACTTTGCCATCGTCCGCCGGCACGCACTGCACGCCCAGCGTAACGCCTCCCGAGTCGGTGAACTTGATCGCGTTGCCGAGCAGGTTGAGCAGAATCTGGCGCAGGCGTTTGCCGTCGGCCTCGACTATTTCCGGCAGACCGGCGGGCGCATCCAGGAAAAAATTCAGTCCCTTGCGGTACGCCTCGACCCGGACCATGGCCGCGATTTCCTCGAACAAGGGGGTGAGTCGAACGGGTGCGGGATTGAGTTCCAGATGGCCGGAGCGGATGCGCGACAGGTCGAGCAGGTCGTTGATCAGCGAGAGCAGGTGCCGACCGCTGCTGGCAATCGTGGCAAGCGCCTCCTGGCGGGATGGTTCCGGCATCGCACCGCCGCGCACCAGATCCGCATAACCGAGGATGGCGTGCAACGGCGTGCGCAACTCATGGCTCATGTTGGCAAGGAACTGATCCTTCGACCGGTTCGCGGCTTCCGCTTCGGCACGTGCGGCAAGCAGGGCTTTGCGCTGCACGCTGAGCTGACGGATGTGGAACACGCCGGCCAGCAGAATGGTCGAGAACACCGCCACGGCAGTCCAGATGGCCCGGTAGTCGACCTTGTCCTCATAGCGAACCGAGAGCCATTTCTGCGAAATCTCCCGCTGCTCTTCATGGCCGATGGTGAGCAGCACCTTGTCCAGGATGCCCACCAATTCCGGCCAGTCCTTGCGTACGCCGACGGAGAAGCCCTGCGGCTGCAACGCCTTTTCGACCGCGGTGGCAATTTTCAGATTGCTGATCTGCCGGTATCGGATCGTATATACGATCGGAAAAATATCGTCCACCAGCCCGTCGGTTTTGCCGGTCGATACCGCCATCAGGCCGTCCAGCAGGTCGGGATAGGCGGTCACGTTGAAGTTCGGGTACACCCGCGCCGTGAGCTGCTTGGACGAGTGTCCCTCGACGACCGCGACCCGGTTTTCCTGGAAATCCTTCAGGCCGGTTACGAAACTGTAGTCGTCGCGGGTGACGATGACGTTGACGTAGTGAAGGTAGGGTTTGGTGAAATTGAGGAACTCCTCCCGGTCCGACGAACTCGCCACCGCGAGGACGACGTCGAGTTCCTTTTTGCGCAGCTTGTTTTCCACGGTACCGAAATCCGGGAGCTGGTTCACCTGGAAACGGGTCCCGAGCTTGTAGCGGATGATGTCCAGGTAGTCGGCGACGACGCCTACGAAACGGCCGCGGCTATCCTGGAATTCGTAAGGCGCATAGTTGGTTTCGGCGCCGATCCGAATGACCGGATGTGCCGTGAGCCATTTTTTTTCCTCGGGCGTGAGATCGACAAACGCCGGTGCGCTGGTGGGCTCCGCCGCCGCATTGACGCAGACGACGATTCCTCCCGCCGCAAGGCAGGCCACAAAAATCGGGGCCATCAATTGGCGCTTGCGCGGCCACAACGCTCTCACTGGCATCTCTCCATTGATCCCGCCGCGCCTGCACGCAAGGGAGGGTGGGCGGCGCTCGGCGACGACGGCTTCCAGCCTCACGCCACCAGTATGGTATGGCAAATCGAAACGCGGAACATTTTCCGCGCCGGCAGACTCTGCCCGGTAATCCCGGTACGGAATTGTCTGCCAGTTTCCCTCCCTCCGGAAGTCCGCGAACCGCTCAAGCGCAGCGGGACATTCTAGAATGCGTGACCGGCTTGCCCGCGGCCTGACCCGACGAAATGAAAATCCAGCTTCTCTCCGATCTGCACCTGGAACATTCTCACCGGCATCCGCCGTTCGTGCTGCCGGCCAGCGTGGCCGATGTGGTCGTCCTGGCGGGCGACATCGACAACGGGACGCGGGCCTTCGACTGGGCCGAGGAGACCTTTCCGGACCAGGCCGTGCTTTACGTGCCGGGCAATCACGAATACTACGACGCCGACCTTCACACAGCCGCCGCGGGATTGAAGGCGCGCGCGCGCCGCAGTACAAACGTGCGACTGCTGGACAATGACGAAGTGACCATCGATGGCGTGCGTTTCCTGGGCAGCACGCTCTGGACCGATTTTGCGTTGCTCGGCCGGCAGAAACTGGACCGGATCATCGCAGAATGCCTGCGGTACGTAGTCGACTTCCGTAAAATACGCATGGGAGGCGGCTTCCTGACGCCACAGCAAACAATCGACCTGCATCGCGACGCGATAGCCTTCCTGCAGGCTGGACTGGATAGGCCCTTCGCCGGCAAGACCGTAGTCATCACGCACCACGCTCCGCATCCCGGCAGTGTGCATCCACGATGGGGTGACAGCCCCGTCAATGCGGCGTTCGTGTCCGACCTGACCCGGCTGATGGGAAAATCGGTCCTGTGGTTGCACGGGCATACGCACGACAGCTTCGATTTCACCGTCCACGGCACGCGCGTGCTCGCTAACCCGATGGGTTACCGGACGTCGAACTGGCGCGAACCGCGGTCCGCGGACACACCGCTGCGCGCAGTCACCGAAAACCGCTGCTTCGACCCCGCTCTGGTCGTCGAAATCTGAATTCGCGTCGATGGCGGCGAACTTGAGTAGAATACCCTGCCCTCTCGTCCGGACTGCCTTCCCCATTGATCATGCGCCGTTTCACCGCCCGACTGTGCCTTGTCGCGGTCCTCGTTACCTTCAGCTCCGCTGCGCTGGCACTGAGCGCGGCCGAAGTCTTCGCGAAGAACCGCAATGCAATCTACATGCTCATCGTCTCGGGCGACGAACCGGGCGTGCTGGATGTCGTCGCGCAGGGCTCTGCGGTCCTGATCGCTCCCGGCCGATTCGTTACCAACTGCCATGTCCTGGAACGCGGCAAGAATTTTGTCGTATCCCGGCGTGAGGACAGGATAATCGAGCGCGTGCTGCTGGTGAGTTTCGAAAAAGGAAAGGACTTGTGCGAACTCGACCTTGCCCAGATGAAGCCCGGTTTCGACAAGCCGGTGGAAATCGCCGCGACCGATACGCTGCACATCGGGGAAACGGTCTTCGCGATCGGCTCGCCGCGCGGCATGGAATTGACCATCAGCAATGGCATCGTCTCCGGCTTCAGGGAGGCAAGCGGCGGCGTAAAGCTGATACAGACCACGGCGCCCATCTCGGCGGGATCGAGCGGAGGCGGCCTGTTCGACGATCAGGGGCGGCTGGTCGGCATCACGACGCTGGTCGCAAAAGATTCGCAAAACCTGAATTTCGCGATATCGGCGCAATACATTCCGAGCGCCCGGATATCCGAGGCGGCCCTCCTCAAACAGCGTACCGGCGTCGCCCGGGCGGACGCGGCTGCCACGCCGGAAATCGCCTTCGAACGCCAGGAACGCATGCGCCGCCAGGAGCAGGACACGATCGCCGCGCGCAAAAAACAACTCGATGCGCCTGTCGTCATTCCGACGGACAGGCCGGATCCCTCTGTTCCGGCGTCCGGCCCCCGCCTGGCCACGGCGCGCAAACCCATCGCCACGCGCCTGACCCCTTACCAGGGCCTGGGCGACAGCAACCTGCCGGTGCGCCTGTACGAACAGATGGCGAGGAAAGGTGAGTTGACAGGGCTCGACGACAATGCAGCGATTCGCAAGGTTTATGAGGCGCTGATCCGGCAGCACGTTGCCCAGCAGCTCAGGTGGAGAGACGGCGGCAATTATGTATCGGAATTCCAGATTCAGTTGCGCCGCTCCGGTGAGGTCATGTTCGTCATACCCGCGAGGGTTTCCGGCGTCGAGCGTTTCGACCAGGAAGCGCGGCGCGCGATCGGCGCGGCTTCGCCGTTTCCCGTTCCACAGGATAACGAGGCCTTCGCGCAAATGAGCGAGCTCACCATCGCCGTGCAGACCCCGGAGCGCGCAATCCCATCAACGCAACCGGCGAAACCGGCGCCCAATAAAAAGGCGAAGTAACAAAGGCGCCTTTAGTCCGCACTTTCACCTTTTCGTTTTTATCCCGTCTTACTTCGCCTGCGGAAAATTCGTCAGTCTGAATACGCCTGCATTCGGCATGCGCGGAATGATGATCTGCACGAAGTGCGTGGTGTTGCGTCTGAGCCAGCGCCTGGCCTGGTCTCCTTCCAGGTGGATCGGCACTCGCTGCTCGGCGCCGATTTTCTCGCGCTCGAAATAGTTGATGTTCTTCCCCGGGGAAGCGGCAGAGATCGACATGTACAGCACCGGTTCCGTGCCGGCTGGCAGCATCTTGTAGTAATTCTCCACAAGGTCCGTCCGGTCGAAGTACAGGTTCCGCAGGTAGTCGAATTGGCTGTTCTTCTTGACGTCTTCGAGCACGCTCCTGTGCAGGTAGACGTTGGCGTCGTCATTGCGCTTGGTTTCACTGGAGAAAAACTCCAGGAAATAATCGTCGACCGGATACCCCTGGTCGTCGACGACGCAGGCGTTCATCTGCAGGTATTGATGAAAATAATCGGCATCGTCCGCCTGCGCATTCAGGTGCCGGGCAGCAGTCTGTTCACAGACCGCGTCCCACGCGGCCTGGATGGATCGATATTCATCGAAGTCCGCGCATCCGAGCGCCTGCAGAATCAACCGGCCCAACTGCTGCTTTTCGTCAGCGGTTTCCTGTATTTTCTCCTGGTTGTCCCTGTCCGTCCGATCCGGGTCGGTAATGGACCCGTGTGTCCTGGTGGGAAGCACCGCGAGGGGCACGTCCGCTTCCAGCCGCGAATCCCAGATCGTGACAAGTTTCTTCATGTCGGCCTCGCGGAAATCGAAGGTGACGCCGCGCGCATTGAGGTTGGCGGCGCAGACCCGGACCGTTCCATCGCTGCCATCCTCATTGACGATCTGCCGCAGCGCGCTGGCGTAGGGATGCGTACCGACGATCACGAATGGCCAGACCCGATCCTCGCCGTAGTACCTGTTCGCATCTGCACCCGGCATCTGCAGGACATCGCGCTGAACAAGCGCCCACTGGAACGGGCTGGACAGTTCCAGGTCGTTGAGCATCGCCTTGCCGCTCTGGAACCAGTTGTCGTACCCCTTGACGATCCTTCCGAGAAAACTCTTTCCGGTCGCCGCGAGTTTCGAACCGTAGTTTGCCGGTGCGAGCATCACCAGGCGTTTCATCGGGCACTGTTGCGCGCTGCCCTTGTACCAGGATGTCACCCATTCGCGCACCACCAGGCCGCCGGTGCTGTGAACGATGACATCGAAGGACTTATCCAGCTCGCCTGACTTCGACATGTCGGCAATCACTTCGCTCATGCGCTTGCCGACATCCTCGACGCGCACATCGTCGTCCCGGGAAATGTAGTCGCCCAGCCAGAGCAGCTTGGGCGCGTAGCCGTGGGCGGCCAGAAAAGACGCAAGCGCATGGAACGATCGCGATGTATCGCTCCAGCCGTGAATGATAAGGACTTGCCTTGCCATGGGCTTCTCCCACGTTGGGACGCGGCCATCCGCTAAAGCACGCGTACATTAACCCTGATTTTCAATCAGCCTGGAGCCCCGCGTCCTCGTTCGTTTCCGTCCCGTCAGTAATTTGCATCGCCGTCGGATCGCTGTCCGGCGACAGCATCAGTCAGGGCATGACTTTTTTGAGCGTATGCCGCCGCGCACGGATGTAAGGGCGAATTTCCTTCGGCCAGCGACCCCGGTCCACGGCTTCAGCCCAGTTGTCGCTCAGCAGGACGTCGGCGCTTTCCAGTTCGTAAATGGCGCTGTATTTGGGCTCGCCTTCGGCCACCAGTGCCTTGCGTTGTCCGTCTATCCTCATCGTGGCGCCCGGCTCGGACCTCACGCGGGTCACCGCCAGCACGCCCGGCACTTTGAGCAGGAAAGGCACGTGCTCGGTGTCGTAAAGTTCGTTGAACAAATCCTCCCTGGCAGGATCCACGTCGAGACTGGCGGTAAAAACGTACTTCGCTTTAGGATGCATGGCTTTTCTCCGCAATGGGGTCAGGCTCGCTCCGGTGCAGGCCCGGCCTGGCGATGTTAACAGTCCGGCCGGCGCCCGGCGAAAATCATTCGATGGCGCGACATGCCGTGAGTTGGCGATAATGTGGGAAACGCAATGGCCCGGCCGCCGGTCGACGCCCGGGTTCGACAACTTGGATATACGGAGGTGGTGATGAAACTTGTCCCGGTCGTGATGGGCTTTATTTTCGCTGCGCTTGCCGGCGGCCATGCGGCGGCGGCCGATCGTTACAGGATAGATCCCGACCATACGTTTGCGCATTTCGCCGTGGTACACACCGGCGTTTCCTCGGTACGCGGCCGGATGGGCATCAACAAGGGAAGCGCTACGCTGGATGCCGACCAGCAGACCGCGGAATTCACCGTGGACCTCGATCCGCGCTCGATCGATACCGGCGTGAAGAAGCTCGATGCCGTGCTCATCGACGAAATGTTCTTCAACGTGGCCCGCTACAAGACCGCCCGCTTCGCCGGGCACGCGGTGCAATTCAGGGATGGCGTGCCGTCGGAATTCGACGGTGACCTGATGATCCATGGCGTAACCAGGCCGGTTCATCTGATCGCCGATCATTTCGTCTGCAGGCAGGTCAAAATCCTGGTGCTGGATCGCTTCGTTTGCGGCGGCGATTTGCAGGCGACCCTGAAACGATCGGACTTCGGGCTGGATAAATATTTGTCGATGGTCAGCGACGAAGTGCGCCTTGTCATTTCGGTCGAGGCGATCCGCGAAGAGAAGTAATTCGGTCAATGCCGAACGGCGGATGGTCAACGGCCGCCCGCCCCCAATGACCCGGCCCGATCTGCCTATCTGAGTTTGGCGATTTCGCGCAGTTGCTGATCGTAGTGATCGGAGAGGGCCTTCAGGCATTGCTTCAGCGACGCCTTGGCCTGATCGTACTTTCTGTTTTCTCCGGCCATGGCACGCTCGCGGACGTCGGACGATGAACTGCCCCGGTCGCCGCCTGAAGGGGCCGAAAACCGGTTCACATCGAGCGAGGGGGCCTTGTCCAGCTTGCGCGCAATTTCACTCAAACGGCTGCGCGATTGATTGAACTCCCGGGTCAGCGCGGAGTAGCGCCTGTCGGTGGCGCGGATGCGGGCCTTGCGATACTCTTTTAGCTGACTGGTATTTGCCTCCAGGTGCGTGATCAGTGCGGCAACCTGGTTATTGATGATTGTCAATTCAGGATAGACCCGTGCCGGAACCGCGAGTTGCTTTGCCTGGGCAAGCAGATCCGCGGACATTGCATCCTGTGCGGCGAATTGCAGAACCAGCGCACAGACCCCGGCAATGAACGTCATTCCGGTCGTCAACAATTTCATTCTCAAGCGATTACCCCCGGCTAGCGCCTCAACTTTCGATCGGGATCGCAATAATAAACTTTAGCTTCCGATTGCGCTCTCGTGCCATGGAAAAACGGCGCGGGTTTTGCGCTTGCGCGGTTCCGGGTGCGTCGGTCCTGCGTCTCCCGCCTCATTCGAACCCGTACAGTGCCGCCGGATTCTCGACCAGCACCTTGCGCAAGGTACGTGCATCCGGCGCCCAGTCGGCCAACAGGTCGAACAGGACGGCGTCGTCGGGTTTGCTGGCGATATCCTTTACCGTCGGATGCGGCCAGTCGCTGCCCCAGATCATGCGTTCCGGAGCCGCCTTGACGAAGGCCCTGCCTACCGCGCTGGTATCCGAATAACCCGGCGGCCCGACCTTCGTATCGTGGTAGGCACCCGACACCTTCACCCACGCCCGCCCCTTGTCGACCAGCCCGAGAACGACGCGAAACGACGGATGTTCGATGCCCTCGGGTTGCGGAACGCGCCCGAGGTGGTCGAATACGATCGGGGTCGGCAGGCGCAGCAGCAGATCCTCGATCTGCACGATCTGGTCGCCCAGCATGTGGATCTGCACATGCCAGCCGAGATCGTGCACGCGCCTGGACAGTGGCTCCACCATTTCCAGCGAAGTCGCTCCCTTCTGCACGAGATTGAAACGGATGCCGCGTACGCCGAGACCAGCGAGGCGCTTGAGCTCGGCATCCGTCACCGTGTCGTCGACCACCGCCACTACGCGCGCGCTCGATCCGAGTTTTGCCGCGGCCTCGAGCGACGGCCGGTTGTCCGTGCCGTAAGTCGACGGCGTGACGATGACGGTACGCGACGTGCCGATGCGATGCTGCAACTTCCGGTAGTCGTCGACGGTCGAATTCGGCGGCCGCAGGGTCGCATTCGCTGCCGCGGGAAATCGATCATCGTAGAAGTGCATGTGACAATCGCAGGCGTTGGCCGGCGCTTTGAGATGCGGCGCCGCCGTGCCGGAGGAAAACGGCACGCGATGTTCTTCGGCACGGCCTTCGGCCAGGGTCATGCCGCCTGCCGCCGCCAGAGCCGCCCGCCCCGCCTGCCTGATGAAAGTACGGCGGCTGATCTTGTCGTCTGTCATGTTTTCCTCCTTCGCTGTCTGAACTCCATATCCCGGGACTCATTGTACGGCGGCGCGCCGTCGTCGCTGCGTGTAAAATCCGACGATACCAAGCCCCTCGAATTATAAAATTGAACGTCCCCGGCTCATTGCCTACGCTGGCCAGCTTCGTGTTCATCCGCATTACGGAGTTCGCGCGCCGGCCGGTGCCGGAGCAGGCACGATTGCGCGCACAGCTCGAATCCGCACTCGCGGTGGCGCTGATACGCATCCCTGAACGCATCCGCATCGTTCTCGACGCGCCGGACGGCATGGCGCTCGCCGTGCTGGACAACCCGGCTGCCGCGCTCGACATTGCCCAACGCTGCATGAGTGCGTCGGCCGCCGGCGTTTCGATGGCAGTGGCGATCAACCATGGCGCCATCCGCCTCGCCCCGGACGCGAGCGGACACCAGGGCTTGATAGGCGATGCCGTGGGCACCGCGTCGGCCATCGCGCATTTTGCCGGGCCTTCGCGCCTGTTCGTGTCGCGTTCGTTCCGTGAGGCCCTCGCCCAATCCGCCCCGGCGCGCGCGGTTTCCATCCGGCCGGCCGGCATCTTCACCGACGCGAATGTGCGCACCCATGAATTATTTTCCCCGGATCCGGCCTCCGCGCTTCGTCGCCGCAAAATCCTCGCGGCTGTGGGCGCAATAGTGTTGATCGGCATCCTGGCAACGGTGGTGTATTTCCGCGACAGCATCCGCCGCGAGTTGCGTGCCGGCCAGCCGGCCACGCTCGCCTTCGACGTCTATCCGGATGGCGACATTTTCGTGGACGGCATCGCGAGGGGAAAAAGCCCGCCGCTGGCTAGCCTGCGGGTCGAACCCGGCCTGCACACCATTGAACTCAGGAAGAAAGGCGAAATCCCCTTTCGCACCAGCGTCGACCTGCAGGCCGGCAGATCCGCGACCATAACGTACGCCTTCGCGCCGGGCGGCGAACGCAGCATGCCGCGCCGCCTGCGGGATTGGCTGCTGCGATGAGCGACATGACGCAGCTCGGCCGCTACAAGATTCTGGGGGAACTCGGACGCGGCGCGATGGGCGTCGTTTACCGGGCCGAAGACCCCGTGCTCGACCGTCAACTCGCCATCAAGACCGTATTCGTGCCGGCTGACGACTCGGACCGCAGGGAATACGAAGCACGCTTCACCCAGGAAGCCAGAGCAGCCGGCAAGCTCGGCCATCCCGGCATCGTAACCATCTACGACGTCGGCCGCGAAGGTGAAGTGGTCTACATGGCAATGGAGTTGCTCGAAGGCGTCGATCTCGGTGCCCAGGCGGCGACGCGCCGGTATTCGGTGACGGAAGCGCTCACAATCGTCGAACAGGTTGCGGACGCATTGGCATTCGCCCATGACCGCGGCGTGGTCCACCGCGACATCAAGCCGCCCAACATCATGCTCGTCGGCGGCGGGCGCGTGAAGATCATGGACTTCGGCATCGCACGCATGCGCTCATCGGACCTCAAGACGCAGACCGGGCTGATGATGGGCACGCCGCGCTATATGTCGCCGGAGCAAGTGGCCGGTCGGCCGGTGGACCAGCGCTCCGACATATTCTCCCTTGGCACCGTGCTGTACGAATTGCTTACCGACACGCGGCTTTTCGCGGGCAACGACGCGACGGAGATCATGTACAACGTCTCGCAGTTGCGCCCGGCGCCGCCAAGCCGCATCAATCGACAGGTTCCCGCAATGCTGGACCTTGTGGTTGCCAAGGCGCTCGAAAAGGATGCCGGCGAGCGCTATCAGGACGCGCACCAGTTCGCGGCCGACTTGCGCGCGTGCCTGAACGAACTTGGTGTTCAGCGCACAGATACCGCCCCGACGCAACGCAACGACCGGCGCTCCGGTGCGGCACGCACGGACGACAAGACGGAAAAATTACCCGCCGGGGACGGCACTTCGACCCTTCCGGCGGTCGATGCCGGCACACGAGCGGGCGCCGCCAAGGCGCAGATCATCATCGTCGATTCGAATACTCGACTGGCCGTATCGCGCCTACTCGATTCCTCGGCGGCGCTCAAGCGCCTGACCGAGCCGGAAAACAAAGATCACACCAGGCTGATCGCGTCACCTCAGCCTACCAACTTCATGGTGCGGATGTGGCGCGATCTGGAAATGCGGATTCTCGCCGGTATCATCCTTGCGGTGACGATAGTCGGCGTTCTCGTGGCAGCGTATTGAGTCTGCCGGCAGCGCCTGCTTTGTTGTCGCAAGCGCCGCGCTGTGCGCCGATGGACCGGTTAACAGTACCGTCACGTTTTCCACCTGGGCCGGTTCCTCAGTTACCCGTGAAAGTCCATGCCGTCGATCGCGGCCAAGCGCGGCAACCCTCGATAGGAAGCCCAACGACTGGGTCGCCGTTCCGGGCGCTTGGTATTTCCACGCGACCAGGTTATCCGGAGGGACGAAGCGGAAAATAAAAAAGCCCGGGAAATCCCGGGCTTTTTTCCCGGATCCGAGTCCTGAATCCCCGGTCCCGAGCCCTGCGTTCGCGTCCCGTTCAGGCGGGGCGGATATTCGACGCCTGATCTCCCTTGGGTCCGGTCGTCTTGTCGAAGGTCACCTTCTGGTTTTCCTTGAGCGACTTGAAGCCGTTACCCTGGATCGCGGAGAAATGGGCAAACAAATCCTTGCCGCCGTCATCCGGGGTAATGAAGCCAAAACCCTTTGCGTCGTTGAACCACTTAACGGTACCTGAGGCCATCTTTATTCGTCCTTGAAAAAATTAGTAATAGAGGCTTTCGCCAGAAGGCGGCAGACCAAGAGGAGAAATTAAGGAGATCTGAGGAGTACCGTCAGAACGGGGCTACGACCGACCAGCAATATCAGCGCTTGGAGATTCCTGCGGCTCCCTTATACCCTTTTGTCCGTAATCGGTCAAAGGCCTTAAAGGGGCCGCGAGGACTGTTTTGTATGACATATCCGGGAATTTATATGACCATGGCCTACGTGTTTCACGGCGCAAGCGACGCGGTATAGGCGGCAATCGCCACCATGTCTTCTTCGGTCAATCCCGCGACGACGCTCTTCATCAGTTCCGTCCATTGCCCGTTGCGCACACCGTGCCGGATATCATAGAGCTGGCGCACGATATAGCTCGGGGAACGGCCGGCCAGTGCTGGCACCGGACCGAGCCCCTTCAGTTCCGCGCCATGGCAGATCGCGCACGGCGTAGTTTTGCCCGCGCCGTTCGTGATCAACGCCTCGCCTTTGCGGATGCTTCCGACCGGGGCATAGGCGATAAAACCCGAAGCCGAGTCGCGCAGCTCGGTGCGTTCGAGATTTTCCGGCATTTCGATGATGCGCTGGCCGATCGGTTCCATGCCGCCGCTGTCGTTCGCAATCAGCATCCAGCCGCCGACTTTGGTTTTCGGCACCGTTGCGGTTTCGACAACGCGGATCCACGGCGCCGGTTTCAGCGATGCGAAATATTCGGCGGCGACCTTCGTGTCTTCCTCGCTGACCAGTTTCGCGACGGAAATCATCAGATTGATCGGCAGGCTCGCGGGCTCCGAACTCTTTCTGGCACCGCTCCTGAAGTCCGCCACCTGCTGCGCGATGTACGCGGCGGGAAGCCCCGCGAGGCTGGAGTTCTCCGGGCGCCCAAGGCCGTTGGGCAGATGACAAAATCCGCACGCGAACTGACCCGGCTTGTTGCCGCGTCCGACGACATCGGGCATCGACGGATGATTGTCGGGATGCCAGTCTGGCGGACTGAACAGATCGCGAATCTGCGTCAGCGTGTATGCGGCTGCGCTGCCGGGTACGTGCTTCAACGAGCCGTCGTCGGCTGCGGGTTTGAGTCCGGGAGGATTAACCGGATAGGCCCACACCGGAAGCAAATCCGCCGCATCGGCGGGAACGACGGCAGCAACGGCCAGGAATATGCTTGTCAGGATGACTGCGAACGTGTTCATACGCCCCCAAATGTTTTTATATTGTGTCATGCGTTGGCATTATAGGCACGATGGGCACTGGCATGCGGAGGCGAGGGCTTGGGACGCCGGACTCCGTAAAGGAGAATAGCCAATCCGTCGAGTTGCAACGATGACAGACCGGGTGAAACAGCATCTGCCTGAGTCCTGAGCCCTCCGTGCCGAGTCCTGCCTTACTTTCCTTCGTCGTAGTTTGCTACGCTACGCAGTTAACCCGTTCAAAAATCTTCACGGAGGTCCCATGCGCTACCGCCTTCTCGGCCGTTCCGGCCTGCTCGTTTCGGAAATCTGCCTTGGTACCATGACTTATGGCGGCAAGGGGCGCTGGCAGCCGATCGGGCAGCTCGGCCTTGCGGAAGTCGAGGGCCAGATCAAGACGGTGGTCGAAGCGGGCGTCAATTTCATCGATACCGCAGACGTCTACTCGGAAGGAGACTCGGAGGGACTGGTCGGCCAGGCGCTGAAGAATCTCAAATTGCCGCGCGAGGAACTGGTCATCGCCACCAAGGTTCGCATCCGCATGGGTCCGGGACCGAACCAGGTCGGCCTGTCGCGCGGGCACATCATGGACGGAGTGAATGCCAGCCTGCGTCGCCTGCAACTGGATCACATCGATCTTTACCAGATCCACGGACAGGATCTGGCAACGCCGCTGGAGGAAACGCTGCGCGCACTCGAAGATCTGATCCGTTCCGGTAAAGTGCGTTATATAGGACTGAGCAACCATGCCGCATGGCAGATCATGAAGGCGGTTTCAATTTCGCAGTATCGAGGCTGGAACCGGTTCGAGAGCATTCAGTCGTACTACTCGCTGGCCGGACGGGACCTTGAACGCGAAATCGTACCGGTTGCGCTGGATCAGGGATTGGGCATCCTGGTGTGGAGTCCGCTGGCAGGCGGACTCCTGTCTGGAAAGTTCGCCGAGAATGACAAGGGGCCGGACGGCGCAAGGCGCACCAACTTCGATTTCCCGCCTGTCGATCGCCCGCGCGCCTTCCGCTGCGTTGAAGCGATGCGGCCGATTGCCGGCGCGCATGGCGTTTCCGTTGCACGGGTCGCATTGGCCTGGCTGCTGCGTCAGCCGGCGGTCGCCAGCATTATCGTCGGCGCGAAAACAAAGCAACAACTCGCCGACAACATTGCCGCCGTCGATCTGAAATTATCCGAAACCGAACTGAAATCCCTGGACGAAGCGAGCCGATTGCCGCCGGAATACCCGGGATGGATGTTCGATCGCCAGAACATGGATCGTTTTCCGGGCGGCGCGATCAAGTAATCGTGACGGCCGTGATGATCGTGATGATCGTGACGGCCGTGATGATCGTCACGACCGTCACGTTCGTCACAGCCCTTCGTTTCACTACGTTACATTGCAACGCAAACCCTCCCTGTAGACCTAGCGTTGAGGAATCAGCGGCAATCGGAAAAGAACTTCCCGGACCCTTCCGGCATTCCGACTGCGGCACCAACTCTATACAGGAGATCACAATGAGCAAGACGTTCACTCTGCGCAGCGGCGTTCTCGCAATGAGCCTGCTCGCCGCTTCGGGCTTCGCAATGGCGGCCGACGAAGCGCCGAACAGCCCGCCCCCGGGCAAGCATGCACAACACCGGCAATTCGATCCGGTGGCGCACACGCATCGCAACCTCGACACACTCGCGCAAAAACTCAACCTGAAAGACGAGCAGAAATCCGCCTGGCAGGTTTACGCGGACAGCGCGATTTCACTTGCGAAGGAAAAAGCGGTGAAGTTGGAAGAGCATCGCTCGCACAAGCGCGAAGCGCGCACCGAGGTCGATACGGCTACAAGGCTGGACAAGCTGTCGCAGGCCATGCGCGATCGCGCGGACCAGTTGCAGAAGGTCGCCCAGGACACGCGGGCTTTCGAAGGTGTTCTGTCTCCTGAACAGAAGACGATCTTCGACCTGTACTGGAAGGCACAGTTTCATCAACGCATGGGCCATCGTCCGCTGGCCTGAGCTTCAAGCATCCAGTGCAATGGCGGCCGCGCAGAGATGTGCGGCCGTTTTTTTACACGCCCCATGGCAGCCGTTTGCAATGCACTGTGCGGGCCCGCAAAACCGTCGAATCGTCCGGAGTTTCGGGATCGTCGGCCGGGGGCTCCCGCTCGTTTCAACCTGCCCCACGACCGTTGCGAGTACCATAAGAGTCTAAACACATATCCGATTGGAACCGTCATGGCAGCTCCGGCTATCGTACGGCCTGCAGATCCTGTGCGCGATCTTGCAGCGAAAATTTACATCGAACTGGTCTGCCGCAACGTCGTTACGACGGACGCCGCCGCGCAGATCAAATCCAATCCGGAGAACCTCGCCAGAATCAGCTTCAAGCTGGCCGAAACATTTCAGCGGGTAGAGGGAGAACTCAGGGCGCCGTCGATGCCGAAGAACCAGGAATTCGACATGAAAGCCGCGAGTCTGCCCGGGTGGGAAGCACAAAAATAAGCGGCCCGGACCGGTGGGCGCGCGGATTGCCGGCCGAACAGGTGCCGCACACAGGACGGGAAATGAATAAAGCCCGGTTGCCCGGGCTTTTTTTCGATCAGCGCTGATCCCCCCTGCTTACGCAGGTTGAATGTTGGATGCCTGATCGCCCTTGGGGCCAGTGGTCTTGTCGAACGTCACCTTCTGGTTTTCCTGCAGCGACTTGAAGCCGTTGCCCTGGATCGCGGAGAAGTGGGCAAACAAATCCTTGCCGCCGTCATCCGGGGTGATGAAACCGAAACCTTTTGCGTCGTTGAACCACTTAACGGTACCTGAAGCCATTTGAAATCTTCCTTAACTGTAGTGAATGGGCAATTCGCCCGAAAGCGAGAACATCAAGAGGTGAAATTAAGGAGATCTGAGGAGTACCGTTGCACGGGGCTACTGCGGACCAGCAAACTCAACGCTTGAGAATTCTGCTTCGCCGTTATACGCGCTCCGCCGCGCAAGGTCAAAGCTTATTTTTCGGTCAACGATTTGCGGAAGCCGGGGTTGTGAACCAGTTCATGTACCGCGCCAATCAGTGCATCGCTCAGCACTTCGTAGTAGTTAGCCGCCTTGTACGAAATGCCAAAGCGACTCGACGACCCGCTGGTCGCGACCACCCACAGAATCCTTCCATTCGCATCGGTGAACGTGACCTGCACCTCGACTTCAGCGTTATAGCGGCTGGCATCCTCGGCGAAGAATTTCCTGATCTCGCCCTTCAGGATCACATCCCCCCCGCTTTCCACCACCTTCAGCCCCAGACCGGACATGAGCGATTTGACCTGATACGTCACGAAGCGCGCGACATCCTCGTTCGTGGTGACCTTGCGAAATGGCACCTTGTTCGTATTGCGGCCGATAGAGGCGGGATCCTCGCGCCGGTCGGTAAAAGCATCGATCTGCAGCTTGATGCCTTCGAGTTCTTTAAGGTCGACCGGCGCCCTCTCGGACATCGGCGAAGTCGGCTTCCATTCCAGCGGGATACCTTCAAGTTTGTCGGCGGCATACGCGGCGGCGCCGGTGCCGAGAGAAATGCAGGCGGCAAGAATCGCGATCACGAAACGGAACCATCTTGTCATTCGAATTACTCCTTGGTTGACGAAAGGCATGTGGGGGGGTATCGATTGGTCGCGAATAATGAACTTAATTCACCTCCGCCTTGTTCAATCTGCCCGTGATAGCGTCGATCTCGACGGTCGCCTTGTGGTTGCTGGGAAGGAACATCTGGTATTTGTACATGGGCCCGCCGCTCAGGCCGACCGACAACTCCATGGTGGTGATCCTGACCGGTCCCGTGAAAATCTCCGGCGCCGATGCACGGGCCTTTGCCTCCGCGACGGTCGCCCGCTGATACATCGAGTAGCGAAACAGCCCGATCTTGTTCTTGAATTGGAAGTTCGCAGGATTGGCCGGGTCGCAGAATGCCTCGGCATTGGTGCCTTCCGGATTCAGGACGCTGATTACGTAAGGCGTCATCTCGCCGCCGCCGCTTTGCTGCCATCCCGTCACCACGCCCGGGCGCTCCTTGAGCATCGCATCGAGACAGGTCTCAAGCGTCCCGCCGCTTTCCCACGGATTGCCCGCGATGGCGGGCGGCAGCAGAACCAGGTTCAGTGTCACAACGAAAAGGAAAAAAATGGATTTCATGATTTTATCGCGCGATGTTAGAAAGGCCGTCACTGCCTTTACGACCGCCACCGGTGCGCTAGGTTCTCAGCGCCGGCACATTGTTAGGGCTGGAGCGGCGAAGGAACG
This sequence comes from Burkholderiales bacterium, assembly GCA_035260785.1. GTDB lineage: Bacteria > Pseudomonadota > Gammaproteobacteria > Burkholderiales > JACQAP01 > JACQAP01. The sequence goes on from DATFUO010000007.1 coordinate 26,913, forward strand.
CCTCGGTCTCAATGCAAAGTTCTGTCCGCCACCGTGATCCTGTGCAGCAGCCGGCGATGCCCTTCGTAACCGCCGGTGGCAGCATGAATCACGCTGCGGTTGTCCCACATGATCAGCATGCCCTGCGCCCACTTGTGGCGATAGACATATTCCGGCCTGGCCTGATGGGCATACAGCTCATTCAGAATGGGAATGGCTTCGTCGTCGGGAATGCCGTCGATGCCGATGGTGTAGCCAGGACTGACGTAGAGTGCGAGGCGCCCGGTTTCGGTATGCGGTCGCGCGAGCGGATGTAGCTGGGTCTTCAATGCCGAGTCGCCGTACTTGATCGCCATCGATCGTCCCTTGTCGCGCTCGCCGTACGTGCCCTGCTTCGCATAACCCTTGCGCGCCGAGTGGATCGCCATCTTGTTCTTCAGCAACGCCTTCATCGAACCCGGCAGTCCATCCCACGCGGCCTGCTGATTTGAAAACAGGGTGTCGCCGCCGATGGGCGGAATGATGTTGCCGTAGAGCACGGTCGCCGCGGGCGGGCGCTTCAGGAAGCTCCAGTCGGAGTGCCAGGTTTCTGCAAAGATCGGCGTCGTTTCATCGGGCTCGCGCTTGACCTGCACCACGCGCGGATGCCCGGCGATCGCCTCGATGTAAGGGTCTTCGCCGTTCGGTCCCATGTACGTGGCAAAGCGCTCGATGTCCGCAATCTTCATCGGCTGGTCCGGAAACGCAACCACCTGGTGCTTCAGCCATGCGGAACGAATATCCGCCACCTCGCCGGGGGTGAGGTCTCGGGCAAGGTCGAGCCCGCGGATGAGCGCACCGCATGAGGCCGACTGTCGCGTCACTTCGATGCCCATTTGTCGCTTTCCCGTCATCGGACAATTTCACGGTCGATTTTAAACCGCATGCCGCGATCTTGCAGGGTCCCCTCGATGATTTTATGTCGCCAAATCACGACGACTCCCGGGTCATGGTCCAGCCAAACCCGGCGAACCTCGGCAGCCAATGCCGGTGTCGGTACCGCCCGGATCCGTCCTTCCCAAAATATAAGCATCCGGGCGCGGGAATGAGGTCCATACTGGTCGTGCCGCGCGTCGCGTCCGGCCCCTCCGGCGCGGCAGACTGCCCTGCCCAGGGCTCCACGGAGATCCGCATGAGTGCCGGCCCGAAGGAAAATCCCGAAAATACCCTCTCACCCCTCCCGCGCAACGCAAACCCTGATCGGCCTGCACCGGAAGTCCGCAAGGACATCGAATCGCACGTTGTAGCATCGTCGAAAGACGGCAAACAGGAACGCAAGGTCGAGTTCGCGCAGGGAACCATCTACCGCCAGGGTATCCGCGTTCCCAACGGGCCGAATAAAAGCCCGGTGTCCCGCGGCAGAAACAAATAGGCCGGTCGAACCATTTTCCCCGGCGGATCGCAACACGTCCGCCAGGCCGCAGTTCTTCATGGATGTCTGTCGAGGTCGAAAATGAGCAATGAGAAATGGGCCATGCTTTTCAAGCAATTCAGGACTCGAACCGAAGTGCGCAGCACGCTGACCAGTACCCTCAGAACGCTGATGGAATCCGGCAGCAGCCAGACCGTATTTCCCGCGGAGATCAGCGCGCTGGCCACCGGCAACGATCGCGAAGTTATGGAATCTTATGGCCTCGTAAAATCCTTTTGCGACAGCAAGAAAGGAAATGACCGCCGCTCCGTCGCCGCCACGATCGGCGGCGAAGTGCGCGACCTCTTCGCCAGGGCCCTCGAGAGAATGAAGGAACTGCCTCCCGAGCCGATCAGGCGCGAACCGATCATCGCCGCCACGCGCCTGGTGCAACGTGCCTGAACCAGGCGACACCCCTGTCATCACGGCCGCCTACGACTCGGTCGGTTATCAGACGGCACTGGTGCAGGCACAGGCAAGTATCAGGACCGTTATTCAGCGCCGGCAACTCGACCCTCTGCGCTACATTGTCGAGATCGACGCCGGGCTGCCTGTGTTCGCAACCCGCGAAACGCATCAGTTGCGCATCGCCTACAACCGCTTCCAGGTCCTCTCGATGGAGGTCACCATTCCGCATGCCTGGATGCTGGAGCAGACCGGCAAGGGCCACGAAGATTTCCTGATTGCCGTCGACGAGATGGTCCTGGCACTGAAGGGCAAGATTCAGGCGGCGGGGCGGCCAATCTAAGGGCGAGAGACAAGCTGGAAGAGAAAAGGCCCGTGGAAGGCCTATGTCCTGCAGTTCTTGCTTTTTCTTGTCTCTTTCCTCTTTCCTCTTTGATCTTTCCTCTTTTTCAGCTGATCGCGCCCCTCCGGAAAATCGCCGGACCCATACCGCCCGCATTTCTTCCTGCTGGCGAAGACAGTCACCCATCCACGTAGCGCACGATATCCGCGAGCTCGAATTTCGCAGCACCACCGGCCGCGGGGAGGGTCGGCACCCAGCGCGGGTGCTGCACGAGATAGGATTGGTTGTCATGCACAACCAGACCGATCAACACCTCCGCCACGATGCGCCCTCCGACTTCGCCCAGATGACTGCCGCCGAGCTTTTGCTTTTTCTTTTTCTTGTCTTCATCCTCGAACTCGGTTTCCCGCCGATTCGCCAGTTCCGCCTCGCGAAGTATGTAGAACCAGAGTGGCGCGTTTTCGTGCAGTTGTTCGCGGTTGTCGGCGAATAACTTCCGGCGCTTCTGAATCGCCGCATCATCGGTGAGGTTACCGGCATCGTGCCAGAGCTCTTTATCTGTCAGCGGCTCGATGCCCATGCGCCGCGCCACCTCCTGGCCGCTTGGCAACCCGAGGGCCACGCCGCGCATGAGGTTGAGTGCCGGCAGAGACTTGCGCCCGGGCTTGGTCTCGCCGCGATGGTCAGGCAGGTTTGCGAGCGGATCGACCAGTTGCGTGTCGATGCGATAAGCCGGCTGCGGCCGGACGAAGTCGCTGAACGGTTTCTTGTTGAACGGCGGATTTCTGTTCTGAATTCCGGGCAGGAAGAAGCTCCAGTCGATTCCCCAGGATTCGATCAGCGGCCGGAATCCATTAAGACTCTTCACATCGTTGCAACTGAATGGCATCGCGAAAATCGGCAGGCGCTTCAAATTGTCCGGCGGCGCAACGACCTGATGCGGGATCATCGCGCTGAGGGAATAGCTGGGCCGAACCATGGAATGCCCGAAGCGATAGGCCGCAACCGAAAATTCCACGGGCATGTACGGATAGCGCGCATCGTCGGGTCGATAGAACTGCAGGTCCGGCTTGCCCTTGTTGAAGACGGCGCCAAACATCCTGTCGCCGACGATCCGGCGCAGGAAATCGTGCAGGACCACCCACTGATAGTGCCACCGGACCTGGCGCTGAGCGGTATCAAATGCTTCCTTGCCCGTGATCTGTCCGCGCAAGTCCGTTGGCCTGGCAAGTTCCGCCATGACCTTATTGTGCACGCGCTGCCAAAGCGCGTGTATCTGGACAACAATGCTGTTTTCGTCATTGCGGGGATCGCCAATGATGGCGCGTGCGCATTCCGCTGCCCCGGTTTCGCCGCTGATGTCGGCCGGTGCGCGCTGGACGTCGAAACGCCTCGCGGGATTCAGATAGGCAGGGGTCCTGTCTGCACCGAGCTTGATTGTGAAGTCGGGATTGTAGAGATACGGCTGATCGATCGGTCCGCGCCCGTAAACACTGTCGAGATCCAGCCGGGCAGTCCTGAAATCTTCCACGGCGGCGGGATCGTTGTCGCGGTCCAGGCTCGACGCAGTATCGAACGTAATGTCGTGGTCGATGAACTGTCCGAAGTAGGTATAGCCGGCGGGAATGTCAGGATTCTCATCGACAGGCTCGGCTTCGTCGATCGGTGCACCGGCATCTTGCTTGATCATCGTCTCGGCGATGGCGCGCATGAGGGCTTCGTCTTCCTGAAGCGTATCGCCGTAGCGCGCGGGGGCCAGTTCCGGGAACATGCGCCCGAATCTGCCGAAGCCTTCCGCCACCCGGGCAACGGCGTCGAGCCCCCGTTCCCTGCGTCCGTGTCCCGGTGGCCGCACCGATTGAGTAGAACTGGTTTTTCTCGATCTGTCTGCGTTCATATTGCCCTCCGCATGTGAAGAAATGAACATTTCCTGACCGCAGAATCAATTGCAACGGCCAGCTCTATAGTCCATCGTCGAATCCGGCCAATCACGAGAATTTCCCCGAACGATCAGGCATGCGGTCGCGCGATGGGCCCTTCCGCGCCGTGCACCGCATTGGAATACATGAACTGAACCGGAATGCGCTTCCTTGCTACCGCGGCCTTGACCTCCTTGAACACCTGCTTCAGATCGGCGGCCGCAAATATCGGCTGGTCGCCCACTTCGTGGCCAGCGCGGGAACTCCACCCGAGGAAGTCGTTATTGTCTTTCTCGATCGCGTCGTTCACGTCCGCATCGGTGCGAAACTCGTTGATCTCGTGATAAAGCGTACCTACAACGTTCTTCCATGGTTTATTGAAAACAGCGATTCCGTTTTCCCTGCCACTGGCCTGGATCTCGGAGTAGACACTCGCCGAGTAATAAAGCGTGATTTTTTTACCGCCGCGCCTGATGTGCAGCGAGCCGTGAAATCCGCCGAGGCCATCGGTCGAAGACGAACCGCCCAGTTTCAGGACGCTGCCTGACGGCAGGATCAGATTGAAAATCGCCGTATCGAGGTCCATCCTCTTGATCAGCTTGCCGTCGTAAAGGCTGGCGACGATCGCCTGTATGCCGGGTTCGTCGAGCCGGCGGGGCCGGACGTCGTCGAGGACGAACGATACGCGCATGTCGCAGGAAAGTGCGGTACCGTGGAAATACTGCGCCATCACGTTATTGAGGCGCCGGTCGCACATGGCGAGATGGATTGCGTTGTCGATGGAGCTGACATCGCTCTGCTTCCAGGACGCGATGCCGCCCAGATAGACATTTTGAAATTCCATCCGGGGCACGATCTTTCCGCCATGGAATATCAGATCTTCGAGCGGGTCGGGGCTGATGCCGCGCGCGATTGCCTTCGGCATCGGCCAGGCATGGGGAAGCGCGCTCTGGCTGAAATACCTTTTTTCGGCGGCGGAACCCGGGCGCGCCTGAATGCGCATCGGCATGCGTGCCGGATAATAAGGTTCTGACATTTCAGCGCCCGTATGAGGTGAACCTGCGTGCTCCGGATTCAATTATCCGTTTTCGACCCCAATTCACGAAACATCTTTTTTTGCGGGCCCGGAATCGAAATTTCGCGAGGCCATTGCGGCAGGATCGCACCATGACGGTTACAAATGGCTTACGAATCGAAAGGCTCGGGCACCGCCAAGGTCCAGGGCGCCCGTCAGCGATGGTGTGGCGGCGACCGGATCACGCACAGATACATCGGGTGAGTGAACCCAACGAAGATCGAATTGCACTCGGCAACGCAAAGTCGCATGATTTGGCAATCGTCCTTCCGACGGCCATGAAGAAGACTCTTTATCAGATTCTCGGCGTCGAACCGAATGCTTCAGTCGCGGAGATTGAGGCGGCCTACACGCTGCGCCACGCGGAGCTCAGCGGCGCCACCATGCGCGATCCCAATAAACAGGTGCTGCTGCAGCAGGCGAAGGAAACCCTTTCCAACGCCAGCCAGCGTGCCGCCTACGATGCTTCGCTGGCGATTCGCGTGGCCGGCGCACCGGTCGAAGCGCATGACGAGCCGGAGCCGGCTTTTCTCGAGGTGTGGGGAAAGTGGATCGCTGTCGCCATCGTCGCGATCGGCCTTGGGGTGTGGTGGGCGAAGCACACTGCGTCGCCTCCCGCCAACAAGCCTCCTGCGCCGCAGGCCGTCCCGCAAGACCTTGAGCACGTCCCTCAATCCGTTCAACCCGCCCAGGCACCCGCCAGCGCAGGCGACGCAAAAGCCCCCGAGGCTGCGGCAGTCGCAATGCTACCGAGGGACGAGCCTGCCAGCCCGATCCTGGGCCAGTGGTCCTGCCGCGATGTCATTTCGGGACGCACCAGCCAGTACAACTTCCAGCCGGACGGAACGCTCGGCGTAGCCACGACGGATGGACAATCGCTCGCGCTCACCTTCAAGGTGTCCGGTTCAGCCCTGCAACTGGTCGGCTCCAAACAGGACAGCACGTATACGATCGAGGAACTGACCGCCAGGAAGATGATCCTGAATACGGGTACAGAGGGGCGACGCCTGGCATGTGCGCGCTAACCGGACCGTCAGAATCGCAATTAATTTTCTTCGGCCACCCGATCGTCCGCCGGGCCTCAGCCTGACCGTCATTTCTGGAACAGTGGCGCTTGTTTGGAAATCTGGTTCTGATACTCGGGCCAGCTCACGCCCTCGGACGATTTGAATTTGTCGAGCGCAACGCGTTTTTGCGTATAGTCGACGACTTCGCCGATGGTCCGGAAGGTCTGCCAATGCTCGTCGGGGACTCGGAACCCAAATTTTCTTTCGATGGCGTCGACGATGCTGATCTTGACGGTATAGGGAAACCCGTTCGCCCAGGTAAATTCCGTGCTGCTGTTCAGCGTAGCCCCGGGCTTCTTCGCCTCGCGCGCGACGATGTTGACCACTTCCTGCTTTATTTCCCCGGCCTGGGCCTTTTCCAGCCGAATCGTTCCCTCGGGCAGTTTGAGTTCCGCCGCATCCGCGTACGCGATGCCTCCCAATAGCGAAGCCAGGCTGCGTCCCGTCCGGCCGGCGTCCGTGAATTCGCCCGCGACCACATTGACCGAGGGCGGATCGAATTTCACCTCGAATTCGAGTTCTCCGGGTCCGGTTATCCGCTTGAACGACAGGTCAACGTCATAGCGCCCGCCGGTGTCCTTGTGGATGAATCCGAGCCGCAATTCCTTCGGCAGTTTCGAGATCATCGGCACCGAGAAATAACCGCTTTCATTGATCACATATTTTTATAGTCGTGACCATTGGCCGCCACCACGATTTCACCCCCCCGATAGGGCAGTTTTCCGCCTTTTCCGTCCTTGAAATAGACGAAGCCGTTGACGAACTGCGGCACCAGCGCAAGATAGATCGATACGATCAGGACGAGAAAAAACGCCGCCACTCGCGCCGGTCGCGGCAGCGAATCAAGCAGTTTCATCAGAATGTTCATGCCCCACATAGGTCGCTCCTTTGCGTTGCGATGCCTTGGTATCCGCCGCCCGCTCGGAGGCATCAGACTGGCACAGGGCGGGTTACGGATTGCTTACGGAACAGACCTTTCCGCCGAATCACGAGGAATTTTGTCCACGGAAGCCGGCACGCCTGCGTTAAGCTTTAAGTTGTTCCTGTCGCAGAAGGAAGGAGGATGGCCGTGAGAAAGACCTTGATTGCCCTTGCGTTATTGAGCCTGGTGGCGACGAACGCGCAAGCCCATGGTGGCGGCTGGCACGGTCACGGCGGCGGGCGCTATTTCTGGTGGGGCGCTGCTCTCGGCGCGGCCCTGACACTTCCTTTCTACTATTCACGGTCCTGGGCGGATCCGGGACCCTACTATTACTACGGCCCCGGCCCCACCGTCTATGCGCAGAGCCCGCCGGACTATGTACGGAGTCCACCGAGCTACGCCATCGCGGCCGCACAATCTGGAAATGTCGTAGCCCAGACGCCGTCCAACGGCGTCATTGAACTCGGGCCGGTCAATGCCCTGCCGCCGATGAATTCCAATGCAGCCCCGGCGTCCGCGGCGCAGTCTTATGCCTATCCCGGCAAGGGTCAAAGTCCGCAACAGCAGGCGAACGATCAGTACGAGTGCAACAAGTGGGCCGTCCATGCGTCCGGCTATGATCCGGACCTGCGTACCCATCGCAATCCGGAGACAGGACCCGCGGCCTATGAACGCGCGCTGGACGCCTGTCTCGAGGGGCGCGGTTACGCCGTGAGGTGAAAGAGAGTGCACACCGCCTAGTCGGTCCGCCTTCCGCCCGCCACATCGTCACATTCCGACCGCTTCATCGCGGCCGTTCCATTGCACATCGCACAGGCGGCACCACATCCTTGGCATTGAAGACGACATCGGTTTTCCAGCCATAACCCGTACCTTCGATGTCGTGCCGCGCGCCCTGCTGGCCGGCCTTGACGAAGCTCATCACCAAAATCGGCGCAATAAGCTGATGATCCTCGGCCCGCATCCAGATCTCGCCGGTTGGTCCGCTCAAGTGCATCCCTTCGAGGGCGTACGCCACCTTTATCGGGTCGGTGGTCCCCGCCCTGCCGATCGCGTTGGCCAGCATCTCTACCGTGCGGTAGGCCGGCATGTAGGCGAGGTCGAGATTGGTCTTGTACTTCGCCTGCGCGTCCAGGATCCTGCGCTCCCACTCTCCGTCGGCCGCGTTCAGATGCCAGGAGTAGATCGTCTTCATCTTCTCCGCGCCCGCGGCACCGATCGCCGCCGGCGTCCCGAACCCGGCCGCAAGCAACGTGTAGAAATGGGCGTTGAATGCCGTCTCGTTGCTCGCTTTCATCAACAGCGAGAGATCGGCTCCCCAGTTGCCGGTCAGCACGCTGTCCGCGCCGGACGCGCGTATTTTCGAAATGTAGGGGGCGAAGTCCTTCACCTTGGCCAATGGGATCAGCTCATCCCCGACGAACTGGATGTCGGGCCGCCTGGCGGCGAGCAGTTCGCGTGAAGTTTTTGCGACGCCCTGCCCGAACGCATAGTCCTGGTTGATCAGATAGACCTTATGGATCGAACGCTGGGCTGACATGTACTCGACCATCGCGCCGAGCTGCATGTCCGAATGCGGCTCGAAGCGAAAATGCCAGAAGCTGCATTTCGCCTCCGTGAGGGCGGGATCGAGCGCGTTGAAATTCAGCAGCAGAACACGCTGGTCCGGATTGCGCGCGTTGTGCTTGGAGATCGCATCGGTCAGGGCATGAACGCGACTCGAGACCGTAGCGGCGATGAAGCGGATGTCATTGTCGATCGCGCGCTTGAATTGTATCAATGCATCCTGCGGATCGTTCTTGGCGTCCATCGCAACGATTTCCAGTTTCCGGCCGCCGAGGATGCCTCCGCGGGCGTTGATGATGTCGGCAGCCGCGTAAAACGAATTGACCTGGCCTTCTCCGTACAACGCGTTGGTACCACTCAATCCCGTCAGAATTGCAATTTTGATGGTCTCGTCCGCCGTAGCGGACGCGCAGCTCCAAGAGAGCAGAACAGCGAATGCGATACCGGCAATTCTCGGAAACATCGCTCCTCCTTCATGAGAAGGGCCGAGACGGCTCTCCCGGCACGTGCAACATAACCTTGGCCAACTCGTCCGCCTGCGCTTCCAGCGCCGCATCCAGTTGGGTGAGGCTTTCGCGCTGAGCGACCATGTCGATCGTATCCAGAGTATCGCTGCCCAGCACTCCGGCGATACCGGCCTGTGCCCTGTCCGCAAGCGCCCGCCGCTGCTGCGTGATTTCCCGCAGGCGGGCGCAGCGGGCGGATTCTTCGTCGACAAGTCTGGCGGATGCTTCGCTCCCGTGGCCGGCCGGAGGAGCAAAGGACTTGCCGCAAGTCTTGCACTTGAGTGCTGAAATTTCCGAGGCGGAATCGTCAGGCTGTGTGCTTGGAGAAAAGGCAGGCATCAATCATTGCCCCTCTTGTTACCCGCGCGTCATTGACGATACGCCGCCGGCCGATGCGCGTAAAGCGGCCGCGTATCGCAGAGAAAAGAGGCGAGAGGAAAGAGGAAAGAGGAAAGAGGAAAGAGGAAAGGTTAAAGGGGAAAGGCTGAAGAAAACACTGCTCTAGGGAATTTTCTTTCCTCTTTCCTCTCGCCTCTTTTCTCTGGAACGTCAGACTCCGTCGACGAGGACCAGATTTCCCTTCGACGCCTTCATCCGGATCTGCTTCGGGATCTTGTATTCCTCGGAGTCGTACCACTGACGGGCGCGGGCGGCGCTTTCGAATTCGAGGACGACGAGGCGCAGCGGATTCCAGCCGCCTTCCAGCACGTCGATCTTGCCGCCGCGGACAACGAACTTGCCGCCGTACTTGGCCAGGGTCGGGCCGATCAGCTTGCGATATTCCTCGTAGGGGGCGGGGTCGTGGACTACGACTTCGGCAATGATGTAAGCGGCCATGGGGTTCTCCCTGTTTTTGAAGTGGCAAGGATAGGAAATCGGGAGGGGGATTGCCAGCGAAATGGCAATATTCGTGACGAACGTGACGGCGTGACGGCGCAAAGGCTGTAGGGCTCTTACTCCGTCACGATTATGGCGAAGCCGGTACGCCCGCGCGTCACGACCGTCACGCCGTCACGGATCTCCCCCCTTGATTTCCCCCGCTCCGCCCAGCACATGGGAAACTACGACTTAATCCACCTGTCCATGCGTCCATGAAATACAAGGACTACTACGAAATCCTCGGGGTCAAACGGGATGCCGGCGCCGACGACATCAAGAAGGCGTATCGCAAGCTCGCCCACAAATTCCATCCGGACGTCTCCAAGGATCCCAAGGGCGAGGAGAAATTCAAGGATGTCTCCGAAGCCTACAAAACCTTGAAAGACCCGCAAGCGCGGGCCGCCTACGACAAGCTCGGCAGCCACCGGCCCGGAGAGGATTTCCAGCCGCCTCCGGACTGGGGCCAGCAGTTCGGCGACGGCAACTTCTCGTTCGACGATATCGACCTGTCGGACCTTTTCGCCGGACTCGGCGGCGGCCGGCACCGCGGGGGCGCGCGCGGTGGCACTTTTCCGATCCCGGGGCAGGATTACGAAGTCACGGCGCCCGTCACGATCGAAGATGCCTATCGCGGCACGGAGCTGGACCTGAATCTCAGCGTGCCCGAATACGACGGTCAGGGCCGGGTGCGCCGCGTACCGCTGGTGTTCAAAGCGCGCATTCCGAAAGGCGTCACGGACGCAGAGAGGCTGCGCCTACCGGGCAAAGGCGGCAAGGGGCTCAACGGCGGACCCAATGGCAGTCTGTATCTCACCATCGCGCTGCAGCCGCATCCGCTCTACCGCGTGACCGGCCATGATCTGTACCTGGATCTGCCGCTCGCGCCATGGGAGGCCGCACTCGGCGCCAGCGTGGAAGTGCCGACTCTGGCCGGACCGGTGCGCCTCAAGGTGCCGCCGGGAACGAACACCGGGCAAAAACTGCGGCTTGCCAAACGCGGCTTGCCGAAACGGCGGGAGGGCGAAGGCGACCTGTTCGCGATCGTGCAGATCGTCGTGCCCCCTTCGTCCACCGAACGCGAGCAGGCGCTGTTCAGGGAACTCGCGGGGGCCTCGAAATTCGATCCGCGCGCGTCATTTCCGAAGGGAGATGGAAAATGAGTATCGAACTCACCGAAGCGCAATGGCTGCACGAACAGACCGGGGTTTCAGTCGAGGAACTCGCGCAGCTGTCGGGCCTGTCGCCGGAACTGTTGCACGAACTGGTCGATTACGGTGCGCTGGTTCCCATGAACGTCGAATCGGCGCAATGGACCTTTACCGCCGATTGCGTGATCGCCGTGCGCGCCGCGAGCCGCCTGCGCGAGGATTTCGACCTCGACGCGAATGCATTGTCCGTCGCGATTAATCTGATCGAGCGGATTCACGGGTTGGAGGCGCAGCTTCAGCAATTGCGATCGCAACTCCCGAGCCTTCGGATTCGAAGATAAAAAACGCCTTCAGGATTGCCCCGGCGTTTCTAGAAACAAACCACCCGCGCGTTCTCGCGTGCGGCGGCCGCGTGAAATTCGTTCATTCCCGCCATGCTGA
>DATFUO010000008.1:0-4600 GCA_035260785.1 Burkholderiales bacterium
TGTTCGCTGCCGAAATCGCCGAAGGCAGCATCACCGACCTCTACATGCCGAAGAAATAGCCATGGTGCTGGCCACACCCGACCGGTTCACCGCGCTGGTCACGCCACCCGCCGACCGGACCGGGCCCGCATTGTGGTTTGCATTCCAGGGTGCGCAGATTCTGATCCTGCGCGACGCTCAAGGCGCCCTTGTCCCAACTGCATGCGACATTGGCGAACTTGGCATTTTGCCCAAACGCAGCCAGTATCTTGGCATCCTCGGAGAGCAGCATTGCTTTGCCTGCGAGTTCGAAGAAGGCAGCACGGCGCCGCAAGGCATGCAATGGTCGGGATTGCGCGCACTGTTCGGTTCCATCGACGATTCGCTGTTTGCGCTGGCGGGCCGCGCCTTCCAGATCGTGGACTGGGACCGTTCCCATCAGTTCTGCGGACGCTGCGGCACACCCACGCAGATTAAGAACCACGAGAGGGCCCGCGAATGTCCGAGCTGCGGGCAGGTTCACTATCCCCGCATTGCGCCGGCCATCATGGCACTGGTGAGGCGTGGGCACGAATTTCTGTTGGCGCGTTCGCCGCATTTCGCACCCGGCATGTATAGCGCTCTCGCCGGATTTGTCGAACCGGGCGAGACGCTGGAGCAGACACTGGTGCGCGAGGTGCGCGAGGAAGTCGGAATCGAAGTCGCCAACGTGCGCTATTTTGCCAGCCAGCCGTGGCCCTTCCCGCATTCCCTGATGATCGCCTTCAACGCCGATTACGCGGGCGGCGAAATCACGCCGGAACCCGGTGAAATCGAAGCGGCGGACTGGTTCACGGCCGACCGGTTGCCGCAGGCGTTGCCCAGCAAGATCAGCATTTCGCGCCGTCTGATCGATGCCGCACTGGCGGAGCCAGGCGCACCGCGCTGACACAATCCGTAAACCTGGGAGGGCATGATGCTGAGGATCTGGGGGCGCAACAATTCCGTCAACGTGCAAAAGGCGATGTGGTGCTGCGAGGAAATGGAGCTGCCTTACGAGCGTGTCGATGCCGGTGGCAGTTTTGGCGTGGTCAATACCCAGCAGTACCGCAATCTGAATCCCAACGGCCTGGTACCGACAATTGAAGAAGACGGCTTCGTGCTGTGGGAATCGAACGCCATCGTGCGTTATCTCACCGCCAAGCACAGCGCCGGCAAGCTCTGGCCCGAGGATCTCAATATCCGCGCCGAGGCCGACAAGTGGATGGACTGGCAGAACACGACATTCTGGCCGACATTCCGCCCGCTGTTCTGGAATCTGGTGCGCACGCCGCCCGATCAGCGCGACGCGGCCGCGATGGAAGACTCGCGCCTGAAGACCACCGAGGTACTCGCCTACCTGGATGCACATCTGAAGAACCGCACCCACATAGTCGGCGAAACCTTGACCATGGGCGACATTCCCATGGGGTGCGCGATCTGGCGCTGGATGGGATTGCCGATCGAACGAACCGAATTGCCCAACCTGCAGCGCTGGTTCGACAACCTGAGCAGCCGCCCGCCGTACAAGAAAGTGGTGATGCTGCCGCTTACCTGACGCAGGTGCAGACTACGCTTCCGGGATGGGTTGGCGCACGGCATCGAGGATGCGCCGCAAGAAGTCCTTCATCTGGGCGGCGTCGCGCTCGGTAATATGTTCTTCGAACAATTCCCCGATGGCTGCTGAATAAACCGGCCACATTTTTTTTCGCATTGCCCGGCCGGCGCTCGTCAATACAGCAAACGCACCGCGGCCGTCTTCTTGCGCGCGTTCGCGCGCCACCAGTCCCGCGGTTTCGAGCCGGTCGACCAGGCGCGTGATATTGCTGCGCGAGATTACGGTCATGTCGGCCAGTTCGCGCATGCGCAAGCGCCGGTCTCCCGCGCGCTCCAGCGCCCAGAGCACGTCATACCACGCCAGCGGGGGTAACCCCGCATCCGCCAGGCGGACTTCAATTTCCTCGACAAGCACGGCATGCGCCGTCAGGAACAGCGCCCAAGCCGAACTCTTCGTGGTTTCAGGGCTTTTGTTCATGTGTGCCTCCTGAATTGCATAGTAGTTGCAATTGCAATTAAAGACAACTATTATGTAATTGCAGTTGCAACTATCTGTCATCCAACTTCGAGGAGAACGAAATGAGCAAAGTCATCAGTCGTGAAGAACTTCGCATCAAGCTGTCGTCCGCTAATGGTCCCGCGCTGGTCGAGGCGTTGCCCGAAAAGTACTACGTCGCAAAGCACCTGCCTGGCGCGCTGCATCTGCCGCACGATCAGGTCGACGCGCTCGCCGCAGCGATGCTTCCCGATAAGGCCGCGCCGATCGTGGTCTATTGCGCCAACCGCCAATGCCAGAATTCGCACATCGCGGCGCACCGTCTCTCGGCACTGGGTTATACCGATGTAGCGGTTTACGCCGCGGGCAAGCAGGACTGGGAAGAGGCCGGTTTGCCATTCGAATCCGGATTCCCGGAAACCATTGCCGCTTGAGGAGCCGAGCCATGAACTCAGTACGAAATAATGCCGGTCTGGACCTACAGAACGCGCCTTACGGGCTGCTGCTCCTGCTACCGATCTTGCTCACTGCAGCATGGGTGCATTTTCCCAATGGGTGGGCATTTACAGCCCCCGGATACGGCTGGGAATATCCGGTGTTCATCGCGGCGGCAAGTGTGGACCATGCGCTTTCCGGCGACGGCGCCTTCTCGCTGAAACTTCCGCGGTTGCATTTCGCAGGATCTGCAGCCTGAGCACTGGAACCGAAAGAAGTAGAATGCGGTGCATATCGGCGGGCCTGACATGTTCCGGTCCGCCGAATGCAACGATCAGGAACCCATCCATGCATTCAATGACACGCTGGCTTGCCGGTATGCTGGCCGCTTTTCTGCTTTCCTGCCCGAATGCCTCTGCGCAATCTCGCTTCGTTACCCTCGGATATGTGGACTTGTCCATCTATGAGGTTACCGCCAATGTCGTGCAGAGCGTGCTCGAACGCCTGGGCTATACCGTCGCCGTGAAGAAGGGCAGCCATGCCGAGATTTACCCCTTGCTCGGCAAGGCAGAGATCGACCTGTTCGTCGCCGTCTGGCTGCCGCACGCCCATGCTTCTTACTGGGAAGAATATAAGGAAAGTTCGGTGCAGGTCACGACACTGTTCGACGATGCGAGGCTGTACTGGTCGGTGCCGGATTATGTACCCGCGGGCGAAGTGCTCGGCGTAGCCGATTTGCGCAAACCCGAGGTGGCGGCAAAGATGCAGAAGGAGATTCGCGGCACGCGTGCGGATTCGGGCCTGATGATCGGCTCGAAGAAAATCATGGAAGAATACGGGCTCGCTGATGTCGGTTATCAGCTCGTACCCGGGATGCCGGCCGACTGGGTCGCCAACTTCGAGGCCAATATCGCTGCGCGGCGCTGGTTCGTCATGCCGCTCTACCAGCCGCAGTATCTCAATCGCGTCGCGAATATGCGCATCCTGCAAGAACCGAAACAGCTCCTGGGCGGCATCGATAAAGCATTTCTCGTGGCGCACAAGGATTTCTACGGCACGGTCGACAAACACACATGGAAGGCGTTGCAGCGCATTTCGCTATCGGTCAAGGCCGTGACCGAAATGGACTACCTCGTTAACGTGAAGAAACTCACGCCGCAATACGCCGTGCGCAACTGGATGGCGGCGCACCCGGATACCGTGAACTACTGGTTGCAGCCGGACGCCGAAGAATGATCCATCCCGCGGCCGCTTTCGCCGCCGTGCATGCTCTGCATTTTTAGATCGCGCCGCACGCACTGCAACATAAGTGCGTCCGGCAACGACGGCGTGGCCGGTCCAATTGACACGAATTTTTGGCAGGAGTAGCGTGATCCTGCTAGGGTCAGTATCAAACTCTTCAAAATATTTGTGGTGGTCAGCGCAGGCGCCAGAAGATTTTCAGGTCACGGCAATCAGACGCCTGGAATATCAACAAGCCTAAAGGGGGGAGAACGCCAATGGAGTTCAATATCCTGCAGCACTTCAAGGGTCTGGAGGAGTTACCTCATGACCCGTTCAACGGTAACGAAGTCGGCACTTCACTGTTCCTTACCGGGGGCATGGGACCGAAAATATCCGAGAAGATGGATGGCTACGCCCAGAAGGCCGGCGTATCGCGGCGTAATTTCATCAAGTCTTCCCTTGGATTCTCGGCGGCGATGCTCGCCGCGAACGAAGTCACCGGAATGAAGTTCTTCGAAGTCGGCGAAGCGGAAGCGGCCGACGTCGGGGCCAAGCGTGAAGCCATCCAGGTCGCTCGCGCGAGTACCGACTTCATCGTCGATGTTCATACGCACGTCTGTACCCGCCCGGGCCACTATCAACTCGGCGTCAATACCACCGAGCGCGGTATGTGGTTCGTGCAGTTGCTCGACGACCTCGGCAAGGCCTTCGGCCTGCCCAACGGCACGCGCGACATGAACGTCGAGAACTACGGAAAACTGATCCTGCAGGAAAGCGATACCACGGTCGGCATCTTCAACCCGTTCGGCTTCCGCGAGCATTACGGCGGCCAGGACATGATCCCGATGGAGTACCAGGTCGGGGTGCGCAACAACTGGCCGAAGTCCACCC
>DATFUO010000009.1:0-2298 GCA_035260785.1 Burkholderiales bacterium
CCGCCGGCATTCGCGGTACCGGAATCTACATGGAAGCCGCTCCGGAGCGGACTTATTTCTGCACGTGTTATGGAACGGTCGAGCTGGAGGATCAGCATCGCACGGAAAAGCGCCTGGTCGTTTCCGGCCATCACGTGCCGAATGTCATTTACGCCGAGATGACCGACGGCAAAATGATGCACAAGACGGAGTTCATGAACCATACCGACGATGAACTCGTTATGCTGGAAAAGCTGGTCGGGAGGGCGCCGCCGTTCGTAAAGCCGTGACGGCCCGGCCCCGTTACGGTTTCACGAATCGTCCATCGCCAGTTCCTGCGGCAGGTGGCTGACATCGCCCCACGACTCGATTTTCCAGCGCCCGTTGTCGTGCGAAATCACGTTGACGGATGCATTGTAGATCGGGAAGTTGCGCGATGCCGAGAGCGGCATGCCGGCTGCGTGCCGATAGGCCGCGTCCAGCACGCCGCCATGCGTAACGGCCAGTATTCGCCCGCCGGCATGCTTGTCGAGCGTGGTTTCCACGAAACCGACTACCCGGCGCGAGAACTCGCCGAGCGTTTCGCCGCCGGCAAGTTCGAGATCGGGATCGCGCGATTTGAATGCCTTCCAGGCAACCGGCTGACCGGCCATCGCCTCCTCACCGGTCAGTCCCTGCAACGCGCCAAGGTGGCGTTCGCGCAGCCGCTGATCTTTGACGATGGCTCGATCAGGGTCGCTCACCGTGGGGCGCGCGGTGTGAAATGCACGAACGAGGTCGCTCGAATAAACAGCATCGAATTGTTCGCGGACCAGGCGTTTTCCCAACGCTTCTGCTTGTGCTACGCCGAGGTGGTTCAACGGAATGTCGAGGTGCCCCTGGATGCGGCCTTCGACATTCCATGCGGTTTCGCCGTGGCGTACGAAAACGAAGGTGGTAACCGTCATCGCGGCGGTGCTTGCCCGAATCGTGGCAGCGAGTCGGTAATCTCGAACCAAGGAGCTTTCGAGCTCACAAAAACGTGCATCGCCGGCCCCACGCCCGGATCGGTGTCGAGGCATCCCAACGGCAATCCGTACCTGTCCGGGCGGGAATCGAAGCGACTGAGCAGCGGCGAGCCGCAACGGCTGCAGAAACCGCGATGATTGCCCGGCGAGGATTCAAACCACGTGATCAGTTCCTCACCGCTTACCCAGCGGAAATCCTTCGCGCGAATTCCCGCGCGGGAGCGGAACGCGGCGCCGTGGGCCTTGCGGCACATCGAACAATGGCAGTTCATCGCTGCGTCGAGCGGACCGTCGATTTCGTAGTGCACGCTCCCGCACAGGCAGCTCCCTTTCAGCATGGCAAGACCTCCCTGTAGCTCAACCGATACGACACAATAACCCCTTCAGATATTCGCCTTCGGGAAAGGCCAGCGATACCGGGTGGTCCGGTGTCGCATGGAATTGATCGATGACTTGCGCATCGGCGCCCGCATCCAGTGCGGCCCCCGCGACAATCTTGCGGAACAGGTCCGCGGAGACACCGCCGGAACAAGAGAACGTGGCGAGCAGGCCGCGCGGGCGCAACAGTTTGAAGGCGAGCAGATTGATGTCCTTGTAGCCGCGCGCGGCTCGTTCGGCGGCCGCCGCGGTGGGCGCGAATTTGGGCGGATCCAGGATGATGAGATCGAACAGTCTGTTCTGGTCGCGCAATTTGCGAAGATACTGGAATACGTCGGCGTCGACCCATTCGCAGCGATCCTGCGGCAGGTCGTTCAGGCCTACGTGTTCCCGCGCCAGCTGCAATGCGTCCGCCGACGAGTCCACCGAAGTCACCGACGCCGCACCGTGGGCCAGCGCCTGCAGCGTGAACCCCCCTGTATAGCAGAAACAATTGAGGACGTGCCTGCCTGCAGCAAGCTGTCCGACCCGCAAACGATTGTCGCGCTGGTCCAGATAGAACCCGGTCTTGTGGCCCTTGGATACATCCACCCGCAAGCGTCGGCCGCTCTCCCCGATTTCCACGACCGGGGACTGGAGGTTGCCTGCTGCCAGTCCCGTTCGGGGCGCGAGTCGCTCGAGTTCGAGCACGTCCGCGTCGGAACGCTCGTAAACGGCGCGGGCGGTGGTGATCCGTTGCAACGATTCGATGATCGCGTCACGCCAGCGATTGCAGCCCGCGCTCGAAATCTGCATCACGATCACATCGGCATAGCGATCCACGATCAGACCCGGCAGACCATCGGATTCGCCATGCACCAGGCGCTCGGCTTCGTCGGTTTTCCTTCCAAGCAGGGTGCGGCGCATGCCGATTGCGGATTCGAGGCGGGCGCGG
>DATFUO010000010.1:0-5071 GCA_035260785.1 Burkholderiales bacterium
CGGAATGTTCTTGTGTCCGAGCACCACGCCCGGCAGCGTTTCGACTTCGACGTCACGCAAGGCATCGCGCTGGATCTGCGCGAAATTGCGGATCTGCTCCTGCGCGAACTTGATGTCGTCGACGACTTGTTTGGGCAACTGGCGCACGCAGTCCTCGATCTCGCCCTTGCTCATGCGGAAATTCTCGGGAGACCAGTTGTCGAATTTCTTCGACAACTCGCGCACCGCCGCGTCGCCGCGCTTCTCGATGTCGGCGAGGATGTCCTCGACCGTCTTGCGCACTTTGGCGATGTCCGCGGCGTCCTGCTCGGCGGAAATACCGGTCTTCAGAAAAATAGCCATGATCTAACCTTCCAGGGAATGGAACGACAATGAGTTCCGCCGCCGCGCACGGACGCATCTGCGGACAACGGGCAATGATCGGAAGGCGCTATTCTCAGGCGTATACGCCGCTCCCGTCAACGCTGCCGCTGCTTTTTCCGCCGATCCAGCCCTTCAGACAAAAGGGAATTCCACTTCAGGCCTGCGGCCGCCGATCAGATCGGCGGCGGCCCGGCCCGAACCGCAGGCGAGCGTCCAGCCCAGTGTCCCGTGGCCGGTATTCAGGAACAGATTGCGGTAGCGGGTGTGCCCAATGAGCGGCACATTGCTGGGTGTCGCGGGCCGTAATCCCGCCCAGCGCGACGCGCCGGCATAATCCCCGGCCCCGGGGAATAGCTGCTCGAGACGGGACAGGATCGCGTTGCAGCGTGCATCGTTCAGCGAAGTATCGTAACCGGTCAGCTCCGCCGTCCCGGCGGCCCGCAGCCGGTTGCCCAGCCTTGATATCGCCACCTTGGCGTTTTCGTCGCTCAGGCTCATGGAAGGGGCCGCCTCGCGCTGCGTCAACGGCACCGTGACCGAATAGCCCTTGACCGGATAGACCGGGACCCTGATTCCGGCCGGCGACAGCAGGAAAGGGCTGTAGCTGCCGAGCGCCACCAGGAATGCGTCGGCCTCGATCAGTTCGCGCCGGCCTTCGGGGTCGCGAACGACCGCACCGGTAACCGCGTCGCCCGCGATGGCCAGCGATTCGATCGAATGCTCGTAGCCGAATTGCACGCCCCCTGCCTTGCACAACTCGGCGAGACTGCCGGTGAACTGGTGCGCGTCGCCCGATTCGTCGTCGGGCGCATAGGTCCCGCCGATGAGGCCGATCCTCGTCGAGCGCAGAGCCGGCTCCAGATCGACGCACTCCGGCACGCTCTTGATCTGCATTTCGCAGCCGTGGCTGCGCAGCAGCTCGACCCTCGCGTGGGCCACCTCGAATTCGGCCGCATCGGTATGGATCTGCAGGATGCCGTTCTCGAGATGGTCATACAGCACACCGGTCTCGCGGCGCAGCGTCTTGAGCATGTCGCGGCTATAGAGCCCGAGGCGCAGGATGGTCAGCGTATTGCGCCGGGTGCGCGCGGGCAGGCATTCGATCAGGAAGCGCAGGCCCCAGGACCACTGGCGCGGATCGGCGCGCAGCCGGAAGAGCAGCGGCGCATCCTCGCGACCCAGCCATTTGTAGATTTTCCCCGGCGCGCCGGGATTCGCCCACGGTTCGGCGTGGCTGACCGAGATCTGGCCGCCGTTGGCAAAACTGGCTTCCATGCCGGCGGTCGGTTGCCGGTCGATCACACGCACGTCGTGCCCGTCCTTCGCCAGGTACCAGGCGCTGGTCACGCCGATGACACCGGCACCGAGAACAAGAATTTTCATCGCGGCAGGGCTACCAATTTCCAAGAACAACTCTCACCGCTGAGGACGCAGATACTCTTGCGAAGCGTTGAGTACCCTTTTAGGACGCGGAGGAAAAGCAAGAGACAGAGCAATCTTGAGTTAAAGGCATTCATTGACCAATGATCCCCCACGCAGAATTGTGGCGATAGTGGTACGCAATCATTCACCCCTACTTTTAATTCCAATTTTTCTTTGCCTCGCTTTGTTTTTCCTCTGCGTCCTCCGCGTCCTCTGCGGTGAGCGCGTTGACCTCTTTAACGTTACTGCGCGACCCACCCACCGTCCATGAGGATGTCGGTGCCGGTCATGAACGAGGTCGCGTCGGTGCAGATATAGCGCGCCAGTGCGCCGATTTCCGCCGGCTTGCCCCAGCGCGCGGCCGGCGTTGCGGCCATCAATGCAGCGTTTTTTTGCGCATCGGCGCGCAGCGGTGCGGTAAGGTCGGTTTCGTAGAATCCGGGGCTGATCGCGACGACCGTGATTCCGTCGCCGACCAATTCCAGCGCAAGACACCTGGTCAGGCCCAGCAAGCCGGCCTTGGAGGCACAGTAGGCGCTTCGCCCGGCGCTGCCGATATGCGCCATGATCGATGTCATGTTGATGATGCGGCCCCATTTGGCCTTCTTCATGTGCGGAATGAAGGCGCGCGACACCAGGAATACACCGGTCAGGTTGGTATCCACGACCAGATTCCAGTCGTCGAGAGAAAAATCGGCGACATTCTTGCGCACTGCCGTGCCGGCATTGTTGATGAGGATGTGCGCTGCGCCGAAGCGTGCAATAACGTCCTTCTCGAGTTTGCCGACCTGGGCCTCGTCACGCACGTCGGCCACGAACATTTCGCTTTCCGCACCGATGTCCGCTGCGAGTTTGCGCGTCTCCGCCAGTTTGTCGCGATTGCGGCCGACCAGCGCCAGCCTCGCGCCCGACTCTCCCAGCGCCAATGCCATGGCCCGGCCCAACCCGCGGCTCGCCCCGGTGACCACTGCAACCTTCCCCTGCAGGAATTTTCCTTCCATGATTTCCCCCGCGCCTGTTTTTATAAACGGTGCGCAGTATACCTCGTGCTCCTCCCCAATCGAGGACCCCTGACAATCAAACCGGGAGTGTTGCCCGGACGAGCGAAGCTGGCCTACACTTGCGCCATGCGTATCGTCGGACAGCAGAACCGCTCCGAAATCGAACTGGACCCGCTCCGGGTGTATCGTCGCGGGCGTACTCTGGACGCCGTGCTGCGCCATGCCGCTGCGCCGATCCAGCGAGGCGTCACGCGTGGCTCGCACGAGTATTCCAATCGACTCGACGCCGAACGCCAGAAGCAGGCTGCGCGCGCGCTAAATGCGGAATGACGGTTTGAAGCACGACGAGTAATGGAATCGGTTCTGCTGCGCGGCGGAAAGGTCTGGGACGGGAGCGGCAAACCGGCGTTTCCCGCCGATATCCTGGTCTGCGGAAACCGCATCGCCGAAGTTCGGCCGCAGGGCATGAGCAGCCTGGATGGAACAAGGCAGATCGATATCCCCGGACACACCGTCATCCCCGGGCTGGTCGATGGCCACGCGCATCTGCCCTTTCTGCACAAGGCAGACATTGCCGACACCGGCGATGTTCCTCCGGAAGAGCATACGCTGAGAACCGTGCAGCATGCCCGCGTCGTACTCGAGGCCGGCTTTACGTCCTGCGTCAGCGGCGGTTCCGCGAAACCGCGCATCGACGTAGTCATCCGCAACGATATTAACGCCGGGCACATCCCGGGGCCGCGGCTGCTGGCGGCCGGCCCGGAACTCACCAATACCGGCAATCTCGGCGACGAACGCCGCATGCACATCCACCGGGAGTCGATTGCCATGATCGTAGATGGCGCGCACGAGATGCTACGGACCTGCCGAACCCTGATCCGGGAGGGCGTGGACACGATCAAACTGAACATCTCGGGCAATCAAACCACGCCGAACTCGGCTTCCCACCAGAACATCATGAACGACGAGGAGGTGGGGACGGCCGCCCGCACCGCCCATGCCCACGGCAAGCGCGTGGCCGCTCATGTGCGTGCGGCCGCGTCGATCAAGCTGGCGCTGAAGCATGGCGTCGACATCCTGTATCACTGCGAATATGCCGACGAGGAATGCCTCGACCTTCTGGAAGCGGCCCGCGACAGGGTGTTCGTCGCCCCGGCGATCGGGCTGCTGCACAACCTCCTTTACGAAGCGGAACCCTGGGGCATCACCTATCAAAAGGCGGAGGCGGCTGGCGTGGTTGACCAGTTCGAATGCGCGCAACGGGTTTTTGCCGAACTGCGCAAGCGCGGCGTTCGCGTCCTCGTGGGCGGGGACTACGGCTTTCCCTGGACGCCTCACGGAACCAATGCGCGCGACATCGGGCATTTCGTCCGCCTGTTCGGTTACTCCGATTCGGCGGCACTGGTCTGCGCAACGAAAGTGGGCGCGGCGGCCATGATGCTGGAAGGCAAGACGGGCGAGGTGGCCAGGGGCTTTCTCGCCGACATGGTGGTCGTCGCCGGCGAACCGCACAATGACGTGCAGCTTCTGCAGGCGCCAGACAACATCAAGCTCGTCATGAAAGACGGCCGCATTTACAAAAATCTTCTCAACGCCATGCATTGACGGGAGGCGTTGCCATGTTGCAGACGATGACTCTCACTCTGGAAGACGCCAAGCGCGTCGCCGCGGCCGCGCGAGCCGAAGCCGAAAAGAACGGTTGGGCGGTGGTCATCGCCGTCCTCGATGACGGCGGTCACTTGATGTATCTCGAGCGCATGGACGGGACACAGAAGGCGTCCAGCAGGATCGCCGAGGAGAAGGGGCGTACCGCGATTCTGTTCAAGCGGCCGACCAAAGCCCTCGAAGACAACGTTCTCGAAGGGCGCACCGCGATGTTGGGACTCCCCGGCGCGGTACCGCTGGAAGGGGGCGTTCCGCTGCTCAAGGACGGCCGGTTCGTGGGCGGGATCGGCGTGTCCGGCGTGCAATCGTTTCAGGACGGCATCGTTGCGCGGGCGGGCGTCGCCGCGCTGTAGTCAGGGTCCGGTCACTTCGCCGAATCGCACCCACTGCCTGCCGTCGAAGCGCATGAGCTGCAACTGCTTGATCGGGTCGTAGTCGGTTGCACTGGTGTTGATGCGCACGCCCGGCAACAGCATGGGCAGTTCGAAATCCCTGAGATTGGCCGCCTGCTTCATCACGTTTTCGCGCGTAAGCTCTTCGCCGCACTGCTTCAGCACCTGGATCAGCAACTGCGCGTTGGTATAGGCGTAAACGTTATAGATCTCGGCCACGTCACCGTC
>DATFUO010000011.1:0-2952 GCA_035260785.1 Burkholderiales bacterium
CCTCCCTTTGTGGTGGAACGCCGTTGCAACCGATCCGGCGAACGACCCGGATCAAGTTTAATCCAGGGGGACGACTCGGGTGAAGGGGAAGGACAGGGAGTCAGGACTCAGTGCTCAGGACTGAGTGAAAAGCGAGGGCCAAGCAGATATGCAGTCTGGTTCGGATATTCACTGAGTCCTCCGTCCCTGGTCCTGCCTATACAGCGCTGCCTCGCTACTGGCCTTTACTTCATCCTGCTGGTGGCGTTCTGCAGCCGGATCGCCTTGCGGCGCAGGTCGCGGTTTTTCTTGTTCAGCGCCGCCTTGGCTGGCGTGTTGAGGCCGAACAACCCGACGCTGGGAACGGCTTTTACCGGTTTTGCTTCGCTCATATCGGTTCTCCTGGAATGGATCCCGACTATACAGCGGCGAGAGCCGCTAAACAGGGGAAAAAGAAAAGATAAAAGAGGACAGTAAAACCAACCGCGTTGAACCTCGCAACAAAAAGGGGGGTTCGCTCTTTCCTCTTTCCTCTTTCCGGTTCTACCGGACCGGCCCGAGCGCGCCAAGCTGCTCGTCGCGCAGGCCCGTCAGGAGGGATTCGCCGTCGCCGCCGACGCGAAATTCGCCGTAACGGGCCCTGGCGTACAACTGCGCATCGCCCTCCTGGAAAAAGAAGGCATTGGTCGCGAATTTGATCTGCCTGTCCCGCATCCGATAGCGCATCTTCGCTTCATTTGCGGCCAGAGGCGTGCCGTCATCGAAACGCGTAAAGGTGCCGATGCGCCGCTCATCCAGTTTCAAAACCGCGAAGCCGTCGCGTGGCAGCTCGTCCGCAATGCGGGACCGGACGTCGTTCGCCACGTGGAAGCGCAACGCCATGTAATCACCTTGCATCAGTGAGCGCGGGTCGATCGGCGCCAGTTGCAAAAAAACCACATTGCCCTCGGTGCGCAAGCGCTCGCGGCTGTAGATCGAATAGTTGACCAGCGCCAGAATGATCAGTCCGGCGAGGATGACGATGCCTTTACGCATGGCCGGCCTCCTTCCCTTCGCCGACCGGCCATCGGCGCCTCATCGCCTGGCGCGCGGCAATCAGTACGATCCCGGCGCTGAACAGCACGGCCGATTTCTGCAGCAGCGTGATCTCCAGCGAATAGTAGTAGTACGACCAGTACGCCACCAGGGCCAGAATACCCAGACCAGCGAGAACGCGATTTCCGTTCGCGTAACCGAGCAGCAGGATCGTCACGGTCA
Source organism: Burkholderiales bacterium (assembly GCA_035260785.1). Classification (GTDB taxonomy): domain Bacteria; phylum Pseudomonadota; class Gammaproteobacteria; order Burkholderiales; family JACQAP01; genus JACQAP01. Next base: position 1,237 of record DATFUO010000011.1, read on the forward strand.
CGCCCAGGCCCGGTGCCTTGATTGAAATCAGCGCGACGAGCACCGCGCCGCCGAGTGCGGCGAGGCCGGGACCTTTGGCGATGTCGACGCCCTGCCGGACCAGAAGAGTCCAGGCCGCCCAGATCGTGATCGCGCCGACGAGTGCCGCGCCGATCCAGAAACCGAGCGCCCCGCCGATCAGCGCCATCTCGCCGCGGCCCATCCATGCCGAACGCCACCAATCCATGCTGCTGTGCGTGACCAGCTCCGCGATCACGAGCAGGGTCAGGCCGTAACCGAGCGCCCGGAGCTCGGCGCCGCGATCGGGGAACCTGAATTCGTTCAGCCAGGCCCAGGCAAACGCAACGAAGACAACCGCCTGCGTATAGGGATAGAAACCCCAAATGCTGAGCGCTATGACCAGAGAGCCCGCTCCGGCCGCCACCGACAAGACACGATGCAGGAAATTGGGAATAAGAAAGAACAGGCCGGCCTCGAGCAGGGCAACCAGGAAAGCGACGAGGGCGATCTGGGTAGTGAACAGTTGGCCGAAGCCGACGCAGATCAATGCCTGGCCGGCAATGCTGACGGCCAGCGCGAACTGGTTGAAGAAATCGCCGTTGGGCCGGGCGCGGAACATGAACGTTGCGGCGGCGCACAGCAGGGCGCCGGCAGCCAGGCCCGACCCGGCGGACTTCATCACGATGCTGAAGGCGGCGCCGACGAATCCGAGCAGGAACATGGCCCCTATCCAGCCCGCTATCCCGAGCATGGTACGGATGTACCAAGGCGTCACGGCCAGCGTTTCGGCCGGCGCATCGCCCTCGACCAAACCGGCCTGCTTGAGCTGAGACCAGAGTGAAGTGGCGTCGGCGCCGTTCATGATCTCGCTCCATTGACGACTCGTTTCAGCCACCAGCCTCCGGCAGCGGACAACCCGATCACGACCAGGCCGATGAATAACATCGCGCCCGCCGCATCGCCCGATTTCATCAAGTGCGTCGCAAGCCAGGTGGTGACGACCACGATGACCGACAGCACGCCGCCCGCGAGAATGTAGACGTCCAGGACCATATGGCGATACGCCACATAGACCGCGACGAAATACACCGCCCAGGCGAGCAGGCCCAGGCCGCCTTCGTTGCGAAATTCGGCCACGGAATAGAGTGCAAGCGCCGTGACCAGCCCGCCGCTTGCGGTGGCAAGCAGCCGCACCGCCCACTGTTCATGCGCATTTCGCGCCGCGATGATTTCCCAGGCCACCAGGGCTACCGTGTTCACTGCGAACAGCACCCACAACAATTTTTCCGGGTCGAACAGGAATCCGAACAGACCGCCGAAGATCATGTAATAGAAGATGACGGCTAGATTGAGCAATCCCAGCCAGACGAGCCAGAGCGCCGCGAGCCGTCCGACCAGCACCCAGGGCAGGATCAGCACGGCCCACGCGGCAAAAAGTTCGAAGGTGTCCGCGCCGGTCTGGTAGGTCTGCCCGACCAGCGCGAGCAGGGCGCCGACGAACAGCGATACGGCAAGCAGCGTGACCTTGCCCGCGATGTGTTCGAGGCCGATACGCCAGACCACGATCAACGCGGCGACAATCAGGGCCTCGACGAGGCCGAACTTGGCGATGCGGCCGAGATCATTCCAGTTGTAGGCGAAAAAGAAAATCACGCCGGCCGCGAGCAACAGCGCGCCCAGCCACAGCAGCAACTGATCCAGAAAACGCTGCCAGCT
>DATFUO010000012.1:0-4344 GCA_035260785.1 Burkholderiales bacterium
AGCCTGCGGCTGTGGGGGCCCAGGATCGCACGCAACATGTTCAGATCGTTCGCCCTGACCGCCTCGACCAGCGCGTTCACGCCCGCCTCGGGCGACTCGAAGGTTTTTTGCACCGGAGTCCCGGCCGTCGCGACAGGTGTCGTAACACAGAGCGCGACTGCGGCCATCGTCCCCAGGAGTCTTTGCCAGCCTTGCAGTTGCCAAAACGTTTGCTCGGGCATGTTCACCATCTTCTCCTCGATGCGTTGAGTTGTTGAAGGGCAACGGCGCGGTTGCCGGCCAGGCGCAACACCGGACTAGCGCTGCTGACGCGACTCTTTGTCATTGTTCCGATTATTTCCGGGACGCTGCTGCGGCGAAGCGTTGCCACCCGGCCGCGGCGCGGAAATGTTGCCCGGCGGGCGCGATGCCGGCGCTGCGTTGGACCCCGGCATCAGTACCCGCTCGCTGGAATGTCCGCGCACGCTGGAATCCCGCACTACCGGTCCCCGGCCAACGCCCTCGAAAATATGCGGCCGCGGTTCGGCGTTTGGACGGGGCACCGCGACGGGCGCAGTCGGACGGGCCGGAATGCTGCGCGGCTCGGCTCGGGCGACGTCGAGCGCATTCGGGCGGCCGGGCGCCGTGCCGGCGCTCGGGCGAGTCGGCGCACTGCGCGGCTCCGTGCGGGTTACGTCAGGCAGATTCGGGCGGCTGGGCACGTCGCGGACGTCCGGCCGCGTGGGAACGTTGCGCGATTCAGGGCGGCCGGCATCGGGCCCATTCGGGCGCGCGTTGCCACCGGCGTCCCGCCGGACGCGTTCGCGTTGCTCCGGCCGATTGTCAGGACCATTTCGCACGTCGGGATGCGTACCGGGAGCACCGGGACCCTGCGTCCGATAGGATTCGTTCCCGCGGTATTCGCGTCGGGTGTCGGGCCTCGCGTCGTGGCGGCCGAATTGTTGACGCAGCACCGGATCCCGATAGGGAACGCCGCGGCGGTGCCCGGGATCATGCTCCCAGCCACCCGGCGTGCCGTTTACGTAGCGCGGGCCGGGCCGGTAGTAGTAGTTGTTGACGTTCACGATACTGGCGTGGCGATGCGGCCAGTCGAAGGCGCCGAAGAAAAATCCCACGCCCAGCGTGATCCCCGCGCCCCAGAAAAAACCTGCGCCGAATCCCGGACGCTCGTAGTAGCCGGGCCATGGTCCCCAGTACACGGGCGGATAGTCAGCCCACCACCACGGCCCATATACCACGGTCGGGTTGTAGTACGGCACGTAGACGACCTGGGGATTCGCCTGCTCGATGATGATGGTCTGCCCCTGGGGCTCCACGCGCACGATTTCATTGGACCTGAGGTTGCCCGCCGCCTGTGCCTTCTGCCGCAGATCCTGGACCGTGTCCATCACCTGCTGCTGCTGGGAAAGAAATGCATCGCCCAGCCGCTCCATCCAGTCCAGCTTCTCGTCCATCATGGAGAGGATCTGCGGAAACGCGACCAGCGACTTGACGCTCGGATCCCAGTTGTTCTGCTCGACCGCCCTGACGGCGTCATCGCCTTTGAGGTTGGGATTGGCCCGCGACCAGCGCGCGGCCTGAACAATTTCGATCGGATAGGTCGAGGCCATCAGAATCTGCGACAGCAGCGAATCGGGATACAACGCGATCGGCGCCAGCATCTGGTCCAGCTCCTGCTGCGTGAAGCCGGGCTGGGCAGGTGCGGTCTGGGCTGGTGCCGGTTGGACCGGCCCCAGTTCGGTCGTCTGGGCAAAAGCGACGGACACGCAAAGCAGCAACGCGAGCATGTGCGTCGAGAAAGACCTGGCGCGTGCTTTCATGAGTCACTCCTCATTGGGTGGATCTCCTGCGCGGCAATTCGCCGATTCAACAGCCCGGCCTTCGCGTGTGACCGTGATGCCAGTCCCCGGCCGCGGGCCAATCCCGCCTCATGGCAGGTTCCTCCAGCAAACCGCGGCATTCTGTTCGTTGGCGTACGGAACATCGCGAGGTCGCGCGAGACGGGTCTGGTCAGGTGATGGATCGGCTTTTATTAATAGAGTGGTTTGACAGTCGCAGGGCTCGCCAAGTTGCAACTCTCCCCATCAATGTGACGGTTCGTGACGAGAAACCGGCTACCCCGGTCATTGCTATGATGGATGCTGGATGTGACGAACCGCCCGGCTAAATCCGGAACGCACGACATTTTTCTCTTTAGACGAAGGAATCGGCGTGCAAAAGCGCAAACTTGGCCGCTCAGGATTGGAAGTCTCCTCGCTCGCATTCGGCGGCAACGTTTTCGGCTGGACGGCCGACGAGTCGGCCTCGATGCGCCTGCTCGACCGCTTCGTCGATGAAGGTTTCAACCTCATCGACACGGCTGACATGTATTCACGCTGGGTTCCCGGCCACAAGGGCGGCGAGTCGGAAACCATCATCGGCAAATGGCTGAAGAAAAGCGGCAAGCGCGGCAAAGTCGTGATCGCAACCAAGGTCGGCATGGAAATGGGGCGGGACCGGAAGGGCCTGTCGCCCGCGTACATTCGGCGCGCCGTCGAAGATTCGCTGCAGCGCTTGCAGACGGACCATATCGATCTCTACCAGTCACACACCGATGACGCGACTACGCCGCTTGCGGACACGCTAGGCGCCTACGACGGGCTCATCAAGGCCGGCAAGGTGCGGGCCATCGGCGCCTCGAATTACAGCGCCGAACGCTTCGAGGAGGCGCTCGCCGTGAGCAAAAAAAACAATCTGCCGCGCTACGAGTCGATGCAACCGAATTACAACCTGATCGATCGCGCCGATTTCGAAGCAAAACTGCAGGATGTCTGTGTCGCCAATGACGTCGGGGTCATCAGTTATTTTTCCCTCGCGAGCGGCTTCCTAACCGGAAAATATCGTTCGGAAGCGGATCTCGCGAAAGGCCCGCGCGGCCAGATGGTGAAGAAGTACCTCAACGATAAAGGGCACCGTATACTCGGCGCCCTGGACAGCGTTGCGAAGGAAACGTCGGCGACGCCGGCGCGCGTCGCGCTCGCCTGGCTGATGGCACAGCCTGGCATCACCGCGCCGATCGCGAGCGCGACCTCCCTGCCTCAGCTCGAAGATCTGTTCGCCGCAACCCGGCTGAAGCTTGATCCCGCCACGCTCGCCCGGCTCGATGTGGCGAGTCGTTGAGTAGCGCGGATTTTTGCACGTATTCCGGTTGCCGGCCGGGCGTCGGTGGTCACCTGGCGCAACAGCCCCCCTCAGCGGTCCCGAGGGCCGAACCGGTCAATGGTCTTCGCGCCGATCACCGCGTTCCCTGTGATCGTCATCTCTTTCCCTCGGGTCTCCGTGGCGATCGCCATGCTGACCCATTTCGACTCCGCGCCTTCCGTCGCCGCGGTAACCGTCGTCAATCACGCAACCGTACATCGAACCAAACGTCATAACGCCAAGGAATAGCGTCGCAATGAGCTTTTTCATGTCGAGTCTCTCGTTAATCCGGACTGATGCCCCGGCGTCGTTGTGGGCAACCATCATTACCCTTTCTGGCGGGGCGCTCCGTGCGTTGACGCGCTTAGCCCGGGCAATTCATGGCAATGCCGCCGAAAGCGGCCGGTGTCGTACGGAAACCGGCACGCAGCCTCCTTTGGAATGCGCGCGGGCGAAGGGCCCGGCGTGGCATACCTGTATCGCGGGCACCCTTGATCGGCGATGTCCTTACAATGTGCTGCATGGAGGTGACTGATGCGACTCGTCCGGCATTTATTCGCGCTTGCGTTGTTACTGGGGGCGACCTGGCTTCGGGCCGAGGGCCTGCCCGATGAAATTCGCATCATCGTTCCCGTAACCGCCGGCAGCAGCCTCGACGCGCGCGCCCGTGTGATCGCGGACGCGATCGGCCAGCGCCTCAAGCGCCGGATCATCGTCGAGAACCGGTCCGGCGCGGGCGGAACGCTCGGCGCCCTGGTCGTGGCAAATTCGAAACCGGACGGCTCCACGCTATTGTTCACCAACAACAGCCATGTGATCAGCCCGCACATTTATCCAGACACCGGCTACGACGTGATCAGGGATTTCGCGCCGGTCACGCAGGCCTATGTTTCCGGGATGGTGCTGGTTGCCCATCCGGACCTTCGAGTCGCCTCCATCAAGGACCTGGTCACGCTGGCACGCGGCCGGTCGCAGCCGCCAAGCTACGCGTCGAGCGGCACCGGGGGGCTGCCGCATCTGGCGACGGAATTGTTCAAGGCCGTCGCGGGCATCGACCTGCTGCACATTCCCTATCGCGGCGACGGCCAGGCGCTGACCGACGTGCTGGCGGGACGCGTGCCGCTGATGATGAGCGGTTACGTCGTGGCGCTTCCGTATATCCGC
>DATFUO010000013.1:0-3762 GCA_035260785.1 Burkholderiales bacterium
AACGCGGAAATCCAGCGCCGCGCGCAGGAAGTCATCGACCGCTGCTGGGCGATGGGGGAGGCCAATCCGATCCTGTCGATTCACGACGTGGGAGCGGGCGGCCTTTCCAATGCGTTGCCGGAACTTGTGCATGGTGCCGGCCGTGGCGGCCACATCAACTTGCGCGACATTCCCTCGGAGGAATCGGGCATGACGCCGGCGCAGATCTGGTGCAACGAAGCGCAGGAGCGTTATGTCATGGCGATCGCGCAGGAGCGCTTCGCCGACTTCAAGTCAATGTGCGAGCGGGAACGCTGCCCTTATTCGGTGGTCGGCACCGCATCCGGTGATGGAAGGCTGAAAATCGAGGATTCCAAGTTCGGCAATCATCCGGTCGACATGCCGCTCGAAGTCGTGCTCGGCAAGCCGCCGAAGATGACCCGCGACGTAAGGCGGCGCAGGCGAGTCCTGCCAAAACTGGATTTTTCCGCAGTCGACCTGAAGCAAGCCGTCTTGCGCGTGCTGCGCTTTCCCGCGGTGGCAAACAAGACTTTCCTGATTTCTATCGGTGACCGCACGGTTGGCGGACTTTGCTCGCGTGATCCATTCGTCGGCCCCTGGCAGGTGCCTGTCGCCGACGTTGCCGTGACGCTAATGGGATTCACGACCCATCGCGGAGAAGCGTTTGCGATCGGCGAACGCACCCCGCTGGCGGTGATAGATGGACCGGCCTCCGGGCGCATGGCCGTGGGCGAGGCGCTCACCAATATCGCAGCCGCGCGCATCGCGAAAATCGGTGACGTCAAGCTGTCGGCCAACTGGATGGCGGCAGCCGGCTATCCGGGGGAAGACGCAGTGCTGTTCGATACTGTTGAAGCGGTGGCGATGGAATTGTGTCCCCAACTCGGCATCAGCATCCCGGTGGGCAAGGATTCGATGTCGATGCGTACGACCTGGAAGGACGGCAACAAGGACAAGACAGTCGTCGCACCGCTGTCCCTGATCGTATCGGCATTCGCGCCCTGCGTGGATGCGCGCAATACCCTCACGCCGCAATTGCAGCCACTCGACCGCGACAGTGTGCTGGTGTTGATCGATCTCGGTGCCGGCTGCAACCGGCTGGGTGGGTCGGTGCTGGCGCAGGTCCACGATCAGGCTGGCGGCGAAGCGCCCGACGTGGATTCTCCCGCAAAGCTGAAGGCGTTTTTCGAGGCAATCCAGCAACTCAACCGGCAAGGCGCCATCCTCGCCTATCACGACCGCTCCGACGGCGGTTTGCTGGCCACGCTCGTGGAAATGATGTTCGCGTCACGTGTCGGCGTGACTGTCGATGTCGAAGGGGAGGCCATCGCTGCTCTGTTCAGTGAAGAACTGGGCGCCGTCCTTCAGGTCAGATCAGCCGACTTCGACGCCGTTAAGAACGCATTCGAGACCGCCGGTCTGTCGGCGGAATTTCACCGCTTGGGCAGCATCAATCGCAGCGCCAGGCTCATTATCCGTTCGCGGGGCAGGCAGATATACAACGAGTCGGGCGTGGCGTTGCAGCGCGCATGGTCGGAGATGACCTATCACCTGCAACGGCTGCGCGACAATCCGGAATGCGCGCAGCAGGAATACGATCGCATTCTCGACACGGCCGATCCTGGTTTGCACGCCAAACTGACGTTCGACCCGGAGCAGGATATCGTGGCGCCTTTCATCGCCCAAGGAGCGCGCCCGAAGATCGCAATCCTGCGCGAGCAGGGCGTGAATGGCCAGATGGAAATGGCGGCGGCGTTCGACCGCGCCGGCTTCGAATCCATCGACGTGCATATGACGGATATCATCACCGGCCGGATCGCGCTGGCAGGCTTCAAGGGCGTGGTCGCTTGCGGCGGGTTTTCCTATGGCGACGTTCTCGGCGCCGGGGAGGGCTGGGCGAAGTCCATCCTGTTCAATGCCCGCGCCCGCGAGCAGTTCGGTTTGTTCTTCCGGCGAAATGATGCCTTCGCGCTCGGTGTCTGCAACGGCTGCCAGATGATGAGCAATCTGCATGAACTCATCCCGGGCGCGGACCACTGGCCGCATTTTGTGCGCAATCGATCCGAGCAGTTCGAGGCGCGCGTCGCAATGGTCGAAGTGCCGAAGAGTCCATCGCTGTTCTTCGACGGCATGGCGGGCAGCCGCATGCCGATTGCGGTTGCGCATGGGGAGGGTTTCGCGGAATTTCGCGATGCCAGCCAGTTGTCGGCGGCTCGCAAGCTGATTGCACTGCGGTTCGTGGACAACCGTGGCCAGGCCACCGAGCGCTATCCGCTGAACCCGAACGGTTCTCCTGAGGGCATCAGCGGACTGACCACGTCAGACGGCCGTTTCACGATCGTCATGCCGCATCCCGAGCGCGTATTCCGCAGCATCCAGAATTCATGGCGCCCCGCATCCTGGAAGGAGGATGGCCCGTGGATGAGGATGTTCCGCAACGCGCGCCGCTGGGTGAACTGACAGCGCAAAAAGTCGAAACTCACCACGAAGATACGAAGAACACGAAGGCTCAAGAAGAAAAGCCAAAACGCGGATCTTGTATTTCTTTGTATTATTAAAAGGGTACTCCACGCTAACGCGAGGGTATTCGCGCTCTTCGTGACTTTGTGGCGAGACTTTCAGTTGCAGAAAATGAAAAAAAGGGCGCTGTTAGCGCCCGTTTTTATTTTCCCGTGATAGCGAATTACTTGGGATCGATCTTCTGGATCTTGGCCTTGGCGCGCAGGTCCGCGATATAGTCGTCGCGCACCTTGGTCGCCAATTGCTGCTGGATCTGCGGCTTGACCTGATCGTATTCCGGGAACGGCACCGACTTGACGTCTTCCAGTTCGATGATGTGATAGCCATAAGAGGTCTTCACCGGTTCCTTGGTCCGCTCGCCTTTCTTCAGCGCCTTGAGGGCTTCGCCGAAGGGCTGCACGTAGCCCTCGGCTTCGCTCCAGTCCAGTTCGCCACCTTCGTCCTTGGTACCGGTATCCTGCGATTTCTCCTTGGCAATCGCGGCGAAGTCACCCCCGGCATCGAGATCGGCGATGATCTGTTTGGCGTCTGCCTCCTCTTTGATCAGGATATGCCGTGACTTGTATTGCTTGCCGATTTCGCCGCTGCGTTCGGCTTTCACGCGCTCGTATTCCTTGCGCACATCGGCATCGCTGGGCGTGAGTTTTTTACTCAGGTCCTCGATCAGCACTGCCAGGATGATCTGCTGCTTGGCCAGGTCGAGCTGGGTCTGGTAATCGGGATTCTTGTCGAGTTTGCGCTTGACCGCTTCCTGATAAAGGATTTCCCGGGTGATCAGGATTTCACGCAGGTTGTTGCGGAATTCCGGCGAGTCCTGCATGGGCTGCTGTCCAGGCTGTCCCTGTTGCTGCTGCGCTTGCGCCAGTTGCGATTTGGCGACGAAATCCAGTCGCGATTGCGGAATGCCAATTCCATTCACGATGGCGACGTTTTTCTGCCTGGCGTCCGGCTTGCTTTCCGCCTTGGCGGGTTTGGTGTCGGCCGTGTCTTTTTGCTTGGTTTCTGCGGCGTATCCTGCGCTGCCGGTGGCAAAGCTGGCCGCCAGCAGCGCGAGCAGGACATGATGTTTGACCGATTGCATTGCAGTTCCTTTGGTAACGGGAGTTGAACTCTGGGTGGGGTGTTTGTGCTTGTTATCGGCTTCAGCGTTCAACCCTTGGCTGAAGTTCCCAATTCCTCGGGCGCATAGGCACGGATCGCCAGCGCATGGATTGTTTTCGGTATCAGGTCGGAGAGCGCGTC
>DATFUO010000014.1:0-13841 GCA_035260785.1 Burkholderiales bacterium
GTGCCGGCGTTGTCTTCCAGGAACTCGAATTCGGCACGGATCAGCCCGTCCGATTGCGTCGAGTGTCGCAGGATGCGGAACGCCTTCTGGCCCAGGGCCTGCAGATGAAAGACGCCGATGTGGGGCATTTCCCATTCGGCAATGAGGGCGGTGCAGCCTATCGGGTCGGGCACGGCAGGCAATCCCACTTCCCGGCCTTCACGGATGCGGCATACGCCGAACGGCGTGGCATCGCGCACGCAGGCCTTGGTCATGTCGAGATAGCGCTGCTCGAAGATCTTCAACGGCAACAGGCCGCCGGGATAAAGGACGGTATTGAGCGGAAAAATCGGGAGGTTCGTCATGTCACCTGTGACAGAGACACGAAGATCACTTGGTCTGCGGGTGGATCAGCCTTCATTGTTCCCTGCCTCGCCCCAGCGTGGCATCAAATCGTGTTCGATGCCGACGTGGTCGAGGATTCGCGCCACCACGAAATCGACGAGCCCCTGCACGCTTTGCGGATGGTGATAAAAGCCGGGATTGGCGGGCAGGATTATCGCGCCCGCGCGCGCGACCCTGAGCATGTTCTCCAGATGGATCGCCGACAACGGTGTTTCGCGAGGGACCAGCACCAGTTTGCGCGCTTCCTTCAAGGCCACGTCGGCGGCGCGCTCGATCAGATTGTCGGCCATTCCAGCCGCTATGGCCGCAAGCGTCCCCATGGTGCAAGGGCAAATCACCATCGCATCGGCCGGATTGGATCCGGAAGCGACCGGCGCGAACCACTCTTCGCGGCCGAAAGCCTGCAGCTGTCCGGGAGGGGTGCCGAACCGCGTGCCGAAAAATTCTGCGGCATCCCGGGCCCGCGCCGGCAACGACAGATCCATTTCCTGGCGAGCGACAATCTGGGCAGCCTGCGAATAGAGCAGATAAACCGTGACACCCGCCCTGAGCAGGCATTCCAGCAGCCGGATGCCGTAGGGCATGCCGGACGCGCCGGTCAAGGCCAGCGTGATGGTCCGGGGCTTATTCATGTGCAATACCCGGTTTTTGCGTTCAAGGAAATCCTTGGCGGTGAATGTTTTTAGCGGCGTGAATACAACGTACTCACGCTGACAACTCCCGATGGCGCACCAGTACATTGCGGCTGACGCGAAAGTAGGCCGCCAGCGATTCGGCGAAATACACCGACCGATGGCGGCCGCCGGTGCAGCCGATCGCAACAGTGAGATAGGCTCGGTTGTCGCGAACGAAGCAGGGCAGCCATTTTTCGACATAGTCGCGCACGTCGGCCAGCATCTCGCGCGCGTTGGCGTTGGCCTCGAGGAACGCAACCACCGGTGCGTCCTTGCCGGTCAGCGGACGCAGTTCGGGATCGTAATGCGGATTGGGCAGGCAGCGCACGTCGAACACCATGTCCGCATCGAGCGGGATGCCGTGCTTGAAGCCGAAGGACTGGAACAGCAACCGCAGACCGGGTTCGTCCGTCTGCAGAATATCTTTTATCCAGGATCGCAACACGCCGGGATGCAGGTCGCTGGTGTCGATGCGGTGGCCCAAGTCGCCGATGTCGCCCAGCAATTCGCGTTCGTGCTCGATGCATTCGGGCAGCGTGCGATCCCGGTCCGCGAGCGGATGCCGGCGCCGGGTTTCGGAAAAGCGCTTGACCAGGGTTTCGGTCTTGGAATCGAGAAAGATCAGGTGAACATCGATGCCGCGCTCCCTGAGCTGCGACAGATAACCCGGCAGTTCCGAAAGCGTCGCGCCGCTGCGCACGTCGATGCTGACAGCGACGCGCTCGTAACCTTCCTGCGCAAGGAACTGCATCAGGCCGTTGAGCAGCTTGGCCGGCAGATTGTCGACACAGTAATAGGCGCTGTCTTCGAGCACATTGAGCGCAATGCTCTTGCCCGAACCGGAAAGGCCGCTGATGACGATGAGTTGCATGATTCCCGGTGCGCAAACCTCAGCCGCGCCTGTTCAGTTGCTTCTCCTGACGCTGGATGAATTCCTGGGTACTGTCGATGCCGCGTAACTGCAGGACATAATTGCGCACCGCCGCTTCGGCCAGCACCGCGAGGTTACGGCCGGCCGCAACCGGCAACACGACCTTGCGAACGCTGATGCCCATGATGTCTTCGGAACTTGCATTGAGCGGCAGTCGCTCCAGGCCTGGAACGACACCGCCCACCGGTTTTTCCATCTGCACGATCAGCTTGAGGTTCTTCTTGGTACGTACAGCAGTTTCGCCGAAGATGGTACGGATGTTGAGCATGCCCAGGCCCCGCACTTCCAGATAATCCTTCAGCAACTCGGGGCTGCGGCCCTCCAGCGTTTCGGGCGCGATGTGATAGAGTTCGACAACGTCGTCTGCGACCAGTCCGCTGCCGCGCGAGATCAGCTCCAGCGCAAGCTCGCTTTTGCCCACCCCGCTCTCCCCGGTGATCAGCATGCCCATGCCCAGCACGTCGAGAAATACGCCGTGGCGGGTGACAAATTCCGCGAGCGCACGCCCGAGATAAGTACGCACGACCCAGATGATCTGCAGGCTGTGCAGGGGTGAGGAAAGCAGCGGGATATTGCGCAAAGCGGCGAATTCTGCGAGCGTGGCCGGCGGCTTTTCCTGCTCGCTGAGGATGATGCACACCAAGCCGCTGCCGGCAAGCCGTGCCAGTGACTCGCGCTGGTCGTTTTCGCTGAGCGAGGCAAAATAAACCGCTTCGGTACGGCTGAAAATCTGGATCCAGTTGGGATGGACCAGATTCAGGTGGCCGATGAGTCCCTGGGAGGCTTGGTTGATCTCGCTGCTGTCGAGAAACGGCGAAGGCTCCCGCGGCCCGGAAACCCAGGTGAGCTTGAGCGCATCGGCATTGTCTTCAAACAGCTGCGCGACGCTGGTTTGGGGCATGCGGTTCCCATTTGCTGATGACCTGCTGTACGGTTACGGCGTCCGGTAACCCGGCAAGTTGTGCGCGCATTTCCTTGTCGCTGAACATCTGGGCCAGTTCCGACAAAATCTGCAGGTGCAGGTCGGTCGCCTTCTCCGGAACGAGCAATACAAAAATCAGATTGACGGGATTGCCGTCCGGCGCTTCGAACGGAATCGGACCGCTGGTACGCACGAACGCGCTGGCGGCATCGCGCAGCCCCTTGATGCGCCCGTGCGGAATGGCGATGCCGTGACCCAGCCCGGTTGAACCCATGCGCTCACGCGCGAACAGTGCTTCGAATACCTGGCTGCGGCCGATACCGAGCGCATTTTCAAAGAGCAGGCCGACGTGCTCGAACACCCGTTTCTTGCTGGCGACGTCGAGGTCGAGCGTAATGTTGGCGACCGGCAGCAGTCTCGATATCAGACTCATGGCAGATTCGGGGGCGTGGCTCGGCTACGACAAGGGCAGATTGCGGAAAGATTCTTCCTGGTGGTGATCGACGCTCTTCTCCTTGTGTTTGAGAATCTGGCGGTCGAGCTTGTCGGCCAGGCCGTCGATGGCGGCGTACATGTTCGCGTCGATGCATTCGACGTGGATATCCTTGCCTCGCACGTGCACGTTGGCCTCGACCTTGTGGTCCAGTTTGTTGACGGACATGACGACGTTGACGTCGATGACATGGTCGAAGTGACGAGAAATGCGGTTGAGCTTGTCGATGACGTAAGAACGGATGGCGGGAGTAACGTCCAGGTGGTGGCCTGATAGCTGAAGATTCATAGGCATTCCCTCCATTTGGGGTTGATCAGATCGACTTACGCAGATTGACCGGAAGAATCTGCAGAGATTCCCGATATTTCGCGATAGTGCGGCGCGCCACCATGATGCCCTGCTTGCCGAGCACTTCTGAGATCTGGCTGTCGCTCAAGGGTTTGCGCGTATCCTCCTCGCCAACCATCTGCCTGATGAGCGCCCGGATGGCGGTTGCGGAACAGGCGCCGCCGGTTTCAGTGGATACGTGACTGCCGAAGAAATACTTGAGTTCGAAAATGCCGCGTGGCGTAAGCATGAACTTCTGCGTGGTGACGCGTGAAACCGTGGATTCGTGCAGGCCCAGGGTTTCGGCGATCTCGCGCAATACCAGCGGACGCATCGCGACCTCGCCATGCTCGAAGAAATGGCGCTGGCGATCGACGATGGCCTGTGAAACGCGCAGGATGGTGTCGAAGCGCTGTTGCACATTCTTGATTAGCCACTTTGCTTCCTGCAACTGGCCGGCAAGCTGCTGGAAGCTGGCGTCGCGATTGCGGTGCAGTATGTCGGCGTACATACGGTTGATGCGAAGTTTCGGCATGGCTTCCGGGTTGAGCGTCGTCACCCACATTCCCTTGGTTTTGCGCACCACGACATCCGGAATGATATAGCGTGTTTCAGTGCCGGAAAAATTGGCAGCCGGCCGCGGATTGAGCCCGATGATCATCGCCTGTATGGTGCGCAGCACATCGTCATCGCAGCGCAGCAGCTTCTTGAGCCGGAAATAATCGCGCGCGGCGAATACGTCCAAATGCTGTTTGACGACAAGGGAGGCCTCATCCAGATAGGGCGTGTCTTCGGGTAGCGCGTCGAGCTGCAGTGCCAGACATTCGCTCAAGTTGCGCGCACCGATGCCGGCAGGGTCCAGGCTTTGCAGGTATTTCAACCCGATGGTCAGCGCCTCGGAATCGATCTCGAGTTCGATCGGCAACAGCGCCGCCAGTTCGACGAGATCCTGGGTCATATAACCATCGTCGTCCAGATTGTCGATCAGGAACGCAACGATGCGCTTGTCCTGATCGGGCATCTGCATGAGATTGATCTGGTCGAGCAGATGATCGCGCAGCTTTGCCGGCTCTGCGGCCGCCCGCGGCGCCTCGGAGTCTTCGTCGCCATCCTGCCCGCTGAACGAACCATAGCCGTCGTCGATCGACCAGTCGGTTTCGCCGGCGGGGCGTTCATCGGCTGGCCCGTTTTCGTTGGACGCCGGGTTGGACTCGGAATCCGATGAGGTGGCGGACGTCGTGGCCGGCGTCAGGGACGGCGGCGGGGCGGGAATCTCCTCTTCCTCGTCGCGCTCCAGTAACGGGTTTTCCTGCAGAAACGTCTCTATTTCCTGATTCAGTTCCAGTGTGGACAGCTGCAAAAGCCGGATGGATTGCTGCAACTGCGGCGTTAGCGTCAGGTGCTGCGAAAGTTTGAGTTGCAGGGAATGCTTCATCGGCTGGCTGTCGGTATCAGGCGCGAAATTGGGCGGCCCGGAACTTCGAGGACGGCATGCGGCCCTTACAGCCGGAAGTGCTCGCCCAAATAGACTTTTCTTACGCTTTCATTATAAACGATTTCCTCGGGCTTGCCCGCGGCCAGCACGGACCCGTCGTTGATGATATACGCGCGGTCGCATATGCCGAGTGTCTCCCGGACATTATGGTCCGTGATCAGTACCCCGATATCGCGCTCCCGCAAGAAGCGGATGATTTTCTGGATGTCCAGCACCGCGATCGGATCGACCCCGGCGAAGGGTTCATCGAGCAGGATGAAGCGCGGTTGGGTGGCGAGCGCCCGCGCGATTTCGACGCGGCGGCGCTCTCCGCCGGACAGGCTGATGGCCGGGCTGTTGCGCAAGTGGGCAATGTGCAGATCGTGCAGCAGCGAATCGAGTTGGGCATGAATGGCCTCTTCGTCCAGATCGCGCAATTCGAGGACGGCCCGGATATTCTCCGCGACCGTCAGTTTGCGAAAGATCGACGCTTCCTGAGGCAGGTAGGACAGGCCAAGGCGGGCGCGCCGATGGATGGGCGTATGGGTAAGAGCCTGCTCGTCGAGGAAGAGATCGCCACCGTCAAGCGCTACCAGGCCTACCATCATGTAGAAGCAGGTGGTCTTGCCCGCGCCGTTGGGCCCGAGCAGGCCGACGACTTCGCCGCTGGAAACGTCGAGCGAGACATCCTTGACGACAGTACGCGCCTTATAGCGCTTCTTCAGTTTCTCCGCGCGCAGCTGGCTCATCGATGGGTAGGCAGGACGGTCCGCCAAACCGTCATTGTTTCGGAGTTTGTACCGCCTCCGAAGGTCTCAGTTCCACGGCGCCCGGCGAGGCGGCAGGGGCTCCGGGTTTCGGTTTGGGCTGGATGACCGCACGCACCCGACCCTGGGGATTGCCGGTAGTAGCGGCCGATTTGCCTCCCCCGATCACCTGGAAAAGTTCGGTGACCGCATTGTACGAGATGTAGTCGCCGCGGACTTCGTCGCCGCCGCGCTGAATGCGTGCGTTGGTGAACATCTGCATCTTGTCGGCCTTGCCGTCGTACTCAAGGCGCTCGGAAAAGCCTTCGATGTATTCATCGTAGCCTTCGCGCTTCTGGCGAAAATGCGCCGGGTTTCCGTAAGCGATGCCGTACTGAAATCCTTCAGCGTCCTGCTTGACGATGATCTTGTCGCCCTTGATGATCAATGTGCCCTGGGTGAGCGTGACATTGCCGACGAATACGGCCTCTTTTTTGGCATCATCGAGATCGACGCGGTCAGCTTCGAGGTTGACCGGCTTGTCGCGATCGGCACGTTCCGCCACGACCGGCAGGGAGCTGCTCAGCCCGGCCGCCAATGCCGCGATTGCCGCCAGACGAAGCAGCCTATCGATGGCCGGGATCCGGCGGTTTCTGAACAGTGTGCCTGGGCGTTGCATAGCTGGCCTTTACGTCCGACAGCAGTTTGATCTCGCGGCTGACATTGTTGAATTCTAAGCCAACCGAACTGGCCGTGGAATTTCCCTCGACCATACGCACCGGTTTGTCGGTCATGGCTACGTCTTTGTCGGGAATGACATGCAGGAAACTGGTGAACACGCCGAGCTCGGCGTTGCTGGCATAGGCCGAACGGATGATCTGCACGTCGTCGCGGAAGAATACCTCGTCGCCGCCCTGCACGGCTTCGGCTGTTTCCGAGCGTATCGTCACCGGGGCACGCTGGTAATCGAAGTAGACCAGGCGCGGCAACTCCAGTTGCGTGCTGTTATCATCCGGAAAATGCACCATGCGCTTGGCTGCCAGCGCATAGCGACGCGTTCCGTCGGGATTCATCTTTACCGCTGAAAATCCCTCGACGATGAAGTCCGGATCGTGTCGGGCGCTACCGTCGGGACCATGCGCCTGCGGCTGAACCTTTCGATCCAGCCAGAAGCTCATCGTCGCCAGCAATGCCAGCAGGATCAGCGGAGACCAGGTGACGAGTCTGTCGTTCATGCCAGATATATCCGCATCTGGCTTTCCAGGGTTCCCTTCGCGCGCATCAGAAATTCGCAGGCTTCGCGCGCAGCGCCCCGGCCGCCCGGTGTTCTCGTGACGTAGTGAACGTGGCTGCGCACGATTTCAGGCGCGTCGGGAACGCTGAAAGCGAGTCCGCAGCGACGCAGCACCGGCAGATCCGGCAGGTCATCGCCCATAAAGGAGGTCTCTTCTTCGGCTAGATCGAGCTTGCGCAACAGACGATGATAGGTTTCGAGCTTGTCGACGACACCCTGCAGCAGGTGCGAAATCCCGATCTCCTTCGCGCGCAGCGCGACGATTTTTGATTTGCGCCCGGAGAGCAGCGCTGTAACGACGCCGCTGGCGGAGAGCATCTTCAAGCCAAGCCCATCGAGAATATTGAAGGCTTTCATCTCCTCGCCGTGCTCGCTGAGGTAGAGAGTTCCATCCGTCAACACGCCGTCGACATCGAAAATGGCGAGCCGGATGCGGTGTGCGCGTGCGATCAGGCGTTTGTTCATCGCGCAGTCGACCGGCATCGGCCTGGGGATGAGAGTGGCGGCATGCTCAGATGACTTTCGCCCGCATCAGATCGTGCATGTTCAGCGCTCCCACGAGATGCTGATTCCCATCCAGTACCAGCAACTGCGAGATCTTGCATTGCTCCATGAGATCGGCGGCTTCCGCAGCGAGTTGCTCGGGCCGTACGAAGCGCGGATTTGGCGTCATCAACTTGGCCAGACCCATGTTGCGCAAGTCATCGCCTTTCTCCAGCGCGCGCCGCAGGTCGCCATCGGTGAAAATTCCCACGACGCGCTTGTCGTCTCGCGTCACAGCCGTCATTCCCATGCCTTTCCTCGAAACCTCCAGGATGGCTTCGGCAAATGACGCATGCTCCGTTACAGCCGGAATTGATTCGCCCGTGCGCATGACATCACGCACGTGGGTGAGCAAACGGCGACCCAGGCTCCCGCCGGGATGCGAGCGTGCAAAATCCTCCTTGCCGAATCCGCGTGCCTCAAGCAGCGTAACCGCCAGCGCGTCACCCAGCGCCAGCGCTGCCGTGGTGCTGGCCGTGGGCGCGAGCCCGAGGGAGCAGGCCTCTTCCGCCACAGTGGCGTCAAGGTGCACATCGGCTTCGCGCGCGAGCGAAGAATTCGGATTGCCAGTCATGGCGATGAGCTTGCCCCCCAGGCGCTTGATCAGCGGCACGATCACGAGTAATTCGCCGCTTTCCCCCGAATTCGACAGCGCGATCATGACGTCATCCCGGGTCACCATGCCAAGATCGCCGTGACTGGCCTCCGCGGGATGAACGAAAAACGCCGGGGTGCCGGTACTGGCCAGCGTGGAAGCGATCTTGCGCGCGATGTGGCCCGATTTGCCGATGCCGCTGACCACCACCCGGCCCTTGCAGCCGAATACGATTTCAGCGGCCCGCACGAAATTCGCATCGAGCCTGTCCGCGAGCTCGTGCACAGCGCGCGCCTCGATCTCGAGTACGCGCCGTCCTGATTCGAGCGCCTGCCGGGAGTCGAGATTTCCCAGATTTGTCATGGGCGTCGAGTATAACTCATGGCAACCGGCGGGTACTCCGGCCGGCGAAAACGCTGTGCTAGAGTTCACTCACCCCGACTTATCCTGGTGCGCGACCCCATGAGCCTCGGAATCCTTGAGCTTGTGCTCCTGCTGCTTGCTGCGGCCGTCGTGGTCGTCGTGATATTCAGGATCCTGAAGCTGCCTGCATTACTGGGCTATCTTCTTGTCGGCGTTCTCATCGGGCCGTACTCGATCGGCCTCATCACCGATAACGAGGACACGCGCCATCTCGCCGAATTCGGCGTTGTCTTCCTGATGTTCAGCATTGGCCTGGAATTCAGCCTGCCCAAGCTGATGACGATGCGGCGCATGGTGTTCGGCCTCGGGTTGGCGCAGGTCGGGATCACTTTGCTTACCTGCCTCGCAGTTGCTGTCCTGTTCGGCCAGGAGTGACGCAACGGGCTGATCCTCGGTGGCGTATTTGCCATGTCTTCGACGGCGATCCTCGCGAAAATGCTCGCGGAGCGTCTGGAACTGAACACCCCCCACGGCCGCCATATTATCGGCATCCTGCTGTTTCAGGACCTTGCGGTCGTGCCCCTGCTAATCTTGTATCCGGCACTCGGCCAGGGTGGCGAGGCGGTAGTCCGCGAACTTCTGATCGCGCTCGCCAAAGCCGGCCTCGTGCTGATCCTGCTATTGAGCGTCGGTCAGCCTCTCATGCGCAACTGGTTCACGCTGGTTGCGCGGCGGAAATCTTCCGAACTGTTCGTTTTGAATGTCCTGATGATCACGCTCGGCTGGCGTGGTTGACGGGACTGGCCGGCCTGTCGATGGCGTTGGGCGCCTTCCTTGCCGGCATGCTGATATCCGAAACGCAATATCGCTACCAGGTCGAGGAGGACATCAAGCCGTTTCGCGACGTGCTGCTGGGGTTGTTCTTCGTCACCGTAGGCATGCGGTTGGACTTGCATGTCCTGGCAGTCGACTGGAATTGGATCGGGCTGCTGCTGATTGCCGTGATGGGCGGCAAGGTTGCGGCGATCATGGGCTTGGCCCGGCTGTTCGGTGCCGAGCTCGGGGTCGCATTACGCACGGCCCTGGCGCTGGCGGGCGCAGGGGAGTTCGGACTGGTTCTGGTGGCGCAGGCGGCGCAATTGCAGTTGATGCCGGCTGCAACCCTGCAGGTCACGCTGGCGGTGCTCGTCCTGTCGATGCTGATTTCGCCATTCATCATCGACCATAGCGAGCAGTTGGTGCGCAGATTCAGCGGCGCCGAGTGGATGAATCGCGCGATGGCATTGCACAACATCGCCATCCAGGCGATGTCGACCGATAGCCATGTAATCATCTGCGGCTACGGACGCAGCGGCCAGAACCTGGCGCGTTTTCTGGACAGGGACAAGATATCTTTCATCGCGCTGGATCTCGATCCGCAACGAGTCAGGGAAGCGGCGGCCGCGGGCGAGCGCGTGGTATTCGGCGACGCCGCGAGGCGCGAAGTTCTGATTGCCGCCGGTCTGTTGCGCGCCAAGGTCATTGCGGTCTCGTATGCGGACACCGGTTCCGCACTCAAGATTCTGGCGCTGGTGCGGGAACTGCGGCCGGGTTTGCCGGTGGTCGTGCGAACGATTGACGACAGCGACATCGACCAATTGAAACAGGCGGGCGCGGCGGAAGTGGTCGCGGAAATTCTCGAAGGCAGCCTGATGCTCGGTACGCAGGCGCTGATGTTGCTCGGCGTGCCACTCAATCGTGTGCTCAGAAGGATTCGCGACACTCGCGAGCAACGTTACGGGCTATTCCGCGGCTTCTACCGAGGTGTAACGGATGAAATCGGAGGCGAGAACGACAAGTTGCAGCCGCGTTTGCGCTCCGTAATTCTGCCGCCGGGGGGCGCTGCGGTCGGAAGAACATTGAAAGAGCTCGATCTGCCCCGACTCAACGTGGAAGTGGCGGCGATCCGGCGGCGCGATATTCGCAGCTCGACGCCGGACCCGCAAACCAGTCTTGCCGAGGGGGATGTCGTAGTGCTGCGCGGCACACAGGAAAATCTCGCGCTGGCAGAAAGCTACCTGATGCAGGGATGAGGGCCGCGAGGAAAGCCCGGGGATCGCAGACCCCTTCCGCCTGCGTTCGGATCTACAACAGACTCGCGCCGCCGCAGTTGCTGCTGCCATTGGTGGCGTTCCAGGTTCCTGCCACCGTTGTCGCACTGGTGCAGGCGGGTGCGGCGGCTGTTCCGTCGGAGGGCGCGATGGCGCCGTTGCCCTGATAGCGGGAGAATTGAAAACTGCCGGTGTTCGGCATGCCATCGTCGATTTTGCGGTCCGCCTCGGCGAGGATGTGCACAGGGATCTGCGAACCGGTCTTGATGTTGTGGCGTAACGGGCTGGGTGCCGCGGTCGTACCGCCTCCGTACACGCCGTCATCAATGATCTGCAGGAATACGCCGTATGAATTGGACAGGGTGGTCAGGGCCGATTCGGTGGCGTTATAGACGAATGTCGGGGCCAGGAAGCCGGACTGCGTGAGATGTTCCCAAGCTAGGATGGACTCGTTCGGAACCGTAGTGTTCTCGATCCGGCCGTTGCCGTTGCCGTTCTGCGTTGCGCCGCGGATGTTGAGAGTGGCCTGCGAGAAGTCACCTGGTATTGCACGGAACCGCTCCTCGAAGCCATAGTACGCGGCCTTAATGTCTTCCTGTTGCGAAATCAATGCGCGAACGCGCGCGCTGGTGATGAGTTCCGAGGCCCTGAGGATGCCTCCGAGCAGAAGGCCGATGATGACCAACACGATGGCAATTTCGACGAGCGTGAACCCCTGTGTTTGTCGCAGCGTCATCGCAGTGGTCGCCCAACACGAAGCTCGAACGGCGTTTTGCCGAGCTGAACGTTCGTTGGAACTGTGATTGTCAAGCCGATACGTCTATAGGATACCGATGCGCCGGTGCTAGTGGAGGAAGGAAGCCACAAAAAGAAGGCCCGCGCGAGGCGGGCCTTTCCGGATGCAATTCGACTTAGAACAGACTCGCTGCACCGCAATTGGTCGTACCGCTTGTGGTTGTCCAGCTGGGCGGTACGGTACTCGTGTTTACACAGTTCGGTGACGTCGAGGTGGCGCCCACGGCGGGCACATTGCCTGTGCCGGCATCATATGCAGAGAACTGGAAGCCCCCGTTGTAGGGCAAGCCGTCGTCAATTTTGCGATCCACTTCAGCCAAGATTTCCACAGGGACTTGACTGCCTGTCTTCAGGTTATGTTTAACGATGGTATTACCGCCAACTCCCCAAGTGCTATCGTAGACAAGTTGAAGATAGATGCTGTACGGGTTCTTGGGATTGCTGGGCGGATTATCAGTCGGTGCCGCTGCGAACGTGTATGAGCCGTTGATAAATCCGGCATGGGAGAGATGATCCCAGGTGAGGACATCCTCTTGCGGTTTGCTGCCGGTTATCACCGTACCGAGAGGTTCAATCTGGCCGTTGCCGTTGCCATTACCGCCGGCGCCAGTGATATTTGTCGTTGCTGCTGTGTAGTCGCCTGGTAGTGCGCGAAACCGGTCCTGAAAGCCAAAGAACGCCGCTTTTATTCCGTCTTGTTGCGAGATCAGATTGCGCACGCGTGCGCTGGTGATCAACTCCTGACCCTTCAGAACGCCGCCGAGCAACAGGCCGATGATGACCAGCACGATGGCGATTTCAATAAGGGTGAAACCCTGGTTTTGATTGCGGTTCATAATGCCCTACCTCCATTTACGGGGATGCTGGTGCATGGAATAACGCCAGATCCATGCCCGGCGCATTATAAAATTGAAAATTACTCAATATCAAATACTTAATGTTATTCCGTGAAGTTAAGGCTGAAATGCCCAAATCGGGCCATATCCTTTTCAGTGCCATCGCGGGGGATTCGTAACAGTCTGTAATAAAAAAGAATTTTCCAGCGATCTACGCATTTCCGTGGCGATTCCATTGGCATCTTTGCCAGCTCCCTGTTTTGATCAGGAGTCATCTTTTCGACGTTGTTGACGAGTTTTCAGCAGATTGCAGAGCTTTGAGTCGCTCCGTCAGAAAATGTATTTCGTGTGAATCAGTGATGGTTCCGCTGACCAGCAGGCCGCCGAGAAGGATTTTCACGGTCTCGATTTCGCCCATATCTTCGAGCACAAAGATATGCATTTGCTTTGCCCAGTCGGGAACCGAAGATGCGGTTGCATGCTCGGTGAGCGCGCGGGCCAAGCGTAGCGCCAACTCCGGATCCTTGAGCCGATGCTTGGCCATGATGGCTGCGTGCGCCAGCCAGCGCCAGCGCCGGTTGGGATCGATCAGGAACTGGCGATACACGAATTCGACCATCTGGCGCTGTTTTTTCGGGTCCGGCAGTACCTGGCCGTAGACTTGAGACGCCATCATCAGCGGATATTGCCCCGGCGGATCGAGGTCAAGAATCCTCGTCAGCCAGGATTCCACCTTGGCATAGTCGAGATCCTTGAACGGGATGCTGATCCCGGGTTGGTTGTCGAATGCTTGCAGATATAACGACAGCAGGTTCGCGGTGGCGATCGGCTCCCCGATGGCGGCCAGTTGTAAGGCTGCGCTCGGGGGAGGATCGGGAAGGTCGAGGGCGGTGGCGGTGGGCCGTGGCTCCGCCGCTTTCAAGGCAAGCTGAATGGCCAGAACTGCGGCAAGCAATCCCAGTACCACACCGGGGACGGTTGATATAGCGCGTTGGGCCATTTCGACTCAGAAATTTTTGCGATAGAGATCGAACATTGCCGCAGTCAGCAGCAGGACCACGTACACCACAGTCTGCAGCAGCGCGCTCAGAAGTACAGGATACGCAGAAGCGCCGTCCACCAGCCATGCCGTCTGGGTGAACATATCCAGGCGAGGCAGCACGAATGCGAGCGCGTCGGCAAGCAGTGTGCTGGCCTTCTGCCCCAGTGCGTCGACCCCGAGGAGGCTGGCGCCGGTCATTAATTGAATCGCGGAAATGGAACGGGCAAGCAGGTAAAATGCCGTGACGAAAGTGGCGGCGGGCAACAGTTGGGTGAAAGTGGTGATGCAGAATACGCTTAGGGCGGTAACGATTAGCAGTTCCAGTGCCAGCG
>DATFUO010000015.1:0-2534 GCA_035260785.1 Burkholderiales bacterium
GTTCTGAAAGGATCGCCGGGCGGGGTGGTGAGCGACAACCGCCTTGAAGGGGAAGCCTTGCGCCAGAGCATCGTCACGCTCGTTGAAATCGCTATCGAGGGAATGCAGGGCATCAAGGAATAACGCGTGTCGTGAAAATGCCGCGCCCATCTACCGGTCCCGTGTTGGTTCGCGTCGCAAGATGGACGCTCTTGCGCGTTGGCGCGGCCTGTTCAGTTACGTGGCGGATTGGCCATGCGCAGGCCTGCTTGCCGCAGCCGCATCAGGGCGTAAATGAGCAGGATGCAAGCAATGAAGCGGGCCATGGAATAGGCGAGCGGGCCCGCGGAGCCAGCCGTCCAGGAAGAAATCGCGAGGAATAACCAGTAGCCGGCAAACACCGTATAGGGAATCAGGGCGAGCAGAAGAACCAAAGTTCCAAGCTGAAGTACCGAACCGAAAGATCTCACGGTCACTCGTAGAAAACATGCCCGCCGATGCGGGCGACGGGTTGCTGGCCTTGCGCCCAGCTCGGCTTGATGTAAGTTGCGTGATAATGCAGGGCGCCGTTCAGTTGCCGCGGTTGCCGCCCGAAGTAAACGTCTTCAGCAACTTCCCTGGCGCAGTGCCACTGTTCGCCTTCGGGGTGCGGGACGACATCGAACTCCGTCCACGAGAATGCGCCTACATAGCGCTTGCGCAGGCGGTCCCATCTTTTTTCGTAGACCACTTCGCAGACGGTTCCCGGGTAACGGCGCGAAGCTACGCGATTCATCGTTACTTCCGCCACAGCGTATTTCCCGGCAAGAGGCTCCCCGCGGGCTTCGTAGTAAACGTTCAGCGCGAGACACGTCAGTTCGCGCCGCTCCGCGCTGTTCGACTCGAGCCGATATGCGAGCGCGACGAATGCGGTGATGGCCGCCCCGAGAATCAGGGCAGCGATCCACGGAGCCTTGTTGGTGGTGTGCCAGAAAAAGCGCGCATCGATCCACCAGCCTGACAGCAGCGGAATTCGGCGCGTGCTATGTCGCATTTAAATAAATGGGTTTTCGCAAAGTTGATCGAGGGTGGGCGCGCTGCGTCACTTCTTCGCGTCATGCAGCGCCATTGTAGTTCGCCATTGTAGTTCTTTAACGCAAGAATCGCGCCGTTCGGGACGGCCGTCCTGCCGGTCAATAAGTGCCCGGATACACAGGCCAAGAATGACGATTGTGCGTTGCGCGGGCGCTGCGAAACCTCTGCAAGTTTCTCTGCTGTCCAGGGCGGAGACATTCGGTGCCGCACAACGGCTGTCAAGGCAAGGAACAGGCCAAATCTGTCGGCCAATTGCTTTCTATCCTGCGTTGGCGCAGCCAGCGCAGGATCTGTCCGTCAATCGTCCGGCCCCCGATTGGATGTCGCTTCTTCGTCAACCCAGTCTTCTTCTTCCCAGACCGTATTGTTTCTGCCGGGAACCTTGCGAATCGGACCGGCCCGATACTTCGGACAGGATTTCGGACCGTAGCAGAACGTTTCCCGGCGGTATTGTTTTTCTTTGGGGTTCCATTGATCGATGGTAATTTCAACGGGCATCCGGCATCCCCAGATGCATGAGAGGCAGAACGATTCGTAGGTGGTTTCTGCGAGACGTCGATGGCCGCGCTCCCGGTAGATTGCCAGATCGGGCGGCACGCCCGACCACGGCGGCGGCGAGGTGGTCTGTGGTTCGCCTGGTTTGAACCGGATCTTGGCTGCCTTGTAGTAGTCGATGGTTTCGAGTTCCGGGTTTGCGATGGATTCGACCTCCGCGGAGAAGACTCCTCCCGCGCAAAAGCGGTGCTTCGCATGGGCGCCGGGTCCGACGCCGATCCAGAACGGCGAGGTGCCGGATTCGATCAGAAGGGCATAGCCGGGATAGTTGTGCTGCCGCTGATCGGAGGACCGCAGCAGGCGGATGCGAGGCTGAACCGCAAGGACTCGCCCTGTAACCGTGGTTTTCGCCATTTGTTCCGGGCAAATGTTTACCGAGCGTTGGATTGACGCTGTATCAAGAGCCGGCGATAGAGAAGCGCTAGGACCGTCTCGTCGATCTTTCCGGTGCCGATGTTCATGATGAATTGTCCTTGAGAACGTACCGCAACGAAAATGCAGGAGCACAATAGCGAAGTAAACGGCCAATCGACCGACCCACGCAGTTCTGCAGTCCTCGACAGGACAGTATGCCTCTCGCCATTGGGCGTGGGTCGCTTCCTTCCTTATGTTGTTGGGGACGAATTTGTCATCAGCGATGGGGCCATGCGCCTTGAATGACTGTCGCCCGCGTTGACCCTTTGTATCGCGACATGATATAAAGCACTTCACTATTAGATACTTACAGGCGGGCGCGCCAGCCGGCGCAGCCCGCTTTTCGATTCCGGAGGAGAGCAGTTCATGCCCGCCATTTCCCGCCGAGCGAACGAGCTCGGTACCGAAAACGCTTTCGTGGTTCTTGCCGAAGTCAGCGCCTTGCAGCGTCAGGGCAAGGACATCATTTCCTTCTGCATCGGCCAGCCGGATTTCCCGACGCCGAAGAACAT
>DATFUO010000016.1:0-4380 GCA_035260785.1 Burkholderiales bacterium
GCATCAAGCTCGCGCAGGAAGAAATCAACAATGCCGGCGGCGTCCTCGGCCGGCGCATCGAGCTGCAGATCGAAGACAACCAGAGTACCAATCCGGGAACCGTGCTCGCATTTTCCAAGCTCGGCGGCCGCGGCGACATCGTCGGCATCGTGGGCCCCATCCGCAGCACGCAGGTGCAGGCCGCGTCGCCGACCATCGCCAAATCCGGCATTCCGACCATGATCGGCGGCACCGACACCAGCCTTACGCACGTCAACAACCGCTGGCTGTTCCGTGCGCGCCCGAACGACAGCTATTCTTCGCGCGTTATCGCCGATTTCGGCGTCAACAGCCTGAAGCTCAAGAAGTGGGCGATCATTCATTCGACCGACGCATTCGGTTCCGGCGGCGGCAAAGCCCTGACGGCGGCACTTGCCGCCCAGGGGGTCACGCCCGTGC
Organism: Burkholderiales bacterium; assembly: GCA_035260785.1. Taxonomy (GTDB): domain Bacteria; phylum Pseudomonadota; class Gammaproteobacteria; order Burkholderiales; family JACQAP01; genus JACQAP01. The sequence continues at coordinate 439 of DATFUO010000016.1, forward strand.
TCGACCAGGGCTACACGAACAACTCACAGGATTTTTCGGCCGTCGTACTCTCGATCAAGAAGTCCGATGCGGACATCCTCGCAACGTACATGACGCTCGAGCCCGATGTCGGCATTTTTGCGCGGCAGTTGCGCCAGCTCGGGGTGACGATTCCCTGGGTCGGTTCGCCATCGATCATTGCCGTGACTTCCCTCAAACTGGCGGCCGAAACGTTGCATGGCACCTATGCGATCACCGATTTCACCACGGACGCAAACGACCTGACGCGCGCGTTCGTGAAAAAATATCGCGACAAGTACGGTATCAATCCCGACACCTTCGCCAGTTGGTCCTACGATGCGACGCAAGTCCTGGCTCTGGCCATCCGCAATGCCGGCAGTACGGAACCGGAAGCGGTGCGCTCGGCCATTCTGGCCATCAAGGGTTACAAGGGGCTGGAAGGCACTTACGAGTTCGACCAGAACGGCGACGGCCTGCACGGCTACAACATCGTGAGAAACGAAGGCGGCAGGATCGTGTTCATGAAACGGGTGGATTTCCCGGTGCAGTAGTAGTGCCGGCTCGCTCGATGCGCTGCAGGCGATGGCGCCGGCACAGCGGTACGCGAGCCAAACGAGGCTGCCGGCGCAATTCAGCGACTGTAGGTTCCGTGTACCAGCCGGTCGCGAACCATGCCCACGTGGCTGCGCAATACGAACAGCTGGTCGGCGAAGGACAGCGGCGTCCTGATCTGGTTGACGGCATGCTCGACCCGATCGAGCCGCCTGAGAATTTCCTCTTTCTGCTCCGGGTCCGGATCGGAAAACGAGTCCCTCTCTATTGCCATGAGTACCCCATACCAGCGGTAGATGCGCGATCGCACGCGCCAGCGGTAGATCACCGGCACCAGCCTGAGCACCGGGATGATCACCACGATCAGCGGAATCAGGACCACCAGCAGCCGGTCCGTCAGGCTCGCGAGCCAGAACGGCAGATGGACGTATAGAAACCTCGATCCCGATTTGTAATAGCGTTCGGCGTCATCGCTGATCGGGAAGTCCCTTTTGAGGGGCGCCGGAAATTCGCCGGCATTGCGGAACATGCCGGGGCCGCCGTGGACCTCGCGTGCCGCACCGATCAGAAGATCCGACAGGGCGGGATGCAGATTTTCGCGCGCGACCAGCTCGACGGTTGGCCCGATGAGTTGCACGTCGTTCGCCGGGATGTTCCTGCCGAGGTCGATTGCGCCCCGTGGCAGCGTGAGTTTGGACAGAAACGAAAAGCGCCGCAGATAACCGTCGGCCTGGGCGAAACTCAGCAGTTTGATGCCGGATGTGGTCATCAGCCCGCGCATCACCGCGGCGGTCGCCGAGTCACCCATCAGGAACGCAGCATCGGCCCGGCCTTTGATCAACGCCTGTGCGGCGTCTTCCCCGGCGAGAGCCAGCAGCACAGTCGGTTTCGCGTCGATGCCGTTGGCCTTTAGCAGCTTCATGGCCAGGGAATGGGTACCACTGCCTTCGGGGCCGATCGCCAGCCGCTTGCCCCGAAATTGCGAAAGCTGGTCGATGCGTTGGTTGCTGCGGAAAAAAATGATCAGCGGTTGGGTGAATACGCTGCCGAGCGAATTGAGGCTTTCAATATCCACCCCATCTGTCAATCCGCCCTGCACGAAACCCACATCCACGTTGATTGCCGGGTTGGCGAGCTTCTGAAGGTTGTCCAGACCGCCCTGCGAAGCGAGAATCTTCACTTTTACACCGCTGCGTTCGATGATCTTGCGATACTTTTCGGCGGTCGTACGGAATGGACTGCCTTCGGGGCCGCTCGCAATGACGATCGTGTCGAGCGGCGCGGGACGCACAAACCTGAATGAAATCCACACGACGACGGCAATGAGCAGCAGCGCAGGCAGCATGATGACCGCGAGATCACGCCATGAAACCACGACCAGTCTGGCCGGCAGGCGCATGCGGCGCCATGCCCGGTTTTTTTTGTTCTGGGTCACCGTGAGATCTTTTGTCATTTTCCGATGCCACGAATAATGCTCGTGGCCGGCGCATGGTTTACAGACGGGCCGCCCTCTACTCAGTCAGCCAATACGCACGGGAGTTCCGCATCAGCCGCGGCGCGATGCCGTCCGAGAAACGACGCGTGAATGATTTCTTCCGGTTTGCCTTGCGCGCTGAGCTGCGCAATCACGCTTGAGCCGAAGCTATTTGGCGGCGCAGGGAAATGCTTCGCGCAGCGCGTCTTCCAGCACCAGCCCGGCCGGCAGTTTGAGCTTGTTCCGATTCTTCTCCAGGAACTGGACGAACGTCCTGGCGAGCTGGCCCCGGTTCACGGTGTCCGGAATGCAGAGATGACCGTAGATTTCGTCGATTTTTTCATCCCGGTGATGGAAGGCATGATAGGTTTCGCCGATGTAATGCCCTGCAGCGAATCCATCGATGAAGCCGATGCAGATGCCGCGGTCGAAATCCTTCACCGGGTCTTTTTCTTCCGCCTTGCAATGCTGGAGCATTTCCTCCCCGGTAAAACCGCCCCGGAACCATGCCGCCGGCGTTTCCACGGGATGAATAGCCCACAACAGAGTGCCGAAAAGCGCCAGTGCCGTGGTTTTCATTGGAATTGCTCCCCGCGAAGAGGGAAATATTCAGGAGCTCTACTCTAACCGAAACCAACCCGCCCCACCCTTAACTTTACCGGCTACTGCCCCGGTTTTCGCAGGAAAGCGGCTCAGGCCGGATGAAAAGGCCGCGGCGGCGATTCGGGACCCGGCTATTGCGAATGCAGCAATTGCGCGGCTCCCTTGCCTTGCTGGATGGCAGGAACATAAGAATCCAGTTCCGCCAGGATCGTTTTGTCGGTGAGGTCGATCGTTCTGCCCCGTTCGGCTGAAAGGTAACTCGCCATGACCAGGCGTTCGATTTCGAGCCCATACTCCCACGACAGCATGGCGTTTCGCCCCGCCGAGAAAGACTCCAGCATGTCCGCGTTCTCGTCGGTGTAGCCATACAAGTCCGCTTCGTTGTATTGCACCGCCAGCAGGCCACGACTCGCAGTCGCCTTTTCCAGCGCGCTTTCCTGATTGGCGATGGCTTCTGCGGCCACGTCGCCGATGAACACGTTGAGCGGCGACACCAGCGTGTTCACCTCGAACGCGTAGCCCGGGCCCATGCCGTCCATGAACAGGCGCAGGCCCTGCTTCTCGAACATCCACGAGTCGGTGAACTGGGATTTCACGATCTGCCCGGTTTCCGGGTTGCGGTAAGTGATCATTCCGGTGGCGAAATCTTCCGCCGGCGTTTTCGAATAGTCGACGCCGCGTTCCTTGAGCAATTTGTCGCGCCATTTCTTCTGTCCCCATTTCAGCAGGCCGAGATCCGCACTGACGGAAATCGGCTTAAGGAACAGCAGATCCTTGTCAGCAGGGGTCAGTACATGGCGGCCGACCGCGATGCTGTGGCAACCCATGTCGAGCAGGACGCCGCCTCCCTGGCGGGTCGGATCCCAGAACCAGGGTTCGTGCGGACCGCCATGCTCTTCCGCCGAGCGTGTCAGCGTCAGCGGTCCCATGGTTCGCGTGACCGGCAGCAACTGCTCGCGCTGGCTGCGGATCGCCTTCATGAAAATCTGGTTCTCGAAGTAGGCGGTCAACAGCTTCGCTTCGCGCGCCAGCGCCACCATGCGCCGGGCTTCCTTCATGTTTCTCGCGAGCGGTTTATCGACGATCACGCCCTTCAGCCTTGCGCCGGCCTGCACGGCGGCGGCAATTTCCTCCATGACTTCGACGCGGCAGTAGTTCGGAACATAGATTGCAACGACATCCACGTGTTTCGCCAGCTCGGCGATGCTGCCGTAGATCGTCGCGTCGCCCAGCCTGTGTTCGCGGCAATAGCCTGCGAGCGATTCGGCGCCGCGCCGCCTGAGAATGCCCGCGATTTCCAGGCCGCGGACCTG
>DATFUO010000017.1:0-4620 GCA_035260785.1 Burkholderiales bacterium
GCCAAGGGGATCATCGGCGACTATAAAAAAGACGCGCCGCCCCCGGTGGATTTGAAGAAAAAGCAGTAGGTGAAATGCGGGCGATCAGGATTCCGGAAGGGATGTATAAATCCCTTGACTACGACGGACGAAGGGCGCCTACTGGACTCGCTTCCGCGAGCTGGACCGGGGTGGATTCTCAAGCCCAAGGCAGGACGATCCGGTTGTTGCCCAGGACATTCGCTGTTGTGCGCGCCATTTCGTTCGGGCGTGCCTGATGCGGCCGGGTGGCGACCACCTTAGACCCGTAAATTGAGGGTTATCCCGACCGGAGCGCCGAAGCAAAACGCAGAGGGCGTGACGCAAGTCGCGCCCTTTGTAATTGCGGCTTCAGGGGACCCAGGGACTGGGTGGCCACATCCAGTCTTCCGTTGAACTGCGGGCCCGGTGTGTTCCCTGGTCATGCTTCGTTCTGGTCCTGCCTGGGTTCAACCGCGGCATCGGGGTCTGGCGGCTGAGGAGCGCCGAAGTACCGGAACACTCCAGCCAGCAGCAACGTAATGCACGCGACCGTAAACGCGAGGCGCCTGCCATGCCAAAGCGTGCCCAACCATTCCGCGAACTCGCTGCCAAGCAGATTGGCCTTCCCGCCGTATAGCAGCATGTCGTGCACGTACATCTTGGAGTCGCCCAACTCACCGAGGGGATTGGCGGGTGGGGCGTCCGCGAAAATATAAATCGCAATGGCACTCCCCAATCCCAATATAAGTATTGCGGAGGTGATAACGCGCACGCGTGTTTGCGGCTTTGTCATGTTTCTTTCCATTATTCCGCGAAGCCGTTCATTCCAGCTCGTCCAGCGCCTTTATCACGCGGCCGAAAAATTCGTCGGCATGGTTCGCGTCGATCCAGCGCACCACCAGCACCATGCGGCGTTCGGGTTCCATCCAGGTGAACGAGCTGCCCGCGCCGATCGCGAAGTAGCTCGAGGCAGGCACGCTGGGGAATATGCGCTGGGCGTGGTTGAGCCAGATCAGATAACCATAGAAGGGCGCGATTGCGCACGGCGCGCGCATGCGCTTGATCCATTCCGCCGATATCACCTGACGGCCATTCGTCTTGCCCTCATCGAGCAGCAACCGGCCCACACGCGCCTGGTCGAGGCTGCCGATCGACATGCCGCCGCCCCAATGCGTGCCGCCGGGCACTGACTGGACGCGGTGCCCTTTGAGGTCGATCCAGGAATTGTCGTAGCCCACCCAGCGCCACTGATTGCTCGCGCCTATGGGTTTCATGATGGCGTCGCGAAATACCTTTGGAAGCGAACGTCCGAACAGGTGCAGCAAGGCGAGCGACAACTGGTTGATGCGCACGTCGTTGTATTCCCAGTAGGAGCCGGGCGCCCGCAGGGGCCGTGGATCGCCTTTCCTGCCTTTGGCCGCGCCCCCCTGAAATTGCAGGGTGCGATAGCGGTCCACCTGGTCGGGGACGCCGAAACATTCTCCCTGCCATTCGCTGGTTTGTTGCAGCAGATGCGCCCAGGTTACGCGGGCGTTGCGGCCTTCATCGAAACCAATGCCGGGAATCCGCGCGCCGACGCGTTCGTCGACATCGGGCAACAGGCCGCGGTCATGGGCGACTCCCGCGAGCAGGGCAAGATAGGTTTTTGCAATGCTGAAGGTGAGATCGGTACGCTCCGGTTCGCCCCAGGAGGTCAGGGTTTTGCCGTCCACGACGATGGTACCGGACACGGGTCCACGCGCATGCACCGGGCCGAGCAGCCGGTTCCACGGCGATGGATCCTCGTGATGAATGCCCCACCGGTCGTCGATCTCGCGACTCCAGGAGGTTTCGTGGTCGATCGCAAACTGCACCGCCTGTTCGATTTTTATGCTTTTCATGAAAAGCGCGTTTAAGTCAAGGCTCGGGGATTGCTCGCCGGAAATTACGGATCTCGTGGATGCATGCGGCGTCATCCGAAACCGGCATTTTGTCATGATGGCTGACGGCGCTGTGTGCTGGGGCGAAACTTCGATTGAGATGGTTCATCTCATGGCGGTCACGGATAATGGGTGAACGTCGAACCGATCGGATTTCAATCGCGTGAATGCTTATTTCAACTTGCTGGAGCCCGACGCACTGGTGCAACAGTTTCTTGCCCATCCGCCGCTGGAATTCGAGGCCTTTGTCTCGCCGGAGGGAGTCCCCGCATTCAGCACGCGCTTCGACCTGCTGACCACTCTGGACAGCGGGGCCAGGCGGCGCCTGATGGCGCTCCCGCTCTACCGCTACTGGTGCAAACTGTTGCGGCCGCGGACTTGCTTCGTGGGGACGACGGTTTCCGAGTACGCCCTGTTTCCACGACAGATCGCGCCGGCGTCTTTGGTGGCGGCGCTGAAGGTCCGCTATGCCGGGGAATACCCGTTTCTCATCATCAAGGACGTGCCACAGTCCTCCCCATTCCTGGATGATGCCAGCAATGCCCATGCGCGCGATCTGCTGGCCGCGTGCAAGCGCGCCGGTTTCGTGCTGCTGGAAGGCCAGGCGCTGGCCTATGTGCCGATCGACTTTCCTACTGTCGATGCTTACATCTCGCGCCTGTCGCCGGGGCGGCGCAAAGACATCCGCCGCAAGCTGCGCCTGACGCAGGCTCTTCAGATCGAATCCGTGCCGACGGGAAGCGGCCGTTTCGATATGCCCGCGGTCCTCGACGAGTACTACGCGCTCTATCTCAATGTATTCCGGCAGAGCGATATTCACTTCGATCTGTTGAGCGCGGATTTTTTCAGCGCGTTACTGCAGGATGCTTCCAGCGGGGGCATCGTGTTCGAGTACCGCAATGATGGACAACTGATCGGCTACAACCTGTGCTTCCGTGCGGGCGGCATACTGATCGACAAATACGTCGGATTCCGTTACCCCGAAGCGCGCGCGATGAACCTTTATTTCATCAGTTGGTTCCACAATCTCGCGTATGCGCTGGAGCATGGACTGACGCATTACGTGGCAGGCTGGACCGACCCCGGGATCAAGGCCTACCTGGGCGCGCAATTTACCTTTACCCGCCACGCCGTGCATGTGCGCAATGGCTTGCTTCGGGCGGTGCTGCAGCGCTTCGCGCGCTGGTTCGAAAGCGACCGCGAATGGCATCGGAGCCAGACTCATGAACCCCACCGTCGTTCTTGATATCGACGGGTCCGTGGGGGCGTTGCCGGGGGCACAGGTGCTGCCGCTGGGTGCGTGGCAGGAGCGCATCCGCTTTGGCTGCTCCCTGCGTACCTTCGGCGATTTTTCACGTGAACTGGATCGAGCGCTGCCCGTAAAATACGGCACGGTCTTCGTCGGCAGCGGGGACTTTCATCACATCAGCCATGCGCTGATCGCCCGCCGCGGCGCGCAAGGCCCGTTCAAGGTCGTCGTATTCGACAATCATCCGGACAACATGCGTTTTGCGCTGGGCATCCATTGCGGATCGTGGGTGCGGCACGTCGCGGCGCTACCCTGGGTCAGCCATGTTCACGTGCTGGGCATCACATCGCGCGACGTCGCCGCCGCGCATGCATGGGAGAACACCTTCACCCCGCTGCGCAGCGGCAAGCTTACCAACTGGTGTGTCGGGGTCGATACCGGATGGGCAGCACGCCTGGGCCTGGGCGACCGGTTTCTTTCGTTCGACTCCACAGCGGAAATGCTCGGCCGATTCACGGAATCCGTGCGTCGTGATGCCACGCGCGTCTACCTCACCATCGACAAGGATGTGCTGAGCCCTGCGACCGCGCGCACCAACTGGGACCAGGGTTGCATGAGCGAAGCGGAAATGATGGAAACGATCACCCATTTACGTGGCCGGCTGATTGGCAGCGATGTTACCGGAGACGTTTCGAGTTATCGCTACCGGACCTGGTGGAAGCGTTGGCTCAGCGCGCTGGACCGGCAGCCTGATGTCAGCGGTAGCGAGCTCGCCGGGTGGCAGCGTGAGCAGCACGCCATCAATTTGCGCTTGAGGGACGCCATCGCTGCGGGCTACTGAAGCGGCGCGCCTGCGGCGGCGATGTGGCCGATTCCGTGAGTGAATAACGCGAGTCGTCGCCTGAAGAGGCTGGCGCTTCAGGAAGGCTGCTGCGCGACAAGCACGGCATTCGTGCCGCCGAAGGCGAAGGCATTCGACATGGCTGCGCACAATTCCGGCATCTGACGTGCTTTGTTCGGTACGAAATCGAGACCCAGTTCCGGATCCGGCTGGCGCAGAAACATGGTGGGGGGAACGATGCGCCTGACGAGGGCCTGTACTGTAGCCACGAATTCAATTGCGCCCGCGGCGCCCATGAGATGCCCATGCATGGACTTCGTGGCGCTGATCGCAAGCCGGTTGGCGTGGTCTGCGAACACGGCACGCAAGGCTTCCGTTTCGACTTTATCACCGATCGGCGTGGCCGTGCCGTGTGCGTTGACGTGGCCGATGTCTGTTTCCTCCAATCCCGCGTCTGAAAGCGCGGCACGCATCGCGCGGGCCTGGCCCGCGGTATCCGGCCTGCTCAAATGCTTCGCGTCGTTGCGGCAGGCATAGCCGGCGAGTTCTGCAAGAATGCGTGCGCCGCGCTTTTTCGCCGTCTCCCAGTCCTCCAGGACCACGAACGCCGC
>DATFUO010000018.1:0-12455 GCA_035260785.1 Burkholderiales bacterium
CATCAAGGAGTTATCCATGAAGGCCGTACAAAAGGGTTTTACCCTAATCGAACTGATGATCGTCGTAGCGATCATCGGTATTCTGGCAGCGGTTGCGTTGCCGGCATACCAGGACTACACCGCGCGTGCCAAGATGTCTGAGGCGATTCTGGCTGCGTCGGCCTGCCGTACCAGCGTTACGGAAACCACGCAGTCTTCTTCGGTGCTGCCGGCGGCCGGCAACTGGGGTTGCGAGTCCAAGACGGGCGTCCAAGTCTCCAAGTATGTCATGTCGATCGCCACCAACTCCCCCCAGGGCGCCATCCAGGTCGTCGTAACCGGCATCAATACCACGACCAACGGCAAGGGCATCATCCTGTTCCCCTGGGCCGACGCCGGCCGTACGTCGAACATTTCGGCGGGTTCGGCCATTGCGGCCTGGGACTGCGGTCCGGACGTAACGCTCAACGCCGGCACGGACATCAGCAAGTTCCTGCCTGGTTCCTGCCGCCTGGGCACGACCGCAAGCGGATTCGCGACCGGTACCTGATCTGCCGAATGGGATCGGGGCGGTTGATTGCCCCGATTGGTTCACAGGAAGGCGCCCACGGGCGCCTTCTTTGTTTGGGCACGAAGCGTTGACGCCTATTTCGGCTGGAGCGGATTGGCCGCAATTCATGAATTTGACGATTCCGCCACATGACGTTTGGGTAGCCGCTAGAGGCTCATGCAATCTGCACAAAAACAACCGGAGCGCACCTCAAAATTGAAGTTATCTGCCTTCGATCCTCCCATCGCTCTGCTGCCTTCACTTGTGGCGGTCTGCCTTTACCTGATGTTCTCCGCGGTGTGGATCCCGGGGCTGGCTCCGCGGTTCTATGACGATGCTCGCTGCCTCGAGCTGATACTGTTGGCATTGGTGGTTGTGCAACTCTTTTTGCCGCCCGTGGTCGATCTCGTCGCGACGAGTTGGGTCTATCTGGACAAATTACCGCGCGTGCTGATCGCGGTCTTCCTGGCCGGAGGCGCGTTGAGCGCCTGGAACTCAGGTTTCGTGAGATTCGGCGCACTGGAGATTGCCCTCAACGTACAGCTTGTGGTGCTGTTCCTCGTATTGAGCGGCTCGGTTCGGATCGAAAAACAAAGGAACGAAGCGGCGCTTGCCATGGCGCTATCTGCCGGCGCCGGGTTGCTCGTACTGAAATTCTGGCTCACGTATCTGCTGTACGTATTCGAGGGCAAGGATTTCCCATGGCTGACCCCGTTCCTCGATTTCGCGAATGTCCGGTTCTTCAGCCAATACCAGGCCTACAGTCTGCTCTTGATCCTGTTGCCCGCCTGCTTGCAAAATTTGAGAAACAGCTGGCGGGTACTGCTGTACGTCATTGCAATCAATTTTTGGGCACTGCAATGGATAGTCAGTACGCGCGCAGTTTGGGCCGGCTTTGTCCTCGCGGTGCTGATCGTCCTGGTCTTCGCGAGGCAGGGCAGGATGATCTGGCTGCGCATGCAAGTGATGACCATGCTCGCGGGAGGAGTGGTCTTCCTGATTTTCTCCCGTGTCGTGGCTTCCCTGCCTACTGCAACTCGGGTTCCGAATGCAGTGGGTTCGATCATTCAGCGCGGTTCGGAAAGCATATTGGAGCGGATCGCCCTTTGGCGCAGCGCGCTGGATTTCATCATGGCACAGCCGCTTTTGGGGGTCGGTCCGGGACAATTCGGCCTCCAGACCTATCCAATGTTCGCCGCACACCCACATAACTTCCCGCTTCAGATGTTGTCGGAATACGGTCTGTTCGCCGGACTGGCGGGCATTGCTCTGATGGCGCTGCTGGTGGTATTGGCTGTCAAGACAATACGGGCTGGGTCGCCTTCCGGGCCAGACCTTTCGGGAAAGAGCATTGCAGCGGCGTTGATCATGGGCCTCACGGATTCACTGTTCAGCGGAAATCAGATCATGCCCCACAGTCAAATATTGCTGTGCGTGGCAGCGGCGATGCTGGTCGGTAGGATGCCGGTTCACAGCCCCGAACTGTTCGCCAGAAACCCGAGAAGTGACTACCGGTCCCTCAAACTGGCCTTTATCGGCATCGCAATGCTGGCGATATTGACAACCACGATCCTGGGGATGGCGTATCTGCGGGCTGTCAAGGATATGGGGCCCAATGTTCAAAAGGGGAACCCCCATTTCTGGAATTACGGGCGCTTCAGTGCATGGTAGGGATTAATGGATCTACCCCGATCGGGATCGTCATACGGATCAGAGCAACTTCGGCGCGTTGACGGCCTCGACGCGAATGATCCGGCGGCTGCGAAGGTATTCCTGAACCGGTTCCCACACCGGCGTGCCGGAATCGACCTGGGTCGCCGAGGCCCAACTCGCAACACGGTAGCGCTTGCCGGATTCGAGCAGCTCTCCCCTGATGCGCAGATTCGCGGTGCGATGACCGGGAGCGCCGGCGGGGGCGCAGGAATAACTGAGCCCGCGCGTGCGCACCATATCGCCACCCTGCCGATAGTAAGGGTCGGGATGGAACAGATTGTCGGCAATATCTTCCAGCGCGTCCTTGATTTCCTCTCCAGTGAGCTCGCGCACCGAGATTCCGGGATACGTAATGGCCGTTTGTGCCATCACGTCCTCGACGGTAATGGCCGATCCGGGCAACAGCGTCGTGCCCCATCGAAATCCCGGAGACAATGCAATCTCCGCATCCTGCGATTGCTGTAGCGCGGCCAGGATTATTTCGTCGAAAGAACCATTGAAATTGCCACGACGATAAAGCAGATCGTCTGTAACCGCGAGAACCGGCCCCAGGGACTGTTCGAAAGGCTTTCTTATCTGGGTAATAAGGGTGTTCATAGCTGCATCCGGCGGCAGCAGATTGGAAAACACCGGCAGCAGCGAATAGTCGCAGGCGGTTCTGCCGTTGCTGGCAAAGATGTCGAGTACGCCGATGAATTTGCCGTTCGATCCGCCATTGGCGACCAGCGTTTCGCCGCCGCCGTTTCTGACCCGGATCGGTTTTGGCAGCGGGTCATGAGTATGGCCGCCCAGAATTGCCGTCAGACCTTCGACACGACCGGCAAGCTTCAAATCGACATCGACACCGTTATGCGAAAGCAGAACGATGGCTGCGACCCCTTTTTTGCGAACCTCGGCAATGGTTTCGCGCAACGACGGTTCATGAATACCGAATGTCCAGTCGGGAATCAGGTATTGCGGATTGGCGATCGGGGTATAGGGGTAGGCTTGCCCGACGATCGCCACCTCCATGCCGGCGATCTCCTTGATCACGTAAGGGGAGAAAATCCGGTCTCCGAAATCGCGTGTAAAGACATTGTGCGCAACGAAATCGATGGAACCGGCCATGTCGTGCTGAATCAATTCCATGACCCGTTCGGCGCCGAGCGTGAATTCCCAGTGCCCGGTCATGACCTTGACGCCGAGCAACTTGCAGGCCGCGACCATGTCGGCGCCGCGCGTCCACAAGGCGGTAGCCGAACCCTGCCAACTGTCGCCGCCATCGACGAGCATCGCCCCGGGACGCTGCGACCGGATTAGTTTCACCAACGTAGCAAGGTGGGCGAAGCCGCCCATTTTCCCGAACCGCCTCGCGAGGTCCTCGAAGTCCAGATATGTGAATGCGTGAGCCAGCCGGGATCCACGCCGCACGCCATAATTTCGCAGCAACGCTTCGCCGGTCAGATGCGGCGGTTTTCCGGTTGATTCCCCGATGCCGATATTGACACTGGCCTCGCGATGATGAACCGGCAGCAACTGAGCGTGGCAATCAGTCAGGTGGATCAGGCTGGCGACACGCTTGCGTTCCGGCAACCGATATAGCGCATTGTCGCCTGCACGCGCGGGTGCGGCCAGACTGCCGGACATCGAAGCAAGCGCCAGGGCTTGCAAGAATTCACGACGGTGCATCTGTCGGGTAAAAAAGCGAGATCAGATCGGAAAGCGGTACGGTGCTTACTTGCGATACACCGATGCGCGCATCGGCAGACCGTTACTCAGATAGGACTGAAAGTACTCGAGACTGTTGAGTTCCTCGCCGCCTGCCGGAAACGGGGAGGCGCGCATCTGCTCCATGCAGCGCCGGTAACGCATGTGCAGGGTGTTCAAATTGTCGCCGCCGCGGAAAACCGGCCAATGCGTGGTCTGCCCGACGGAGGCGGAAAGAATCTCGGTACGCAAAATCTTCCCTGCGTTGAACAAGTGGCAGGATGCGCAGGCGAAATTGTATTGGCCAATGCGGGTGAAATACAGTTTCTTTCCCTGCTCATATTTCGCGAGCGCCGCCGCGCCCTCCACATGCACGTCTACGGCCATGCCGTCGGACAGCGTGCGCGCATAGGCGGTGATGAGACCCATTGTAGCCTTGTCGTCGAATTTGTACTCCGCTTCGCCGTTATCGCGCAGGCAGCGATTGATATCCATTTCGAACGTAACGACCTTGTCGCCGACCGCATCGTAGTAGGGATAGTTGCCCGCGATGTTATGACCACCATTGGCAAAACAGCCGGCAAACGTCTTGCCGTTCCGAAACGGCGCTTCCCACAATGTCCTGCCCCGGTCGATGTCGCCCTGGAACGGGGGAAATTCCATGATGCTGTCGAACTGGGACTGGGCATCGCCGGAGAGCATCAATGCGCCGTTTACATAGTTTTCGAGCGGCACAGAGGGGAATTTTTCGCGGTACAAAGTAATAAATGTGGCCCGATCTTGTTCGGGCGACGCAACGGCCGGCCCGGCGAGACTGGCCGTTACCAGTGCCGCGACGAGGAGGCTGTTCGGTGGATTAGTCCGTCGCAATGGAATCAATTGAGGGTCGCCTCGATGCTCGCCTTCTCGCCTGCGTTGTCCTCCCAGTTAACCGTAATCTTGTCACCGGGCTTTGCGCCGCGTATCCGAAAATTGACAAATGGATTTTTCGATACGGCCTGACTCCATTGCGCGTCCATCACGGTCTTGCCATTGTGCGTGGCGATGACGCGTCGAATGAAATGCAGCGGTATGATTTCACCAGTAACGGGATCCTTGCGCAGCCCTGTCTCCATCGGGTGGAACATCAACACCTTTACGTCGGCCACATCGCCCTGCAGCTGGGCGCGGATTTTCATTGCATCAGCCATCCTGGGATTATTCCGGATTGTTTGTCAGCGTCAACCGCCGCAGCCGCCGATCGTCACTTTTACTTCCTGGGTGGCGACGTAGAACTTGCCGGCGGCCTTGACGAGAACCCTGATCTTGGACGATTCGCCCATCTTGATCCGCGTGGAAATGAACGGTTCGAGGCCGGCGGCAATATCGAAAATGGCGACGAGCGGTTGCGGGTTCTTGTCCGCAAAGACGTAAATCGTTTGCGTATCGGGGATCCTGCTGGTGATTTCCACGGGGACGATCGCGCCATTCTCGGCGATTTCGGGAGCTTTCAACTGGACCTGGTCAGATTCGATTACGGATGCCGCGCCAATGCTCTTCAGGGCATCCGCAAGCACCTTTGCGTCAAATGCCGTCTTGTTCCATTCCGCGGCCAGCGATTGAAAGGGGCGCAACCATCCTGCGGCAAACGTGGCGACATAGGCACTGCCCAGTGCAAGGGCCCGGGAAAATTCCCTGCGCGACGATTTTCCTGACGGTGGCTGCGTTTTCATGCTGGCGTGAACGTTCCCTTAAAGGGTGTATAAATACTCGACGATCAAATCGATTTCTTCGGATGTCAGAATCTGCTGCTTTCCGAACGGCGGCATGACTGTATCCGGATTGCTCAACCCGGCATCCCAGACCTTGCGCCGCAACTGTTCGCGATCGGGAAAGCGGGCGCGTATTGCCACCAGGGGCGGGCCGATATTGGCTGACGTAACGGCCGCTGGATCAGAGGGCATCGCGTGACAGGCGAGGCAGTTACCTTTGGCCACTTCGTGGGCCAGGCGCGCGCCCGCGGCTATCCTTCCCGGCTGGTCCGCCGACGCGAGACAGGCATTTCCAAGTACCGGGGCAAGAATGAACAATCCCGACAGCAGAGTCAGATTCATCGCCGAATCGCCAACCTTTGCATGAGACCGCATTTACGGCGAACGGTTCTTGACCGATCAGGCCCCCGAATCTGCCTGCCAGAGTCCCGATTTGCCCCCGCACTTTTCCATCAGACGCAGGCCCTCGATGCGCATGCCCCGGTCGACCGCCTTGCACATGTCATAGATTGTGAGCAAGGCGATGCTGACGGCGGTCAACGCTTCCATCTCGACTCCGGTTCTTCCTACCGTCTCGGCTCGTGCCGAGCATTCGACCGCATTGTCTTCGCCGAGCACTTCGAATTCGACATTCACGCTGCTCAGAGATAGGGGATGACATAGCGGAATGAGCTCGGAGGTTCGCTTGGCGCCTTGGATCGCTGCCACGCGCGCAATTCCGAGGACGTCGCCCTTGACGGCGGAGCCTTCGCGGATCGTCTGCAGCGTTTCCGGACGCATGACGATTCTGCCGACCGCGATGGCAACGCGATGGGTATCCGCCTTGGCGGCCACATCGACCATGTGCGCCTGGCCGGCGGCGTTGAAATGTGTCAGTTTGCCCATCGGAAATCCCGAAATTTGTATGTGCTCCGCAATGCCCCCGCGGAACTCGTCCACAAGTGGCGTTATCATAGCATCATGATATTTCGCAGAGTCATGGTGGCGTTGCTGGCATCCAGTATTGCGCTCGCCGACGAGTTGCCGGATCTCGGAGATGCCTCGCAAAGCGCGCTTTCGCCGGCACAGGAGCGCAAGCTCGGCGAGGGAATCATGGCGCAGATCCGCGCGGATCCGGCGTACCTCGACGATCCGGAGGTCTCCGATTACCTGAATACGCTTGGCTACAGGCTGGTGGCCAACAGCCCGGATCCGGCCGCGCCTTTCGAGTTTTTTGCAATTACCGACAGCACCATCAATGCCTTTGCGCTGCCCGGCGGATACGTGGGCGTGCACACCGGATTGCTGCTGACGGCACAGAACGAATCGGAACTGGCAAGCGTGCTGTCGCATGAAATTTCGCACGTGACCCAGCGCCACATCGCGCGCCTGATAGCGGCACAGCAACGCGCCGGTATGGCCTCTCTGGCGGCGCTCGCGTTGGCCATCCTCGCCGCACGCTCCAATTCGAATGTTTCGGTCGCGGCCGTCGCAGCCGCCCAGGCAGGCGCGATCCAGTCGCAGCTGAATTTTACGCGCGAACATGAACGCGAGGCCGACCGGATCGGATTGCAGATCATGGAAAAATCCGGTTTCGACGTGCACGCTATGCCGGTTTTCTTTGAACGTCTGCAGAAGGCCACACGAGTGTATGAGACAGGGGCGCCATCCTACCTGCGTACCCACCCGCTTACTTTCGAGCGCATCGCCGATATTCAGAGCCGCATCGAAGGCATTCCGTTCCGCCAGGTCCCCGATAGCCTGGACTTCCAGCTCGTGCGCGCCCGATTGTCCGCCCAGGAGGGCAATGCCCGCGATGCGGCGGCAAATTTCGACAGGATTCTCGGAGAACACAAGTTTACGAACGAAGCCGCAGCCCGCTACGGATTGGTTGTTGCTTTGTTGCGAGTCGGGGACAAGGTCCGTGCGCGCAAGGAAATGGCATTGCTGCTGGTAATGAAGGCAAAAAGTCCGATGATCGATGCGCTCGCGGCGCAGACTCTGATCTCGGGCGGTGAAGTGGAAAAGGGGCTGGCCACCTACCGGGACAGTCTGAGGTCAAACCCCAGTCGCAGAGCGCTGGTCTACGGTTATGCCGACGCATTGATCGCGGCCAACAAGGCGGCCGATGCGATTCAATTTCTGAATGACCGGGTGGACGGGCGCCCGACAGACCCACAACTTTACGAATTTCAGGCGCGGGCCTATACCGCCTTGGGCAAGCGGTTATTGCAGCATCGCGCTCTCGCGGAGGTCTATGCATTGCGCGGCAATTTGCCCGCGGCAATCGAACAGTTGCAGATTGCGCAAAAGGCAGGCGATGGAGATTTCTACCAAAAGTCCAGTGTCGAGGCGCGTCTCAAGGAATTGATCGCAGCCGATACTGAAAGCCGGCGCAAACCCTGACATCCATCGCGAAACGACGTCCTCCAACAGGCGGGCAAAATCCGTCCGCCGCCCGCGAGCGAGGTGCTAGCCGTTGAATTTAATAAAAAACCTCGCCTTGCAGTCGCGAATTTCCTATCATACGGAAGCTCTACGGCCGGCGATCTGCGCCCCCCGACGCTTCGCACATGGACAAGATCGGCAAATACCAGATCATAAAGGAGCTCGGCAGGGGCGCGACCAGTGCCGTTTATCTGGCGAATGACGCCTTTGCGGGTCGCCAGGTAGCCATCAAACTGGTGCGGGCTGATGCGCTCGGTGACAAAGAGCACGGCCGACGCTTTCACAAGCTGTTCCTGGTCGAGGCATCCCTTGCCGGGAAGCTTTCCCATCCGCATCTCGTCGCGATCTACGACGCCGTTTCCGACGAAGAAGGCAGCTATATCGTCATGGAATACGTCGCCGGCGGTACGCTTGAGCCGTGTACCCTGCCCGCCAACCTGCTGACGATCAACACCATCGTCGAGATCATCTTCAAGTGCTGCAAAGCACTGGATTACGCGCACCGGCACGGCATCATCCATCGTGACATCAAGCCCGCGAATATCCTCCTGACGGGTGAAACGGACATCAAGATTTCGGATTTCGGTGCCGCATTATCCGTAACCGCGGAAACCACCCAGGTGTCGGGAATCGGCTCGCCGGCTTACATGTCACCCGAGCAGTTGCAGGAAATGACGCTGAACCATCAAACCGACATCTTTTCGCTCGGCGTGGTGATGTACCAACTGCTGACCGGGTCGCTGCCCTTCAAATCGACAAACAATTACAGCATGGTGTACCAGATCATCAATGTGGATCCGCCGCCGCCGAGCGTGTTACGGCCGGACACTCCCGCTGCAGTCGACGTGATCGTGAAGCGCGCGCTGGAAAAAGACGTTGCGAAGCGATTTCATACCTGGGAGGAATTTGCGCAGGCCCTCGCGGACACGTTTAACAATCTGCAGAAACCCGAGGAGATCGTTCCGGAGACTGAGAAATTCAGCATTTTGCGCAATCTCGAGTTTTTCATGACTTTCCAGGATGTCGATCTCTGGCAGGTCCTGCGCATATCCAGCTGGGTGCGGCACGCGGCTGGCAGTGCCGTCATCAAGGAGGGAGAAGTCGGCACCGGGTTCTATGTGCTCGCCACCGGCGAAGTGAAAATCACCAAGCAGGGAAAGCTGCTCAATATCCTGCGTACTGGAGAATGCTTCGGGGAAATGGCCTATCTCGGCAAACGCGCGTTCGAGCGCACCGCGAGCGTTACGGCGGTGAACGACATTACAGTGATAGAAATCAGTGCGGAAGCGCTGGCGCAGGCCACCGAAGGCTGCAAACACGCCTTCAATGCCGCCTTTCTCCAACTGCTGGTCGGGAGGCTGGAAGCGGCCAATACCCGCTTGTCGCAACTACTGCTCGATCGCAATATCAGCCTCTTCTGAAGGCGCCCGCCAGGCGTTATCATTCGTGGCATTGTCAGGTTCTGTCTATGGGTGCTTACTTCAATCTCGATCCGGACGGTCTGCAGGAACTGCGGCGCGGTTCGATCATCGTCATCATCGATGTGCGGACCGATCGGGAAATTGAGCGTGGGATGATTCCGGGAGCAATGCACATTCCGCTGCATATGCTGCCTGCGCGACTGGGGGAGATCGGGCAAGACGGTCCGGTCGTGATGTATTGCCAGTCCGGAGCGCGTTCCGCGCAGGCGAGCAAATTCGTCGCGGACAATGGGCGGGAGCGGGTTTACAACCTCGCCGGCGGATTCAGCGGCTGGGTTGCGCGCGGGTTTCCGGTCGTGCAGAAATGATCTCGAATTGCCATTATCGTTATGTAGATCTAAAGCAATGAATGCTGAAACCGAAATCAGATTCGATCGCGACCTGGATGCCCGGGGGCTGAATTGCCCGTTGCCGATCCTGCGGACCAAGAAGGCTCTGAATGACATGACCACCGGCCAGGTGCTGAAAATCGTCGCGACCGATCCCGGATCGGTGCGCGATTTCCAGGCATTTTGCAAACAAACCGGCAATCAACTCCTGGTTTCCAACGAAAGCGGTGGAGAATATCTTTTCATGCTGCGCAAGAAGTAATTCTCATGGCTGACTTCGACAGACTAATCCTCAATTTCGATCGCGCCTTGCGCACATTGTGTGCGCGCGCTGCGTCGGTGCGTCCGCTGCCGGGTGGTGATCTGGAAGAGAGCAGGCTGGACGAGCACGACAAGCGCAACGCCGCAGCACTGATGCGCGTCAACCACGCCGGCGAAATCTGTGCGCAGGCGCTCTACCACGGCCAGGCGATGACCGCGCGCAACCAGGAGGTGCGACAGGTTCTCGAGCACGCGGCGGCCCAGGAAACGGAACATCTTGCCTGGACCGAACAGCGCATCGACGAACTTGGCGGCCGAGTCAGCATGCTCAATCCACTGCTCTACGCGGGGTCGTTTGCGATCGGGGCAGTGTCGGGCCTGCTCGGCGATCAATGGAATCTCGGTTTCCTGGCGGAAACGGAAAAGCAGGTGGAAGGACATCTGGACGGCCATCTTGGTCGCCTGCCGGAAGACGACCACAAGAGCCGCGCAATCGTCGCGCAAATGAAAGAAGACGAAGCCGAGCATGCGCGCACGGCTCTGACGCAGGGAGGCGCCGAACTGCCTTTGCCGGCCCGGCAGGCGATGCGCGTGGTGTCCCGGCTGATGACCGGGTCCACCTACTGGATCTGACCTCTATTCCTCGACGATATCGAAGCCGTGCGTGATCTCGGCCGTCTTGCCGAGCATGATGGAGGCCGAGCAGTACTTCTGCGCAGACAGATGAATCGCCCGCGCGACGTTTTCGCGCTTGACGTTGCGTCCATGAATCGTGAAATGAAAGTGAATGCGGGTGAAAACTTTGGGATCGGAGGGCGCGCGATCGGCTTCGATATCCAGCACGCAATCGGTGATGTCCTGACGGGCCTTCTTTAGGATCGTTACCACATCATAAGCTGTGCAGCCGCCGGTGCCTGCCAGTACTGTTTCCATGGGACGCGGGCCGAGGTTGCGGCCTCCGCCTTCCGCGGCGCCATCCATCACGATGGCGTGACTGCTTTCGGTCTCCCCCACGAAAGCTACATTCTCAATCCATTTCACCCTGACTTTCATTGCTGTCCTTTTTGCTCACTCGCGGCACGGCGCACATGGTACCAGCCGAGGCCGATGACTTCGTGGAGGAAGTCATGGCTCAGCTCGAGGCCTTGCGAGGACGGCAGGAAATTCAGAATGCCCGGCGGACGCAGGGTGGAAAACCCGGTCGGCGCTTCGATGACGCGGAATCCAGCCTCTTCAAAGGCCAGACGTGCCCGCGGCATATGCATGGCATGGGTGACCAACACGATGCGATCTATCCTCGCCCCGGACAGTTGTTGCTTCGTGTAATGCGCGCTTTCATAGGTGTTTAATGAATTGTCTTCCAGCCATTTCACGTCCGTGCTGAAATCCTCGTTGAGTGCGGCCTTCATCTGAGCGGCTTCGGATGTACGGGTGGCGAACGGATTGCCGCCTGACACCAGGATCGGTAAACCGGACAACCGATGCAGTCGCGCACCCCAGCGCACCCGTTCCAACGTATTCGGCCCCACCGTATCACTCCTGTATTCGGGCGCAGCCGCGTAGCTGCCGGCGCCCAGAATCACGATCGCCTGTGCGTCCTTCAGATTGATTTTTTCATATGGCGGTCGGTTTTCCAGCAGCCCGGCCAATGCGGTCGCAACGACCGGCATGGAAAGCAGAAACAGACCAGCCAGAGAGCCCAAGATCAACACCAGGCCTGTGCGTCGACGGAACCAGACCAGGATCAAACCCAGCATCGCCAGTAACAACAGGTTAAATGGAGGCAGCAATGCAGAAGTGATCGCCTTGACCGACAAGAAATCCATAAGTGTTTGTAATCGTTCCCCAAGAATCGGTTAAAAGCTGAACCCGGCCCGACGCTGCGGTTCAGTGGAAATCCGGATTCCAACTCAGTATTGTGCGCCGCGACGTTTTCTTCAACCGCTGCCCCAGAATGACGAATTTCCCTTTTTTTACAATGCGTTAAGCTCGCTATACTGTGACTTTGGAAACAAGTTGCGATAAAATGCCACGTTTTTAAAAACCTGACGGGCTTGAACATGACTGACAGCAATGTCGATCGTGGCAAAAGGCGTTTCCTTGTTGCCACAACAAGCGTAATGGGTGGTGTCGCGGGGGTAGCCGTGGCGGTTCCGTTCGTGATGAGCATGACCCCCAGTGCGCGGGCGCGCGCAGCAGGTGCGCCGGTAGAGCAGGACATCTCCAAAATCGAACCCGGCATGATGATCACCGTGGAATGGCGCGGCAAACCGGTGTG
>DATFUO010000019.1:0-4739 GCA_035260785.1 Burkholderiales bacterium
CGGGAATGCCCCCTCTGTCCGCTTTACCTGAGAGATTGGCGGCCTGCGTTCGACGGCGGGCCGCTTGCCCCTTCGGTGGGCCCGCGCGAGGCGGGCCTCTCTCCAGCGAGGAACGCTTCGTCTGAAGCGTCTGTCAGTCCTTCTGCCTGAGCGTTCTTGCCCTGGTCGCTGCGGGCACTGCGCCGTCGGCGGCTTCACGTGGAAGCGCTCTCCTGACAGCGTCAAGTGTAACAGCAGACGCGGGCTTTGGCGTCGGGACGGTCGAAATCCACGCGCTTTATCCGCATGCGCGTAACCGGGCCGGGCAGAATCGGCGGCGCTGTCGCGGCGAAGCTGATATAAATGCGCTGCGAGGGTCGACTCTGCGCATGATCCGTGCGCAGAACGCCGCCGCGGGACCATCAAGGAGAAATCGTGACCTGGATAATCACGAAGTACTTTCTGACCGCCGCTGTCGTCGTACTTGTTTCCGAACTCGCCAAGCGCAGCGACAAGCTTGGCGGGTTCGTGGCCGCGCTGCCGCTTGTCACGGTGCTGGCGCTCATCTGGCTCTACGTGGAGAAGCAGCCCCCGGAAAAAATCGCGAATCACGCCTGGTATACATTCTGGTACGTCGTGCCGACGTTGCCGATGTTCCTTGCTTTTCCGGCACTGCTTCCACGCCTTGGATTCTGGCCGACCCTGCTGGCTTGCGTCATCATCACGGTCGTTTGCTTCGGACTGTTTGCGCTCGCAGTTCGCCGCATTGGCGTGGAATTGCTTTAGCGAAAAGTCCGGCAGCCCTGGCGGGCGCGATCGCAATTCGAACATAATGCAGAAGACGAAAATTGTCCGGGAACCGAAGATACATGCCCACAGCCGAAACTATCGAGCGATTCATAGCGCGAGTCGAGCAGAACGCACATGCCGAGGCCGTTGAAGAGTTCTACACAGTGGATGCTTCAATGCAGGAGAATCAGGCAGTGCCGCGCATCGGGCGCGATGCCCACGCGGCAAACGAACGCAAGGTACTGGCGAGAACGAAGTCGTTGATGTCGAAATGCGTCCGGCCGGTTTTCGTCAACGGCGACGTGGTGGTCATCCGCTGGATATTCCACTTCGAATGGCTGGACGGCACGACGACCCGCATGGAGGAACTCGCTTACCAGCGCTGGGAAGGGGAACGCATTGCGCAGGAGACATTCTTCTATGATCCGGCGCAACGCGTACCCAGGAAGCTGCAAACATAGAAGGCGGACTGGAAGAAAAGCCTGGCGATGGCTGCTGCGGACCCTGACAGAAATGCAGCCAACCCCGCTTCGTTCATAGAAAATCATCGAACCCTTATTCGTTTTCAAGCTGGTCCTTGTTCCTGCCTTGATCGGCGCCATTACCCTGGCCGGCCGTCAGTGGGGCCCGGCCGTCGCGGGATGGCTTTCGGGTTTTCCGGTCGTGACCGGCCCCATTCTGCTGTTTGTGGCACTGGAGCAGGGGCCGCAATTCGGCTCCGTTACGGCCGCGGGAGCGCTGACCGGAGGATTGGCATGGTTGTCCTTTGCGTTGTCCTATGCCTGGGTCGCGACGAAGATGTCCTGGGTCCGGGCGTTGCTCGCCGGCCTGTCTTCCTACCTGCTCGTGGGGATCGGAATTGTTTTTTCCGCGCCGCCGTTCCCATTGGTCGCTGTCATGGTTGTCGTCGCGGTTGCGCTTGCACCGCTCGCATTTCCGCGACTGACCCAGTCGATCGGCGCGGCGGCTTCGACTTCGGCCGAATTGATTGCACGCATGCTTGCGGGCGGCCTGCTAACGGTCTCGGTCACCCATCTGTCACCGCTGCTTGGGCCAAAATTCAGCGGACTGTTCGCCGTGTTTCCCGTCATGGGCATCGTCCTCGCCGCCTTTTCGCACCGCGCAAGCGGCAGGATGTTCACGATCCATCTGCTTCGCAGCATGGTGTACGGATTCTATTCATTCATCGCATTCTGTCTAACGATTACGCTTGGCCTGCCGGCAATCGGCATTGCCGCCGGATTTTCGCTGGCGCTGGGTTTTTCGCTGTCCGTGCATTTCTGCACGCTGTGGTTCATGCGGCGGGCGCGGCAACGCCGGACGACTTGAGTGTCGGGGCAGAACGCGCGCCGCCGCAAGGGTTGCGGGCCCGCACCTTTGCGGACTATCCTCGTCCGGTAATGCGGAAAACCCTGTTTTAAGGGTCTCCGGATGATTTCCGAAAGGACGGATGGGTGGACCTGATACTCAGCATCGAAGCGTTCGTGCGCGTGGCGGAGACGCAGAGCTTTGCGAATGCGTCGCGCCAGATCGGTGTCGCCAAGTCGGTCGTCACCACGCGCGTCAAGCAACTCGAAGAGCATCTGGGTGTGGCGCTGTTCCATCGCTCCACGCGCGCGGTCAAGCTTTCGGAATCGGGCGAAATCTACTACCGCGATTGCAGCGACCTGCTGCAGAAGGTGCAGGATCTGTCGCTGCGTTCGCACGGCGAGCGCAGCGCGCTCAAGGGCACGCTGCGCATCCACGTCCTGCCGGGATTCGCGCTCGGCCATTTCTCCAAGGCGCTGACCGACTTTCGCAGCACCTATCCGACCATCGACTTCGAGGTCATGGTGAACGATCGCGTGGTCGATCCGGTCAAGGAAGGGCTCGACGTGGTGCTGCAGATTTTCCCGCCGGCGTCGAACTCGCTGATCGAGCGGCGCCTGTTTCCAGTGCGTGGGCTGTTCTGCGCCTCGCCGGACTATCTCGGCGGCGAGTCCGAGATCGAAACGCCACTGGATCTGCTGCGGCACGATTTCGCCTGTTACTCGTATTACCCGTGGGGCGAAAAATGGCCGCTCATCAAGGGCGAGGAGCGCTTCCAGATCGCCCTGTCGCCGGTGCTGAAAACCAATAGCGTGCATCTGTTGCTCGACTTCGCGCGGGCCGGCGCGGGTGTCGCCTATCTGCCGACCATGGTCGCGGCGCCGGACCTGCTCGAGCGCCGCCTGACGCGGGTGCTGCCCGAGTATTCCGCGCCGCCGCTGTGGCTTTCGGCGGTTTATCCCGCATCGCACCGCTCTACCGCGAAGGTCAAGCTCTTCCTCGATTTTCTGCGCACGCGCTTTCCCAGCGAGCCGCAGTGGGATCAGGCGCTGGGCCTGCCGCCGCTGGAACCGGGACCCGGCGACGATTTCTGATTGCGTACTGCCGGCATTTGCGGCAGCGCGACATTTTGTTTTTCCAAATCCGACCGGCGCGTTCGCAATTTCAGAACGCCGCGGCTATTCCCCGCGACCGTCTCTTGGGGCTACCCTTCGCTGCATCGTGACGGATCTGCAACGACCCGGACAGATCAAAAAGGAGGAGAGCCATGCAATATCAGACCCGGTTCGGTTCCCTGGACAAGTTCGAGAAGGGAACCATCGAACTCATCAACGACAAAGCCAAGCACTATGTCTTCTCGAATGTTTTCGACGTTGCGAACCGATCGAAGCCTTACGAGAAAGTTGTCGTCGGCAAGAATCTGCAGTACGTGATCGAGACTTTGCGCGCGGAGGGCGACTCCGCCTGGTTCACGGCATCGCACGATGAATTCGCGGTGGCGATGGAGGGCGAGATCGAAGTGCACTACATCAAGCTCGACGACGCGCAGAAGATCGCACCGACGGGCAAGGAGGGCAGCGTGCGGATCCAGGGCACGCCGTCGGGCAGGAGAATGGGCGTGATCAAGTTGAAGCGCGGCCATCAGGCACTGCTGCCCGCGGGGGCGGCCTATCAGTTCCGCGCAAAGAAGCGCGGCGTGCTGCTGTTGCAGACCATTCTCGGCGAGCACTCGGTCGAGAAGTGGGGCGAAATCTGCCACCAGTAATTCCCGGACTTACGCATCCTTCCAGCATTTTCGAACAGGGGAAACGCCATGGATACCGTGCAAAACGTGATTGCCACCGAACCGGACCGCGTGACCGGTTACCGTTCGTTTCATTTGGGATCGTTCGCATTCATCCGCGACGCCTATTTCGTCACCATCCGGTGGCCGGCCAAGGGCGAGACGCGGTCGCACCAGATGCCTGCCGATGCCTTCCTGCGCGCGCTGATGCGCGACATCGCCTGGGGATTTTTCTACGGCTGGGTCAATTTCGACGAAGTGCTCGGGACCCGCAATCACTACGGCAAGGTCGATCTTTATGCGGGCGCTTACAACGATTCGCTGAAGAAGGCGGGTGTGGACTACACCGAGCAGTTTGCCACGCCCGTGATCACGGCGACGTTCAAGGCCATCCTGGCCGATTGGGTCAACGAGGGATTCGATCCGTTCGCAGCACCCGAGGAAACGGGCAGCGCATTCGGCTTCAAGCACGGCGACAACATAGCCGCGATCGAAAGATTTCGCGTCGCCACCAAACGCATGCCCGGACTCGACGGCGATTCACCGCTGCGCGACGACCTGCCGGTCAACCGCCAGTTCCAGGATGTGGCGCAGGACGAGCCGGAGATCCTGGCCGAGCCCGGCTTCGAAAAAGAATTGCGCGGCTTCAACCTGTTCAAGTATTTATCCCGTTCGGACGTTACCTGGAATCCTTCGGTGACCTCGGTGTGCAAGGCCAGCCTGTTCTGCCCGACCACCGAGGAATATATCCTGCCGATCTTCCACGGCAACGACCGCGTCGAATGGTTCGTCCAGTTGTCCGACACGATCGTCTGGGAAGTCGCGGACAAGAACACCGGCGCGCCGCGCGCACGCGTGACCATGAATGCCGGCGACGTGG
>DATFUO010000020.1:0-2316 GCA_035260785.1 Burkholderiales bacterium
GAGCCGATGGTGCCGGGCGCGCTCTCTTTGAGGACCGAAATCTCGCGCACGAAGGTTCCGTCCTTGCGGAACACCTGCATCCGGTTGTGGCTGCGGTCGCACACCAGCACCAGCCCGTCTTTGGTGATGGTGATGCAATGCACCGGGTTGCCGAACTGCTGCGGGGCCGGGCCCTTCGGGTCCCATTCGACCTTCTCGTCGGTCGGCGGCTTGCCGTAGGCGCCCCAGTGGCGCTTGTAGGCGCCGGTCGCGGCATCGAACACGATGACGCGGTGATTGGCATAGCCGTCGGCAACGAAGATCTCGTTGGTCTCGCGATCAACCGCCATGTCGGCCGGGCGGTTGAAGTGCTCGATGTCATTCGACCCGCCGGGCGTGCCGGGCTTGCCCAGCCGCATGACGAACTTGCCGTCACGGGTGAATTTATAGATGTGCCCGCCGGTCTCGATGTTGTCGCCGACCCAGACGAAATTGTTGTGGTCGACGAAGATACCGTGCCCGTCATTGCCCCACTTGTAATCGGGACCGTCCCCGCCCCAGCCCTGCACCACCTTGCCGGCCTGGTCGAATTCGATCACCGGCGGCGCCGGCACGCAGCAGACTACGTTTGTTGCCGTCGACGCGCGCCTCTCGCGGGCATCGAGCGAGCTCGGGCGCTGATTGATCCAGATATGGTCCTGCGCATCGACAAAAATGCCGCCGATGGTGCCGATAATCCAGTTGCCCGGCAGGGTCTGCGGCCAAGAGGGATCGACCGCGAATTTTGGCGGCTCCGCCAGGGCGGGCCGCAGCAGTGCGGCGGCGACCGCGCCGATCAAAGCAATTCTGTATCCTGGGCACGACATCAGCGCCTCCCTCTAGTCTCGTGATGCAACTTTCCTGTGAGCTCGGGATAGGAAATCATTTTCTCGCCGTGATTTCGAGTCCATTGGTGCGCGCACTGCGTGCGCAAGCCTCACCTGCCAACCGACTGTTGTTCTCCCATCTGCCGTCAGGAGGTTCTCCAATGCAGCCCGACTATGCCGGCTCTGCACATCAATTCTCTCGATCTTACGGCGTGACTCATCCCATTTCCGTTACGCCCGACGCAGCGGAAAGGCCGCTTCGCATTGTGCTGATGACCATCGGCGTTGCGTTGTGGATCATATTTGTCCTCTCCGTTGTCGGCTTGGTCTACGGCATCCTGCTGGGATTGCTTTTCTTTTTTGCACATCTGAGCCTTATCGCTCATCTGCGCGGCAGCTCCATCAAGCTCGGCCCGCAACAGATGCCGGAACTCTACCAACGCGTCGTCGAAATTTCGCAGAGGATCGGCATGAAAACAATGCCAGACGTTTACCTGCGAGAATCCGGAGGCATCCTGAACGCATTCGCAACCAAATTCGGGAGCGCAAAGTTTGTTGTGCTATATTCGGACTTGGTAAAAGCCTGCGGCGACAATGTCGACGCTCTCGATTTCATTATCGCACATGAATTAGGGCATATTCATCGAGGGCACCTGAATCGGCGGTGGCTGCTCGCGCCCGCGATGATCATTCCGTTCCTGGGATCCGCCTATTCCCGCGCTTGCGAATACACATGCGACCGATTTGGATTCCAGGCCGCTTCCGATCGGAATCGAAGTCTCGACGGTTTGTGCGTTTTGGCGGCAGGCCCCCAATTCGTTCCGATGGTCAACAGGCGAGAATTTGCCGCGCAGGGTCGGGACCTCAACACGGCTTTCATGAAACTGGGCGGGTGGTTCGCGACTCATCCGCCTTTGGCTCAGCGCCTTGCCGCGCTGGAGCCGAGTTTGGCGCCCAAAGTGCCGGCCAGTATGACCGCAACGAT
Organism: Burkholderiales bacterium; assembly: GCA_035260785.1. Taxonomy (GTDB): domain Bacteria; phylum Pseudomonadota; class Gammaproteobacteria; order Burkholderiales; family JACQAP01; genus JACQAP01. The sequence continues at coordinate 1,831 of DATFUO010000020.1, forward strand.
GGGAGCTTTGTTCGTGGCGTTCGTGCTTTTTGCCCTTCCTATCGCGGGTGGCGCATTTTTTGTCAAACAGGTCGTGGAAGAGGCTAAGAACAAGATTTCTATGCAGATGCAGATGGACGCCGATGGCGAATCGTTGAGGCGATCGGCGAGATAGCCTGTATGAAGCCGCAAAAATCCGTGCCGATCAGGCGGGCATGCATGCGGCCTTGATTCGATCTTTCGCGGCGCCAGGTGACTGCGTTAGCTTGGCGCCGCCCGGTGCTTCGAGCACGCCGCGCTCACGACATAACCGTGCCGGACAACGTTTCGATATCTGGCGGGATAGTGCTTCCATCAGGTTGACCTCCGCTTTGTTTCCGCGCGCTCAGGGCGTGTCCACGCTCCTCCCTGAGCATTCTCATCCTGCAAGCGGACGCCGAGGTCGGCTCCGCGGAGGTTTGCAGATAATGGCGACTTTCCAAGTGTGCTCTTGTCCAGCGCGACGCT
>DATFUO010000021.1:0-8096 GCA_035260785.1 Burkholderiales bacterium
GTGGGCGAAGCAGGTTGCGGTGCCGTCGCCGGGGCCTTGTCAGCGCCCAACAGTTTCAGAATTTTGCCGATCATCGTCACAAAATACTTCGGGACAGTCCCTGGAAAAACGGTTCGCAACCGGAATGTCCGACATTGCGGGCGCAGCGCGATGAAGTATACCGGGCTTCTGTTTTCGGTTGATACCGAAACCGCATCGCAAGGGTGTCGGGCAATGCGAATGGGCGACGCCGGGATCCGCCAGGTTACTTCCTCACTCCCATGCGCCGTTCCTTCGCGCGCACCAGCGCACTGATGACTCCGTTGTAGGGCGCGTGCAGGCCGGCGGCTTTTGCCGCCACGGGTATCGCGCCGTTGATGGCCTCGATCTCCGACATTCTCCCGGCCATATGGTCAAGCAGCATCGACGGCCGCGCATTCGGGATCTTCATGCCGAACGCGTGCACGTAGGTCACCGGATCGGTGAAATCGAGCTTGATGCCGCGCGCCCGCGCGACGTTGTAGGCCTCCGCCGCGCAGCCCGACGCAACCTTCCAGGCGTCCGGGTCTTCGATTACCTCGACGATGGTGCGCTCGGTCACCGCGCAGGTACCGGAGAAGCAGACGTTGCAGATCAGTTTCTCCCACACCAGCTGGTCGATGTCGTCGAAGCACTTCACCCGGAATCCGCCGGAACGCCACACTTCGGCTACGGCTTCGAGCCGCGCGGAGACGGGGCCGGCCAGTTCGCCGAGGCGCACCAGCTCCCAGCCGTTGTGATGGGCGTGGCCCGGCGCCTTCATCGATGCGCCGAATCCCCCGACTACGCCGACCAGTACGCGTTCGCGGCCGAGTACCCTTGCCGCGGTGTCCGGGCCGCCGAGGCCGTTCTGGATCGACAGCACGACGGTGTCGGGACGCAGCAGAGGCGGCATCGACTGCGCCGCTTTTTCGACGTGCATCGCCTTGGTGGACAGGATGACCAGATCGCAGGGACCCGCGTCCGCCGCATTCGTTGTCGCATTCACGCGCACGGTGCGGTCACCCGACGCGCCTTCGAGGCGCAACCCGTTGGCCTTCATTGCCTCGACGTGGTCCTTCCAGCTATCGATGGCCCAGATTTCGTGTCCTGCGTCGGCAAGCAACGCCGCGTACACGCTTCCCATTGCACCACAACCCACGACGGCAACCTTCATATCCACTCTCCTTGGTCGAGCCGCAGAATTCTAATGAACTCCGGCCTTTCGTGCGTTGCCGATTGCACTACAATCCGGCTCTCGAAGCGGCGGCCGATTGCCGCCGCGCTGGAAATTGCAGGCGCCGGCCCTCGTCTGCCGCGCAGGTTATTCGCCACTTCAAGCCCGACGGAGGAATGTTCGATGGAATACAAACAGCTGGGCGGTTCGGGATTCAAGGTCCCGGCATTGAGCCTGGGTACCGGCACGTTCGGCGGCGGCAACGAGTTTTTCAAGTCCTGGGGCGCCAGTGACGTGGCCGAAGCCACGCGGCTCGTCGACATCTGCCTCGAAGCCGGGCTGACGATGTTCGATTCGGCGGACGTGTATTCGGGCGGCATGGCCGAGGAAATCCTCGGTCAGGCGATCAAGGGGCGGCGTAACCAGGTGCTCATTTCCACCAAGGGCACCTTTCGCACCGGACCGGGACCGAACGACCTCGGTTCGTCGCGCTTTCACCTGACCGAAGCCGTCGAGGCGAGCCTGCGCCGGCTGGGCACCGATCACATCGATCTGTATCAGTTGCATGGTTTCGATGCCCGCACGCCCATGGAAGAAGCGCTGCTGACTCTCGACACCCTGGTGCGGGCTGGCAAGATCCGTTATATCGGTTGCTCGAATTTTTCCGGCTGGCACCTGATGAAGTCGCTGTCGATCTCGGAAAAGCACGGGCTGGCGCGCTACACCGCGCATCAGGCGTACTACAGCCTGGTCGGGCGCGACTACGAGTGGGAACTCATGCCGCTCGCACTCGACCAGAAAATCGGCACGGTCATCTGGAGTCCGCTTGGCTGGGGCAAGCTGACGGGCAAGTTGCGACGCGGACAGCCGCTGCCGCAAACCACGCGGCTGCAAAGCAAGCTGTCCAACGACAAGGGGCCGCCGGTGCCGGACGAACATGTCTTCAAGGTCGTCGACGCGATCGATGAGATAACGAAGGAGACCGGCAAGACGGTCACGCAGATCGCGCTCAACTGGCTGCTGCAGCGTCCGACAGTCTCGAGCATCATCGTCGGTGCACGCAACGAAGAGCAATTGCGCCAGAACCTGGGCGCGGTCGGCTGGAATCTTACACCGGCGCAGGTCGCGAAGCTCGATGCCGCCAGTACGGTAACACTGGCCTATCCGTATTGGCATCAGCGAGGTTTCCCTGAACTCAATCCTGCACCAGTCTGATCGGCATGACCGGGCATGCAACGACTGCCGATACAGCCGGTCGCGGGGACCGGTGGTGAGCCGGGATCACCGCTGACGCCATGCTCCCCGATCTCGTCTCGCTCGCCTTGTTCGTCCGCGTGGCGGAAACGCGCAGCATCACCAAGGCAGCCGAAGCCAGCCATATCGCGCTTGCTGCGGCGAGCCGGCGCGTGAGCCTGCTGGAACACCAGTACGGCGTGAAACTGCTGACTCGCACCGCCCGTGGCGCGGAACTCACGCCTGCGGGCAGGGCGGTGCTGCATCGCGCGCGGCAGATTCTCGGCCAGGTCGATCAGTTGAAGTCGGATATGTCGGAGTATGCGACCGGGGGCAAGGGACACGTTCGCATCCAGGCCAGTGCGTCCGCCATCTCGCAATTCCTTCCGGCGGATCTGGCGACGTTCGCGACGCTGGCGCCGCAGGTGGTGATCGCTCTCGAGGAGCGCTTCAGCGGCGAGATCGTGCAGGCCTTGCGTGAAGGCGCGACCGACGTCGGCGTCGTCATGGAAGGCACGCCGATGGATGGACTGGAATGGTTCGAATACAAGGTCGATCAACTGGTCGCCGTCGTGCCGAGGAAGCATCCGCTGCGCAACCGCAGCGTCGTGTTTTCCTCGCTGCTCGACTATGACTTCGTCGGGCTTGAAAGCGCGACCGCCATCACGCGCCTGCTGGTCGACCAGGCGGCGGTGGTGCGCAAGCCGTTGCGCGCCCGCATCCACGTGCACAGTTTTGCCGCGTTGTGCAAGATGATCGAAGCGGGATTGGGGATTGGCGTCTTGCCGGAGGGGGCCGCGAAACCCTTCGTTGCTGCAAAGCAACTTCGCATCGTCAAGCTGAGCGATCCCTGGGCGAAACGCCATATGTATGTGTGCGTTCGCGACTACGAATCGTTGCCCGCCATTGCCCGCAAACTGGTAGATCATTTGCGGCGCACAAAATCCGCGGTCGATTCCTGAAGCGGGCGGGGCTTCGCCGGCTGCGAAGTCCGCATTGACGGATTGCGCATTCCGGCCAACACTGGCTTTCTCCAAGCTAGCTGGAATTTGCCGGCACCCGATCCGGTAGTGGTCCCGCGATGACGACGATGCCACCGCGGACGCCGAATTCCGCAGTCCACAGAGTGGCCCCACAACGACAGGAGGAAACCGTGTCAGACAAAAAAGCATCGCTACGCAAACGTCGCAGCTTCATCAAGGCCGCGGGAGCACTCACGGCAGCGACGGGATTGGGCTTCCCGTTCATTTCCCGCGCCGAAGACAAACCGATCCGGGTCGGCGTACCGACCATACTTTCGGGTCGCGTCGCGCAACTGGGCATCTCCTCGCGCAACGCCATCCAGATGGAGATCGACAAGTTCAACGCGGCCGGCGGGCTTGGCGGCCGCAAGATCGAGATCATCACACGCGATTCGAAGGGCAAGCCCGACGAGGCGGCGAACAACACCCGCCAACTCATCAACAGCGAAGGTTGCGAAATCATCATCGACGCCGAAGCTTCCTCCGGTGCGTTCGCGGTGCAGGAAGTCATTCGCGAACTCAAGGTTCTGTGCATCCACACCAACTCGGAAACCTCGTCGCTGTCGGCCGATCCGAAGATTCGCGTGCCGACGGCCTTCCGCGTGGCACGCCAGGGCATCCACGACGCCATCGTCAGCGCCGCCTATGCAGGCAACGTGGCGAAGGCCAAGGGCCTGAAGACCTGGTTGAGTTGCTCGCCGGACTACGCCTACGGACGCGACAACACCTCGCTGTTCATGGAATACCTGAAGCGTTTTCACCCGGAAGTCGAGCTGGTGGGCGAAACGTGGCCGAAGCTGTTCCAGGCCGACTACACCGAGAACATCACCAAGATCCTGCAGACCAAACCGCAGGCGCTTTATTCCGCGTTGTGGGCCGGGGACCTGGTGTCCTTCATCGACCAGTCGACGATCTATAACCTGTTTGCCGAAACGACGCTGTTCGCCATCAACATGGCCGATTACACGACGATGACGGCGGTGAAGAATCTTCCCGCCGGCATCCATTCGTCCTCGCGCTATCTCAAAACCTTCCCCGCGAATGCAGAAAACGCAGCGTGGGGAGAGTCGTACAAGACAAAGTACGGCGACTATCCGACAAACTGGTCGTGGGAGAACTCGCTGGCGGTCAGTTTCCTGACGACGGCGATGAAGAAAACGAACTCGACGGATTCCACCAAGCTCGCCGATGCGATTCGCGGCATGAAGGTCAAGTCGCCATTCGGCGCGGATGGAACAGTGACGATGCGCGCGGAAGACCAGACCACGATCGGCTACGCGCTGGGCTGGGGCACGACGGTGCCCAAGGACCCGTTTGTTCCGAGCGTGACGCCGGGGGACTGGAAGACGATCCTCGAATACGAGGCGGAGTGGAAAAAGAAAATGGGTTACGCGTAAGCAGAACCCGATGTAAATGGGCATTGCGGTGCGAGACGCGCCGCAATGCCCGAGAGGCCGCAACTTTTTCCCGGGGCAGATCTTGGATCTTCAGGCACTCCTTTCGTGCTTTTCGTCCACGTCGTGCGTGGTCACGCAGACGACCGGCGGCCTGATCAGCGGCATGCTGCTGTTCCTGGTCGCGGCCGGCTTGTCGCTGATCTTCGGTACGCTCAAGGTTACCAACTTCATGCATGGCTCGTTGTACATGCTTGGAGCTTATTTTGCCTACACGCTCTACAACCTGACGGGCAGCTACACCGTGGCCGTCATCGGCTCGGCGCTCGGCACTGGATTGTTCGCGCTCATATTCGAGCGCCTGTTCATGAGCCGCGTGTATAGCGCCGACGTATTGCTGCAGTTGCTGGTTTGCTATGCGTTCATCCTCATCCTCGACGACGCGGTCAAGATCATCTGGGGTGCGGAATTCCTGTCGATGGGCATGCCCGCCGCGTTCCAGCGGCCGCCCATCCTGCTCGCTGGCGGCGTACTGCCGGTGTTTTATTTGTTTCTCATCGGCGTGACCTTGTTCGTGGCGGCGGCGCTTGGCTATCTCCTCACGCGGACCCGCTTCGGCAAAATCGTGCGCGCTGCCGCGATCAACCCGACCATGACCTCCGCGCTGGGGATCAATACGGCGCTGGTTTTCGGTGCCGTGTTCGCGCTTGGCGGATTGCTTGCGGGGCTCGCCGGCGCACTGGCGGTGCCGGTACGATCTATGGTGGCAGGCATGGGATTTTCCATCCTGATCGAATCGTTCATCGTGACGGTCGTCGGCGGGATGGGTTCTGTCGCGGGCGCACTCGTGGGCGCGCTGTTGATCGGTCTGGTGCGCAGTTTCGGCACCATCGGCTTTCCGCTGTTCACCGAGGGCATCATGTTCCTGTTCATGACCGTCGTGCTGATCGCCAAACCGAGCGGGTTGTTCGGCAGGGAACAATGAAAAAGTCCCCGATCGCGCGCGATGCGTTGCTCGCCGGCGCTGCGCTACTGGTACTGGTACTGCTGCCGACCCTGTTTCCGGCAAAGGCCTTGTCCGATTTCGTGATTCGCCTTTCCGCGTTCGCGATTTTCGCGACTTCGCTCAATCTGCTGATCGGCTACGGCGGCATGGTGTCGTTCGGGCACGGCCTGTTCTACGGCCTGGGCGCCTACAGTTTCGCGTTGCTGATGCAAAAGACGGGCACGTCCATCCCCGTGGCGTTCATTTTGACCATTCTCATCAACGGCGCGGTCGCGATTGTGATCGGCGCGATCTGCATCCGGCTCAAGGAAATCTATTTCTCCTTTCTGACACTCGCGTTCCAGATGCTGTTGCACAGTTGCATCATTGCCTGGACGTCGGTGACCGGCGGCGACCAGGGCCTGACCGGCGGCCTGCCGCGACCGGCGTTTCTCGGCATCCGACTCGACGATCCCCATCAGTTGTATTTGTTCTGTTGCGTCGTGCTGGTGGTATCTCTTCTGGTCATGCGGCATCTGGTGCAATCGTCTTTCGGCTATACGCTGCGCATGATCCGGGACAATCCGCGCCGTGCCGGTTTCCTCGGCATCCAGGTGTGGCGCATCCGGTTATTGGCGTTCGTGGTGGCCGGCATCTTCGGCGGCGTCGGCGGCATGCTCATGAGCCTGTTCGTGTCCAGTGCGTATCCGGATTTTGCATACTGGACGATTTCCGGCGAAGCCGTGTTCATGATCCTGCTTGGCGGCATGAACGTGTTCCTCGGACCGCTGGCCGGTGCCGGCATCCTGCTGCTGCTCAACGACATGGTGACCCGGTTCACCGAGCACTACAGCCTCGTGCTGGGCATCGTCATCCTTTTCTTCGCACTCGGCATGCGCAAAGGCCTGCTCGGCTTCGTCGTCGATGTATGGGCAAGACGGGCATCGCCGAAGCAATCAGCCGCGGTTGCCGTACAGCCTGCGCAGAGGTCGTGACATGCTGAACATCGAGAACCTGCGCAAGTCTTTCGGCGGTGTGAGCGCCATGAGCGGCGTCAGCCTGGATTTCGAAAAGGGTTCGCTCACCGCGGTGATCGGTCCAAACGGTGCGGGCAAGACGACATTTTTCAATCTCGTCACGGGCGCTTTTCGCCCGGACTCGGGCCGGGTTGTGCTCGCGGGCCAGGACATAGCCGGGCTGTCCGCGCCGCAGATCGTACGCAGGGGGATCGGACGGGCATTTCAGATTGCCAGTATTTTCCCCTCGCTTTCCGTGCGGGACTCGATCCTCGGCGCGGTCAATGCACATCGGGGCTGGCACGCGAAGCTGGCACGGCGTTTCCCGCTGAGGCAAGCGCAGGCCCAGGCCGACGAAGTGATGGATCTCGTTGGACTGAATTCGCGGGCGAATGTCCTCTCCGGCAATCTTTCCCATGGCGACCAGAAACTGCTCGACATTGCACTCGCTCTCGCACTGGAGCCGCGTGTGCTGCTGCTCGATGAGCCGACGGCGGGCATGGGTTCGGAAGAGCGTTGGCAGATGATCGAAACCGTCCACGCGTTGTGGAAACGCAAGCAACTGACGCTGATCTTTATCGAGCACGATATGGACATCGTTTTCAAATATGCCCAGACCATCCGGGTCCTGAGTTACGGAACGGTGCTGGCCGAAGGCACGCCCGACGAAGTGCGCCGGCATCCCAAGGTGATCGAGGCCTACCTCGGCGCGCATTTCGAGGCGGACGCGAAATGAGCGGTGTGGTCTTCGACGCCGAGGGTATCGATGTCTTCTACGGCAACAGCCAGATCCTGTTCGGAGTCACCCTGTCGGTCAGCGAAGGGCAGACCATGGCCCTGCTGGGCCGCAACGGCGCCGGCAAATCCACGACGCTCAAGGCGATTGCCGGTATCGCGCCGCCGGCACGCGGCATCGTGCGCGTGCTCGGCAAGCCATTACAGGGCAGGAAACCTCATGTCATCTCGCGCGCGGGCATCGGCTTCGTTCCGGAGGACAGGCAGGTATTTCCCGAACATTCTGTCGAGGACAACCTGATCATCGGAGCCAAGAAAGGTCCGCGCGGGGAAGACTACTGGACACTGGCGCGCGTCTACGAGATGTTTCCGCTGCTGGTACCCCTGAAGGATCGCATGGCGGGCAATCTCTCCGGGGGCGAGCAGCAGATGCTCACGATCGCGCGGACTCTGATGGGCAATCCCACCGGGCTGTTGCTGGATGAACCCAGCGAAGGGCTGGCCCCCGTCATTGTCGAGCGCATTGCCGAGCTGCTG
>DATFUO010000022.1:0-8887 GCA_035260785.1 Burkholderiales bacterium
CCGCCGTGCCGTGCGTCGCGCCTGCGCATCGACTCGGACGGACGGACGCGATTTGCGCGCTTACACCCATTGAAACAAAACAGTTTTGTTTTCCGGCGGAACCGCCGGATCGCCTCCCCCGAAGGAACTCATGGCAAAAAAAACCAGTGCCTACACCGCGGAGGACATCGAGATCCTCGAGGATTTGTCACCGATCCTGCATCGCCCGGGGATGTATACCGACCCGGTGAACCCCAATCACGCGCTGGTCGAAATCATCGATAACGCCGCTGACGAAGGCCTGGCAGGATACGCGAAGAATGTTGAAGTGACGCTCTACGAAGACGGTTCCGCGCAAGTCAGCGACGACGGACGCGGTATTCCGGTGGATATCCACCCGAAAAAGAAAGTGCCCGCGGTGCAGGTGATCTTCACCACGCTGCATTCCGGCGGCAAATTCCGCAAAACCGACAAGGACGCCGCATATCGGATTGCGGGCGGCCTGCATGGCGTCGGGGTATGCGTGCCGAATGCGTTATCGACGCGGCTCGAAGTCGAAGTCAGGCGCGACAGCGAAAAAAACCGCATCGTGTTCGCCGACAACGGCAAGGTAAAGGAACCGTTGAAGAAGATCACCACGATCGGCCCGCGCGATACCGGCACGCGCGTGCGCTTCTGGCCGGATGCGAAATATTTCGACTCGCCGAAAATCGTCGCCGCCGACATTGCAGCGCTGCTGCGTGCGAAGGCGATGCTGCTGCCTGGCGTGAAGTTCTCGCTGGGAATCGAAAAGAACAAGAAATTCGATTTCCAGACCTGGCATTTTCCGGAAGGCATCAAAGGCTACTTCGCCTCTGCAATGGAAGGTGAATCACCGGTCGCCGACCCGTTTCTGGGAGAGCGCTACGTCGCCGCGCAATCCGAGTCCGACAACTTCGCCGAAGGCGAAGGGGCGATGTGGGCCATTGCCTGGACGCCGGACGGCGAGCTGGTCACCGAGTCTTACGTCAACATGATTCCGACCCGCGTTGGCGGTACGCACGTCGCCGGCTTGCGCGAAGGCGTGTACAACGCGATCAGGAATTTCATCGATCTGCACGCGATGGGGCAGCGCGGATTGAAAGTCGTGCCCGAGGATGTGTGGTCGCGCACTTCGTATGTGCTCTCGGTGAAAATGCTCGACCCGCAATTCAAGGGGCAGGTGAAAAACGAGCTGATCTCGCGCGACGCGGTCAAGCTCACCGCGCTCATGGTGCGCGATCCATTCGAGCTGTGGCTCAACCAGCATGTGGACGAAGGCAAGCGCATCGCCGAACTGGTCATCAGCCAGGCCAATGCGCGCACGCGTGCGGCGCAGAAAGTGGAACGGCGCAAGCAGTCCGGTGTGGCCGTGTTGCCGGGCAAACTGACCGATTGCGCGTCCGAAGATCCGGATCGCAACGAGTTGTTCATCGTCGAAGGCGACTCCGCCGGCGGGTCGGCCAAGCAGGCGCGCGACAAGGAATTCCAGGCCGTGTTGCCGCTCAAGGGCAAACCGAAGAACACCTGGCAGGACAGCGCGGACACGCTGTATGCCAACAAGGAAATCGAAGCCATTGCGCTTGCGATCGGCGTCGACCACCACAAGGTCGGCGACAATCCCGACCTTTCGGGGCTGCGCTATCGCAAGGTCATCATCCTCGCCGATGCGGATGTCGATGGCGCGCATATTCAGGTGCTGCTGCTGACGCTGTTCTTCAGGCATTTTCCCAAACTGATCGACCGCGGCAACGTTTACGTCGCCCAGCCGCCGCTGTTCCGCATCGATGTCCCATCACAGGGCAAGGGCAAACCGGCCCGAAAACTCTATGCTCTCGACAAGCAGGAGCTCGATGGCATCGAGGAAAAACTCGAGGACGAAGGCTTCAAGCCGGATTCGTGGACTGTCAGCCGCTTCAAGGGTCTCGGCGAAATGAATCCCGAGCAGCTCTGGGAAACCACGCTCAATCCGGACACGCGCCGCATGCTGCCGGTCGCGCTCGACGACGGCGCCAACATCTCGGTGGACATCTTTAACATGATGATGTCGCGCGAGAACGCATCACAGCGCCGCGAGTGGATGGAGACGTATGGCAATCTCGTCGAGGCGGACATATCGTGATCATGCTGAAGTCGCTCCTATTTCCGACCAGCGACCCGCGGCAACTGCATCGCATGAGGCGATGGATGATGGCCGCCAGCGCGTCGATGATGGCGGTCGGGCTATTCTTCGCCGCCTACCTGTTGGGTCTTCTGGGTCGCGAGGCCTTCGAAACCGCCGCACTGCTCACCGGCTTCTTTGTCGTGCTGTTTTACGCGTTATTCCGCAGCGGCCTGAATCTGCGCTTTCGGGATGCGAGCCTGACAACGCCGCAGATCGTCGCCGCCACCCTGGTGATCCTGTTCGCGATGTCCCAGTCGAAAGACGGGCAGGGCATCCTGGCGCTGATTTACGTCGTCGCTTTTTTATTCGGGGTGTTTCGTCTAAGCACCCGCAACCTGCTTGCGCTTACGGCGTTTGTCGCGGTTTGCTACGGGCTGGTCATCGGTGTGCAGTGGTATCCCGGGGCGGGCGCCGATCCGGTCGGGTTCAAGCGCATGGTGCTGAACTGGATCGTGCTCACCGCCGTGCTGGCATTCTGTTCGATTCTGGGTGGGTACGTCAGCAAGCTGCGCAAGTACCTGACCGAGCGCAGGGTGCTTCTGGAGGGCGCGCTCCAGCGCATCGAGCACATGGCGGCCCGCGACGAGCTGACCGAACTGTTGAACCGCCGCAGCCTGATCGAGTTTCTCGTCAGGCAGAAAAGCCGGGCCGATCGCTTCGGAATGGTTTTCTCCGTTCCCATGCTGGATATCGATAATTTCAAGGTCATCAACGATACGCATGGCCATCATGCGGGCGACGTGGTGCTGCGTACTTTTGCGCGGGCGGCAGCCGCCAAGCTCCGGCAGACCGACGTGTTCGGCCGGTACGGTGGCGAGGAATTTCTCGCCATCCTCGAACAGACGCCGACGGAAAACCTCAAGGTCGTGGCCGAAGGTATCTGTACGCTTGCGCGCGAGCTGAATTTCGACGATCTGGCACCCGGATTGCGAATTACCGTCTCGATCGGCGGAACGGACTACTACAAGGCCGAAGACTGGCAGGCGACGGTCGAGCGTGCGGATCAAGCCTTGTATCAGGCCAAGGAAAGCGGGCGCGACCGCTTCGTGCTCGCGCCGGTGAGCGTCCAGAACACGGGCGGGAAATCAACATTCGAAACTCAATCCAGTCATGACGGATCAGCCTGATTTGTTCGACAACGGCGATGCCCCCGCGGCCGAGAAGAAAAGGAAGGCAAAAGAACCGCCGCCTGCGAGCGGCGGCAGCGACGGCGGCGGGTTGCCGCCGCATTTCGCGCCGTTGTCGGGCGAGCTCGGCGATTCGCTGCCGCTTGGCAAATACGCCTCCACCCAATACCTGCAGTACGCGATCGCGACAGTAAAGGACCGCGCGTTGCCGCGCGTCGGCGACGGGCAGAAGCCGGTGCAGGGCCGCATTCTCTATTCGATGTGGACCAGCAATACCCGCTCCGGCACCAAGCGCACGAAATCCGCCGCCGTCGTCGGCGAGGTGCTCGGCAAGCTGCATCCGCACGGCGACCAATCGGTGTACGACGCGCTGGTGCGCCTGGCGCAGGATTTCACCATGCGCTATCCGCTGATCGACGGCGAAGGCAACTTCGGTTCGCGCGACGGCGACGAAGCGGCGGCCTATCGCTACACGGAAGCGCGCCTGACTAAGTTTGCGGAAGTGCTGCTGGCGGAAATCGACCAGGGCACGGTGGATTTCATCCCGAACTATGACGGTACGCGCGAAGAGCCGACGATTTTGCCCGCGCGCCTGCCGGTGGTGCTGCTCAACGGCGCTTCCGGCATCGCGGTCGGCATGGCGACCGAAATCCCCAGCCACAATCTGAATGAAGTCGCCGCGGCAGCGATTGCGACGATCCGCGACCCCGAGATCAACGTCACCGGCCTGATGAAGCACATCAAAGGACCGGATTTCCCGGGCGGGGCGCAGATCATCACGCCGCGCGCCGAACTAAAGGAAGCCTACACGTCCGGCCGTGGATCGGTGCGGGTGCGCGCGCGCTGGAACATCGAGCGCCTGGCGCGCGGCCAATGGCAGATGGTGGTGTATGAACTGCCGCCGGGCACCTCGACGAAGAAGGTTCGCGAAGAAATCGACGCGATCGCCAATCCGCAGCCGAGAACAGGAAAGAAGTCGCTCACGCCCGAGCAGACGCGCGAGAAGCAGTTGATGCTGTCGATGCTCGATCGTGAGCGCGACGAATCCGATCGCACGCATCCGGTCCGGCTGGTGATCGAACCGAAGACGTCGAAGATCGACGAGACCGAGTTCATCAATCTGCTGCTGGCGAAGACGAGCCTCGAAACCAATGTCCCCATCAACCTGGTGATGGTCGGGCTCGACGGCCGTCCAGCCGGCAAGAACCTGCGCGACATCATTTCGGAGTGGGTCCGGTTCCGCTTTACCACGGTCACACGGCGCACGAAGCACAGGCTGGCCCAGGTGCTCGACCGCATCCACGTGCTCGAAGGCCGCATGATCGTGCTGCTCAACGTGGACAAGGTCATCAGGATCATTCGCCGGGCGGACGATCCGAAGGCCGAGCTGATCAAGGCGTTCAATTTGTCCGAGCGGCAGGCCGATGACATTCTCGACATCCGCCTGCGCCAACTGGCCAAGCTGGAGCACATCAAGATCGAGCAGGAGCTGAAGGATCTGCAGAAAGAACAGAAGGCCCTCGAAAAAATTCTCAAGGATTCGAAGGCACTCGCCGAACTGGTGATCTCGCAGATCGAGGAAGACGTCAAGACCTTCGGCGACAAGCGCCGCACCCGCATCGAGGAATCGGAGAAAGCCGTGATCGAAACGCCGGTCATCGACGAACCGGTCACGGTGATTTTCTCGAAGAAGGGCTGGGTGCGCGCGCGCCAGGGCTGGGAAGTCGATCCCGCTTCGCTGTCGTTCAAGGAAGGCGACAGCCTGCAGTCGCTGATCAAATGCCGCACCGTAGATCCGGTACTCTTCCTGGATTCGAAGGGCAGGGCCTACACCGTCGAGGCGGCGCAATTGCCGCCGGCGCGAGGCGACGGCGTGCCGGCCTCTTCGCTGGTGGAAGTGCAGGACGGCGCGCACATTCTTTACTGCCTGGGCGGCAGGCCGGAAGCGAAAGTGCTGGTGGCTTCGACGGCGGGCTATGGCTTCCTGTCGAGCGTCGGCGACATGATTTCAAACCGCAAGGCCGGGCGCGAATTCATGACCATCGATGAAGGTCACACGCCGCTGGCGCCTTTCGGCTTCGAGGATGCAAAGGGAAATTACGTGGCGGCGCTGTCCGAGAGAGGCCGCCTGCTGCTGTTTTCCATCGACGAGCTCAAGGTGCTCGCAAAGGGCCGCGGCATGATCATCATGGGACTGGACGATGGCGAGACGCTCGCCGCAGTCGCGGTGTCGAACAAGCAGACGCTGACGATTACAGGCATCGGCCAGCGCACCGGCAAGGAAAAGCCGATTACGCTTTCCGGGGAGAAACTCGCGCATCACATCCTCAAGCGCGCGCGCATGGGCCGGGTGCTGCCTGAAAAACTCAAGACGCCCCTGGGAATCAAGGTAGAGTAAACGCCACGCCAAACTCGCATCCGGAGACGCCATGAAAGCAGACGACATCCTTGCCACGATCGGAAACACCCCGCACATCCGCATCAACCGGCTGTTCGGCGCGGGGCAGAACGTCTGGATAAAATCCGAGCGCGCCAACCCCGGCGGCTCGATCAAGGACCGCATCGCGCTGGGGATGGTGGAAGATGCCGAGAAGAGCGGCAAACTCAAGCCCGGCGGCACCATCGTCGAGCCCACCTCCGGCAATACCGGCATCGGCCTCGCGATTGTCGGCGCGGTAAAGGGTTACCAGGTCATTCTCGTCATGCCCGACAGCATGTCGATCGAACGCCGCCGCCTGATGCTTGCCTACGGCGCGAAATTCGAACTTACGCCGCGCGAGAAGGGCATCAACGGATCCATCGTCCGCGCACGGGAACTCGTCGCGCAGACGCCCGGCGCGTGGATGCCGCAACAATTCGAGAACCAGGCCAACGTCGAAGTGCATGCGCGCACCACAGCGAAGGAAATCCTCGCTGACTTTCCCGCCGGGCTCGATGCGCTCATCACCGGCGTGGGCACGGGCGGGCATATCACCGGCTGCGCGCAGGTGCTGAAGAAAGCCTGGCCGAAGCTCAAGGTCTTCGCCGTCGAGTCCGCGCTCTCGCAGGTCATCGCGGGTGGCAAGCATTCCCCGCATCCGTTGCAGGGCATCGGCACGGGCTTCATCCCGAAGATTCTGGACACTTCGCTTCTTGACGGTACGATCCCCGTCGAAGCGGAAGCCGCGAAGGAAATGGCGCGCCGCGCCGCACGCGAAGAGGGGATGCTGATCGGGCTGTCGTCCGGCGCCACGCTGGCGGCGATTGCGCAGAAACTTCCGGAGTTGCCGAAAGGTGCGAAGGTGATCGGCTTCAACTACGACACCGGCGAACGTTACCTGTCTGTCGAGGGTTTCCTGCCTGCAGAGTAAAACCTAAATCTCACCACGACACGAAGACACGAAGGTCACAAAGGGACGCCAAGAAAAACAAGGGCCGGGTTATTGGCGCTGAGACGCGATGTAAATTGGCACCCTAGCAACGAAACACATTACCTTACGACTGCGTCTCTTATCCGAAGCGACTTTTGTTCTTCTTCGTGTTTCTTCGTGACCTTCGTGTCTTCGTGGTGAGAACTAGATCGAGCCGGAGACAGCGTCGTCGCGCAATCCCGCCGGCATGAACCAGCGGTCGAGCAACTCGAATGCGCCGTGCACCAGCAAGGCCAGCGCCGCAGCAGGCACGGCGCCGGCTAATAGCGCGGCGTTGTCGTTGAGCGCGAGTCCCTGCGCGATGCGTTCGCCGAAGCCGCCGGCGCCAATGAAGGCGGCGATGGTGGCGCTGCCGACGTTGATCACGGCGGAAGTCTTCACGCCCGCTAGAATCGCGCGCGAAGCCAGTGGCAATTCGATCACCCGCAACCGGTACCCCGGCGACAGTCCGAGCGCGATGGCCGATTCGCGCAGGCCCGGCGCGATGTCCGTCAAACCCGAATAGGTGTTGCGCACGATCGGCAAAAGTGCGTAGAGGAACAGCGCAGCGAGCGCCGGTACGGTGCCGATCATGCCGAACAGCGGAATCAGGAAAGCGAACAGCGCCAGCGACGGCACGGTCTGGATCACGCCGACCGACGACAGCACCCATTGCCGTGCCCCCGGCACGCGATAGGCGAGGATGCCCAATGGAATGCCGATCGCGATGGCGACGACGAGCGAAACCGCCACCAGCATCACATGCTCGAAGGCGAGCCGCCCGAAATCCGGAGCGAACAGTCGCGCAAAAAATCCGCCGCCTTGCGCGTATGTCTGCCGGTCGCCGAGAAATTCCTTCGCCACTTCATTGAAACTTCTGCCGTTCAATTCCGCCTCGGCGTTGAGCGCGATCATGCGCTGCTCGTCGAACGCGCCGCGCAGAGACGACAACGCCGCCCATGTGCGCGGCAGCCGTTGCGGCAGATCCGCCCGGAAGAGCAGCACCGCGTCGTAGACCGGGAAGAAGTTTTTATCGTCTTTCAAAACGCGCAGCTTGTAGCGTCCGATCTTCGCATCGGTGGTGTAGGCGTCCATGACGTCCACCTGCGCTGCGGCGATGGCCTCGTAAGCGAGGCCGTGGTCAAGTCCGCGCGGCGTCGCGTGCGGCAGGGCGTATGCCTTCTTCAGGCCCGACCAGCCGTCGGCACGGCCGATGAATTCCTGCGAAAGGCCCAGCACGAGATCCGGATGCGCGGCGAGATCGGAGACGGACCGCACGCCGAGCGCCTGCGCGCGTTCCTCGCGCATCGCCAGTGCATAGGTATTGTTGAAGCCGAGTGGCACGCCCGCGCTCAGGCCGAGCGGCCGCAGCGCCCGAATCAGTCCGTCGAAGTCGAGCGGCTGCGAACTCTTCAGGATCTCGCGCTCGATGGTGCCGGTGTATTCCGGGTAGACGTCGATCTCGCCGTTCTTCAGCGCGGAATAGACGATGCCGGTGTTGCCGAGCCCGGGCCGGTGCGTGGATTGCGCTTCACCGGCGCGCTGCGCGGTCAGCGTGACGATCTCGCCTAGGATGTAAGACTCCGTGAAGCGCTTCGAGCCCACCGTGAGCGTTTGCGCGGCAAAGGTGTTGCCGCACAGGATCAATGCGAGGATGGCTAACAACGTCCTCATGTTGCTCGCCCGACATGCTCGAGCGGGGAGCGCTGCGCCGAAATGAATTCAGTCACGTAGGGATCGGCGGGCCGGTCCAGCAAGTCGTCGAGCGTGCCGCGCTGTACGATCCTGCCGTCGCGCATCAAAATCAGCTCGCCGGCGAAATGGGCCGCTTCGCCCATGTCGTGCGTGACCATCACCACGGTTTTGCGCAGCCGGGTAAAGATGTTCTTCAGCTCCTGCTGCAGCCCGCGCCGTGTGATCGGATCCAGTGCGCCGAGCGGCTCATCGAGCAGCAACAACGCGGGGTCGAGCATCAGCGCGCGCATCAACGCCACGCGCTGGCGCTGCCCGCCGGACAGTTCGCGCGGATAGCGTTTGAGCAGCGCGGGGAACAAGGCAGCGAGTTCGCAAAGTTCGACGAGCCGCGTTCTGATTTCCGCTTCCGGGCGCTTGAGGTAGCGGGCGGCGAGCGCGACATTGGCCTCGACGTCCAGGTGCGGGAACAGCCCGCCCTCCTGGATCACGTAACCCATGCGCAGGCGCAACGCCTG
>DATFUO010000023.1:0-12415 GCA_035260785.1 Burkholderiales bacterium
GGGCAGACGTCGAGCACGCGGGCGACATGGATGGCATGAACGTGGTCATTCACGAGTTTGCGCACAAGCTCGACATGCTCAACGGGGAAGCCAACGGCTTTCCCCCTTTGCACGCCGGCATGAATCGCCAGGCGTGGTCGCAGATTTTCAATGCGGCCTACACGGATCTTTGCAAGCGGGTGCAAGCCGGTGAGCGTACCGAGATCGATCCGTATGCGACCGAGTCGCCGGCGGAATTCTTCGCGGTCGTCAGCGAAACCTTTTTCGAAATTCCGGATATCGTCCGCGCCGTCTATCCAGACGTATACGAACAGCTCGCGCAGTTCTACAGGCAGGATCCCGGGAGCCGCGAATTACCGCGGGAATGGAGGTTGAAATGGACGTGAGGAACGGTCGTAAATGCCACAAGGACCGAAATGGCGTGAATCGCGTGGATGTACAGTAGCAATGAACTTCCCAACCGATGAGCCGCATCGTTCTCGAGACATTCACGACGTTCCAGAATTTATAATATGCGCCGCCCTGGTCACATGAAAACCGCTCGTATTCACCTGGCGTTGCTCGGTTCCTTTTTGCTGATCCTCCTCTGGTCCGCGATCCACCCGAAGAGTCATTTCATCTGGTTCCTGGAAGTGGTTCCGGCAATCATAGGTGCGATCGTGCTGATTGCGATCTATCCGAAGGTCAGGCTTACCATGCTGCTCTACTGTCTGATCTGGCTGCATGCATTGGTGCTGATTCTCGGCGGGTACTGGACCTATGCCGAGATGCCGCTGTTCAACTGGCTGCGCGACGAATTCGGATTGGTACGCAATTACTACAACCGGCTCGGACATGTCATGCAAGGTTTCGTGCCCGCGATGATCGCCCGCGAAATCCTCCTGCGCAAAGGCATTGTCAATGGCAGAGGCTGGCTGTTCTTTATCGTCGCCTGCATCTGCCTGGCGATATCCGCATTTTACGAATTGATCGAATGGCGGGTGGCGGTCTCCTCGGGCACCGCGGCCGACGATTTCCTCGCGACGCAAGGGGACGTGTGGGACACGCAATGGGACATGCTTATGGCATTGTGCGGCGCAGTCGCCTCGCAGCTGCTGCTGGCAGGCTGGCACCAGCGGCAGATCGCTTCATTGCGCGGTCGCTGATGCCCGCACAGCAGAATCGCCAAAGCGCACACCGCGACCCAGACTGTCGCAATCAGCGCCGACGCCAGACCTGCCATCTTTCCTTGCCGGCGAATACCTCGATCGAATCTGTAACGGGCTGGTCGTCGACGCGTTCGAATTGCCGCATGAGCAGCGCATCGAGTTCGGCCGGGCTGGTGCCGAAAGGCGGGCCCCTGGCTGTGTCGGCAAGGAAGAAAAATCCGCCGATGATCCCGTTCGGTTTTAACAGCTCCGCACATCGATCGGCGTAACCTCTCCACTTCGTTCGGGGCAGGGCGCAAAGAAAAGCACGTTCGTAAATTACGTCGGAAGGCCGGCCGAAATCGAATTTGAAGAAATCGGCCCGGCGCTCGATAGCGCAGAAACCGCCAAGATTCTTTCGTGCCGCTTCGACGGCGGCCGGGCTGAAATCAATTGCCAGGACGTCAAAGCCCTTGTCGCTCAGGTATGCTGCTTCGTAAGCGGATCCGCATCCAGGAATCAAAACCCGGGCTCCGGGAGACAGATTTCGCGCGTACTCCTGCAGCGCGGCGGGAACCTTTCCCGCATCCCAAGGCGTTACCTTGTCGCGGTAGCGGCTTTCCCAGAATTCCGATTTCGAACTGTCTTGTGCCAATCGCCCTCCGCGCTGTCAGGGACGGGTTGCGCAGAGCACGGCGACTGGATAGGCGTAATGGACATGGCGGCCTTCGAGCCGGACCGGAATGCCGAGACGATCGTCGCTTGCCGAAGTCCTGAAGATTTCCCGGATCTTCTCACCGTCGCCGGGATTGGGGAAGGAGCGGCCCAGCAGGTTTTCCAGGTCATCGCGCAATTCGTAGAACATGATCTTTGCTTCTGGCAGCCCGGCGGCAGGAAACAACGCCTTCAGCTCGGTCACCGGTAGAGCGCGAACATGCGAAGGATCGCGCAGCAATTCCATGCGGTTGAACTCGGCGCCTTTGGCAGGATCGGTGGAGGTATGCATGTCCGCCACGAGTACGCGCCCGCCTGGTGCACAGACCCGGACCATTTCTTTCAGAACGACAAGCGGCTCAATGAAATGGTGGAAGCTGAAGCGAGTGACGACAATCGTGAACGAGCCATCGGCGTAGGGAAGGGAAGTCGCTTGTCCCTGATCCCAGCTTACATTGGAAAGCGCCTTTCCCCGCGCCGTGGTGTGGGCGCGCTCCAGCATGGCCGGTGTCATGTCGATACCTGTCGCGTGACGCACTACGTGCGCGAATGCACACACCACGTTGCCGCCGCCGCAAGCGACATCGAGCAGCGTATCGTCCGATTCCGCACCGACAGTGTCGATCAGCAGTTGGAGCGCCTTCTCGTCGGCGATGGTTTTTGCCGTCGAAAACGGGATTGCCTGCTTGCTGAACTGCTCGACGATCAGCGCCTGGTGTTCCGTGGTCTTCATGCTTGCTTTGTGTCGAGTCCTTGGTCCTGTTCCCTCAGTCCTATTTTCTCCCCGCCCTCCGCCCCGTAAAACATAGCCCAGGTACAGAAATCTTCGGTGAATTCTTCGAACCGGTGTTCGAGGCCCGCCGGAACGAACAGCAGGTCGCCGGCGTGAAATGAATGGCGCGCGCCGCCATTGACAAACCAGCCCGAACCACGAGCTATTACGTAAATTTCGTCGCGAGTGTGCGGTTTTTGCAGGTCCACTTTCGAGGGCCGATACATTTTCACCTGCAGCGTGCCATGCTCGAAGACGATTGCCGACGCAATGCCCTCGCGGATCTTCGCGACTGCGTCTAGCGCATCGGCTATGGTCGCGTGACGACTGTTCCTGGCAATCGTGAAGTTCTTCTCGGGTTTCACGCCTTTATTCTCCCTTTCCTCTCAAGCTGCCTCCATCGGAAGCAATCGACCGCGTGGTCGTTTACCATGCCGGTGGCTTGCATGAACGCATACACGATGGTGCTGCCGACGAACTTGAAGCCGCGGCGCTTGAGATCCTTGCTGATGGCGTCCGATTCTGCGGTGAAGGCCGGTACCTGCTGTTGCGATTTCCAGGAATTTCGGCGCGGCTTGCCGTCGACGAATCGCCAGATATAGGCATCAAAGCTGCCGAATTCTTTCTGCACCTCGAGGAAAGCGCGGGCATTGACGACCGACGCGGCGACCTTGAGCCGGTTGCGCACGATGCCGGGATCCTGCAGCAGTTTGCCGATTTTTGTTGCGTCGTATTTTGCGACCTTGCGCGCATCGAACTGGTTGAATGCCTCGCGGTAATTCTCGCGCTTGGCGAGGATTGTGGACCAGGACAGGCCGGCTTGAGCCCCTTCCAGAATCAGAAATTCGAACAGCGCCCGGTCGTCGTGCTGCGGCACGCCCCATTCCTCGTCGTGGTAAGCAACGTAGAGCGGATCGCCGTTTTCGGCCCAATGACAGCGGAGCAACTTTTTGCGTGGGGTCGTTGCCATGACTCGGCGTTGCAATGATATTGACCGGGCTATGTTATCCGGAATTGGCCGGATGTTCCGAGTCAGAGGTCGAGACGGATTTGTACGGATGCTGTGGTGGTGTACGAGCCGACACCATCAACCAGGTGCGCAGGTTCCTTGCTACAGGGGCAAGAGCATCAGGTGCGAGCGAGCTTGCGCTGCCGCCACTCGTGGAGGGCCAGTGCGAGGCCGGCCAAATACAGCGCCGCGACAATCAGCAAACGTTCATCGGTGATGGGTTCGCCACGGCCGAGCAGACCGCTTGCTGCGTAGATCATGGCGATGTGGCCGAAAATGATGGCCGCCTGGCTTGTAAAGGCAAGCATGCCCGCACGCTCGCCTTTCGCATAAAGCGCAACACCGCGCAGATCGCCCATGACCACGGAGAGCAACTGGACCGTTACACCTACCGCAGCCAGGATCGCAATGCCGCTCGCGGGCTTGACCCAGTCCGGCGCGACGGCAGAGAGCGGCAGGACCAGCAGATAGACCCCTGCAAAATAGAACGTGATCAGGATCAGCATGCCTGCGGCGAAGAGGAAGTTGATGCGTGCAAACACGATTGACGATACTCCATGAAAGCGACGAGCGAGCATCAGACCAAAGCCGCGGGGCGCCGTCAATCGAACTTACATGCAGTTTTCCAGGATCTGAGCACAATCGCGGCAGGCTGGCTGGTGTGCCGGGGTTATCGGTGCACGCAATCAGATGTTTAGCGTTGCCACGGCCAGTCGCGCGTAGTGCGTGATTTTCACAAGCGCGGCCAGGCGGAACCGGGCTCAATCGCGGATGTAGTTGGAGACCTCGATCAGGTTAAGATCCGGATCGCGGAAATAGACCGATAGCAGCGTTCCAACGGCGCCGGTGCGTTTTACCGGACCGTCGATGATTTCGACACCGCAGGCTTTCAAGTGCGCGACGACTTCCGGCAGCCCAGCCGATGTGATCAGGCAGATGTCTCCCGAGCCCGGCGTGGGGCGGTGCGCCTTCGGGTCGAATTCCTTCCCCAATTGATGCAGGTTGAACTTCTGCGACCCGAAGGCCAGTGCCTTGCGGCCCTCGCCGAAAGTGATCACCTTCATTCCGAGGGCCTTGCTGTAGAACGCGCAGGTTGAGTCAATATCCTTTACCGTCAGAACCAGGTGGTCGACCGCATCTATTTTCATGCTGTGCTTCCCGGGTGCGTCACACTGTTTGTCGATCCGGCAATGATAACCGCGTTGATGTAAGCTGGTTTGCGTGATGACCGGCAGGATCACCGGCCGCCAGATCCGTGCAGTGATACAAAGAGGGGAGGCAACTCATGAATTCTTCGTGGACGCGACGCGATTTCCTGATCAAGTCGGGAGCGGCCCTTGCCGCGGCACAGGCGCTCGAGCATTTCGATCCGTGCTGCGCGATGGCGGCCGATGCCAGTACCGCCGGCGAAGAACTGTTCGAGCTGAAGCCGGTTGCCGATGGAATCTACGCGGCGATTGCCGCGCCACGCTACAAGGTCAACTGCAATGCAGCCGTGATCCTCACCAACGACGGCGTGGTCGTGGTGGATTCCCATTCCAAGCCTTCGGCCGCGTTCGCCCTCTATCGCGAAATCCAGTCGGTCACCAGGCAGCCGATCAAGCGCATCATCAACACCCATTTCCACTGGGATCACTGGCAGGGCAACCAGGTCTATGCGCAAGCATTTCCCGGCCTTGAAATCATCGCCTCCGAGCGCACGCGCGAAAACCTGACGCGGCCGGGTGCCGGATCGGGTGGCATCGCTTACATCGAAAAGCAACTGCAGCAGGTACCCAAGGAAATCGAAAAGCTCGGTAACGACCTGGCATCAGCCACCGATCCCGGGCAGAAGGCGCGATTCGAGGCGAATCTGCGCCAGGCCGAGGCCTACCTGGAGGAACTGCGGCAGTTGAAGCCGGCGCTTCCGACCCGCACCGTCGACCAGACGGTCACGCTGAACGTGGGAGACCGCGAAATCCGGATCCTGCTCCTGGGTCGCGGCCACACCGACGGTGACGTATTCATCCACCTGCCGAAGGAAAAAGTCGTGGCGACCGGCGACGCACTGATCGACTGGATGCCGTTCATGAACGATGGCTATCCCGAAGACTGGGTGCGCACTCTCGATGCCCTGGAGAAATTCGACTTCACGCAGATCATCCCCGGCCACGGCGGCGTGATGCCGAAGCAACAGCTGACTTTCTTCCGAGGCTATCTCACCGACCTGATCGCAGCGATAAAAAAAGCCGATGCCGAAGGCGCCAGCCTCGACGAAATGAAAAAGACGCTGCCGGACCTGCTCGCCGCAAAATACGAACAGGGCATGTCCAGGCATCCGCTCGGCCAGTACCGCGACCGCATCGGCCTGAACATCGAAATCGCTTACCAGAAGGTCCTCGGCAGGACCTGAAGGGATTTACGGCAAAGTGAAATCTCACCGCGACGACACAAGGGACACGAAGGTTGAATAAAGAAATGCCAGAACCGGTCTTGCTGTTCTTCGTGTTACCAGAAGGGTACTCCACGTCATTGCGAGGGTATTCGTGATCTTCGAATTGTCGTGGTGAGCAGTAGACAAGAAGTGAATCAGAACTTGCGACAGACCAGTAGCACTTCATCGACGGCTTCGGCGTCGATCATGCCGGGCTGCATAATCAGTTTTTTCTGGAAGCGCACGCCGAGCGGCATCATCACGCGGTTGTACCACCACATCGCGCGTTCGCGATGGTGCGTCAGCCACCACATTCCCAAGTCGAGCAGGCGCGAGGATTTCGGCTGCATGCCATAGACTGCGCTGCTTTCGACGGTGAAGCCGTATTCGCCCAGCTTGTCCAGGAGCCGCTTTGGTTCGTAACGGCGGCAGTGGCCGACCAGATCGTCGAACGGCGTCCAGCGCGAGGGGTGCAGCGGCACCGCGATCAGCAGCAAGCCACCGCCTTCGCACACGCGCGACAGTTCGGACAGGGCGCCGTCCTCGTCATCAACGTGCTCCACGATGTCGACGGCGCAGACCAGATCAAATGCTGCGCTGGCAAAAGGCAGTGCGGTGATCGAACCGAGCGTCGCGCCGGCGGCGCGCGGATGGAGCTTCGCGATCGCGGGTGCGCTCAGGTCGACGAAATGCGTGCCCTCGACAGGCAGGCGGGGGCGCAGGCCCGGCGCGACTTCCAGCCGCGAGCGGGAGCGAAGTACCAGCGCACTCACCAGTGGCCAGGTATTGAAGCGCTGCGGCTCCACAAGCCGCGCGTCCCGCCACAAGGGGTCGTAGAAGCGGCGGTTGGTATCCTGCAATTGCGTCTTCGTGCGCCCGGAGGCCGATGCCGTATCCATGTCATCCTGGGTATGCTCTGCGGTCGGGATTTTCCCATTTAAACGCCGCCCACAGTGTATGAGATAGGCGAACAACGAGCTGAGAAAGAATCCTTCTTCTCCTGCCCGCGCATCGGATCATTTCCGGTCGCGTGACGCACCGACCGGCAAACTGGCCACGCGCTTCATTTCAGCGTTAGCGATGATGCCCGGATCGGTAATATAGGCCTCGATGAAATCCAGCGCATCGGCACCCCAGAACAATTCATCGTCGACGACAAGGGTGGGCACGCCGAATATGCCGCGGGCCGCAGCCTGCTCGGTCTCCAATCGTAGTGCGTCCTTGATCGATTGTTCGCCCAGGCGCAAGGGATCTACGTCGAGCGAGCGCGCGAGTGCCGCGAACACCCGCTCGTCTGCCGGGTCCGCCCCTGTCGTCCACAGGGCTTCGAAGATGCAGCGGATGGCTGGCAGGGTATTGCCGGCGGCGATGGCAAGCCGCAGGTAGGGCAGGGGGTTGAAGGGGTGAACGGCCGGACAGCGAAACGCAATGCCCTGTTGTGCAGCCGACCAGGTGCACCAGCGATAAGTCCAGACCCGTTTGGCGGGAATTTCCGCCGGTCCTTTCTGTCCCCAATGATTGAGCAGCCCCGCGAACAGCACCGGCCGATATCGAATCCGGAGTTCTTTCGAAAGCCGGTCGAGACGGCATAGCCCGATGTAGGCAAACGGGGAGATGAAGTCGAAATACCAGTCTGCATTTTTCATGTTTCGTCCGGGACCAGCGCCAACCAGTTTATCCCACTAGTCGCCGCCAGCACCTGGAAAAACCGGATCGGAAGTTCTGCAGCCGATTGTACGGGGGAACGGAGAAATTCATGCAGTTCCCAACCTGACTGGTCCTGCAGTTGTTCGATGGAAATTCCTTTGCTTCCGGCGTGGGCAAGGATTCGATCCAGAAGCTCCATAAGCGCAATGCGTTCGTTCGCAACGGCCGGATCCGCCCGGCAGTTCATACAACGTTACCCCGAAGAGGGACGCCAGTTCCATGGCATTGCAATCCGTAACTGTCTTTGCCCAGTCGCCGTCCCGCGTTTCCAGATCGGCGTACCACGCGCCGTTCCAACCCAGGCGTTGCGCTGTTTCAGCTTGTGACTTTCCGGCCCGGATGCGCAGGGCGCGGATTCGGGCGGCGATTCCCAGCCCGGCTAAACGCGCGCGGTTTTCGGTCGCTTCAAGGAGGGCTCCTTCGCCCGGCGCGCGGTGCCGGCGATCATGGTCTGCAGTGGCAATGGCATGGATCTCCGACGCGGCGGACGACGTGCGTTTCAGTACCAGGGTCTACTTGACGTACCGATCGAGGGGGTCTTTGGGCAGGCTGATGGAATCGGCGTACAGCCTTGGCTGCCGGCTCTTCAACATTGCAAGGCGGCCGGAGCATTCGATTTCCCGCTCATAGCTTCCGATCGATTTCAGATAGGGAGCGACTTTTTTACCGAGAGCAAGGCGAATTGGTGAATCAGGTTTGATCGCCTCCTGCAGCCCGGGGATCGGTAACTTCAATACGCTCCATCGCGCATATGCGGCATCGAGGTCGACCTTCGAGTCGCGAAGGATTTTTCCGCATTCATCGACGTACGTCGCCACTTCAGCGGCGGCCCATAGAATGCAGGCGTCAAGGTCTTTGTTGCAGTCCAGCGCCTGTGCAGACGCAGCGCCCGGCAACGTGACCCAAATCAAGGCCGGAACAATCAGGTGTCGGGTAAGAGGAGTCATTCGAGTTCGCCTGGTGCTCAATGTGCAGTTCAAGAAGAGGACCTCACCCCATCAGTCGCCGCGGGAATAGCAGCGGTCACGTCAAGGAGCAAACTGATTAGTGCGTCACGCGTTGGCGCGCACCCAGGTGGCAATTGCAGCCGCGCCCATCGCGCCAGACTGGCGGGCAATCTCGCGGCCGCCGCGAAACAGGGCCATTGTCGGAATGCTGCGGATATTGAATCGCCGGGCGAGATTTTGCGCGACTTGCATATTGATCTTCGCCAGACGCGCCTTGGGTTCGAGCATTCCGGCCGCCTTTTCGAATTCGGGGGCCATCGACCGGCAGGGCCCGCACCAGGGAGCCCAGAAATCAACCACGACGGGCAGATCGTTGCGCGCGATATGCTGTTCGAATGCCGACTCATCCAACTCGACCGGATGGCCGTCGAACAGAGCTTGATGGCATTTGCCACAGCGCGGTCCGGCGCCGGCGCGCTCAGCAGGGACGCGATTGGTGGTGTTGCAGTGCGGGCAGACGATATGAAGGGGGTCGCTCATGGCGCATTCCTGATCGGATAACTCGTGGTTACGGCATATGGAGTCGGGCGGGCCGAATTAAAGAGCGTCCGCAAGTTATTCTGCCATCGGAACAGGGGCCGGATATGCAACCCGGCGAGCCGGTTGCCTCAGCGGGTCTGATCCAGGCCACCGTCCGTCGCGCCCGGCGGCCCGTAACGAGTGGCAGGTTTTACAGCCAGCGCCTTACTTGCGAGCAATACGCGACATAGCTTGCGCCGAAGAGCTCTGTCAGCGCGCGTTCTTCGGGAAAGATTTGAAAGCGATTGATATACCAGACAAAGACAAAAAGTAGCGCGATATTAATGGCGTTTCCAAGCCACACGGCAAGTGCGGCCAACACCAGCACGTCTCCAAGGTACATCGGGTTTCTGGAAATTCTGAACATTCCCGTCATGACCAGGGTCGATGCACGGGATGGTCGGAGCGGGTTCACCGTCGTCCTGGCTGCAATAAAGGAAGACAAAGCGGCGAACATCACCAGCAGGCCGGCAGCAAGCAAAACACCTGCAACCGGGGCCTGCAGTGCGGACTCGAATTTGCCGTATTCCAGCTTCCGATCAACGGCCCACATGGCTAGGCCAATAACTGCCACGATGACTGGCGGTGGAACCAGCGGATTCATGTCCCCCGTTTTCCGCCAAAAGGCAAACCCGGAGTCAGGCGGATCGCCACCGGCGATTCCGGCGGTGTAACGAAGAACTTGCCGATATCTTGGCGACGGAACCTGATAGTTACGACCTCGAAGTTGAAGCAAGTCTCGTAAGGGTCTTTTGGATCACGATACTTCGAATCCACAGCGCTTACCATTTTCGTTCCGCTCGCAGTGCAGGTGGAGCTGAGTCGAATCACTTTTTGCTACAAGGCGCATTCTACCGGCGAAAATGATCCGACGTGGCATCATGAGCCTGCAGGCGTCCTGCAAGCGTTGTCTGAGCGGCGCTCCAGCGCGGCCGGCGCATGTCGTCCGCGCTTCAGCTTGCGCCCGGCATTGCCGCAACGGCACCGCGCATGACGTTCGTCCTGACCCACCCTCCAATGTCATTTTCGTGCTCAGGTTAGTGCGCAGCGTTCGTTGGTGCGACAACGGCATCGCCTTGCACCGGATCAAGGGCGTCGCCGACCACTGGACGCGTGGCTCGCGTTAAGATGCACGTTATCTTGATCACAGATCTGCATGAATTTTTCGCCGATTCGGGCCCACTCGCCGGCGCCATTCCGGGTTATCGGCTGCGTCCGCAGCAAGTGGAAATGGCGCAAGCGGTCGCGCAGGTAATCGAGGACAACGGATTGCTCATAGCCGAGGCCGGCACCGGAACGGGAAAAACCTTCGCCTATCTGGTCCCGGCATTGTCCAAAGGGGGCAAGGTGATCGTCTCCACGGGCACGAAGACGTTGCAGGATCAACTCTACAACCGCGATATTCCCATGGTACGTAATGCACTGAGGGCGCCGGTTACGGTTGCGCTTCTCAAGGGCCGCGCCAATTACGTCTGCCATTACCATCTGGAGCGCGCCAAGAACGACGGCCGCTTCCTGGACCGCGACGACGTGGTCTATCTGGCGCGCATCGCCTCCTTTGCGAAGACCAGCAAGACCGGCGATCGCAGCGCACTGGCCGAAGTTCCCGAGGATGCGACGGTGTGGCCGCAGGTGACGTCGACCCGCGAAAATTGCCTGGGCGGTGATTGCCCGAATTACAAGGACTGCTTCGTCATGGAAGCCCGCAAACAGGCGATGGAGGCCGATGTCGTCGTGGTGAACCATCATCTTTTTTTCGCCGACGTGGTGTTGCGCGACGAAGGCGTGGCGGAATTGCTGCCGGCATGCAACACGGTGATCTTCGACGAAGCCCACCAGTTGCCCGAAACCGCCAGCCTGTTCTTCGGCGAGAGCGTGACCAGCAGCCAACTCATCGAGCTCGCCCGCGATACGCGTATCGAAGCCGCAACGTCCGCAAAGGACAATGCCGCACTGCCGGAGGCATCGGCGGCGTTGGAAAAATCAGCGCGCGATCTGCGGCTGCAATTTCGTGAGGAATCCGGCCGGCAACCTTACTCCGCAGCGCAGGACAATCCGGCTTTCACGGCTGCGCTCGGGGGGGTGCTGACGCGTTTGACCGATCTGACTGCACTGGTGGAGTCGCAGGCCGACCGCTCCGAAGGGATGCAGAATTGCTGGACCCGGGGCATGGACCTGCTCAATGGACTTGCCCGCTGGGAAGAAGATGACGACAAGGCATGGGTGCGCTGGATCGAGATCTTCGGCGGATCGCTGCACCTGAATGCGACACCGTTGTCGATCGCGGATATTTTTCATCGCCAGATCAGCGGTAATCCGCGCGCATGGATATTCACGTCGGCAACACTGTCGGTGCAGGGCAATTTCTCCCACTATCAGCGCGAGATGGGATTGGCGGATGCCGCGACCGCGTACTGGGAGAGTCCGTTCGATTATGAAAATCAGGCGCTGCTCTACGTTCCCGAAGGGCTGCCGGAACCGAACTCGGAAGGCTATACGCGAAAAGCAGTCGATGCAGCGCTGCCCGTGATCGAAGCGGCCGCGGGCCGCACTTTCTTCCTGTTCACCAGCTTGCGAGCGATGCGTGAAGCGCGTGAGTTGATGCAATCGGGCATGAAGAAGATGGGCATGGACTATCCCTTGCTCATGCAGGGCGAGGGGTCGCGCACGGAACTGCTGGAGCGCTTCCGCAAGCTCGGTAATGCGGTGCTATTGGGCAGCCAGTCTTTCTGGGAAGGTGTGGACGTGCGCGGCGACGCGTTGTCGCTGGTGATCATCGATCGACTGCCGTTCGCTCCGCCGGATGATCCGGTTCTGGCGGCGCGCATAGAGACGATCAACGCGCAAGGCCGCAACGCCTTCATGGAGTATCAGCTTCCGCAGGCGGTGATCACGCTCAAGCAGGGCGCCGGTCGCCTGATCCGCGACGAGAACGACCGCGGCGTGTTGATGATCTGCGATCCGCGGCTCATCACGAAACATTACGGCAAGCGCATCTGGCGCAGCCTGCCGCCGATGCGCCGCACGCGCGATCCTGCCGACGTGCTGGATTTCTACCGGCGTATCGCTGGCGCGGCTGCTTGATCTACACCAACATCAAATAATTTGCCACAGAGGACACAGAGGGAACAGAGGAAAACAAACAAC
>DATFUO010000024.1:0-9886 GCA_035260785.1 Burkholderiales bacterium
TCAGGGCGGCACGCACACCGGCACCTGGGCGATGCCCGGCATGGAGCCGATCGCGCCGACCGGAAAAAAAGTGCGCATTCCCGAGCACTACTTCTATTACCGCGTCGCCAACGACAAGCTGACGATCATCTTCCCGGAGCCCTTCGTCGGCGGCGCGCCGCGTGGCATTCTCGAACAGATCGGCGTAGAGCTACCTCCTCTCTAAGGCGTTAGCTCTCACCGCGGAGGACGCAGAGGACGCGGAGGAAAACAGGAGTAAAGCATGCTCGTGTTAGAACTGCTGATTGCTCGATTATCCGTCGCAGTAAAAATGATAGTACAGGGCCATGATCAGATACTGCTGCCAATTCCAGTTTGTCCCTTCCTCGTTCTTTTTTCCTCCGCGTCCTCTGCGTCCTCCGCGGTAAGTGCGTTGATGTAGATTTTCCGCTCGATGGATATTAGAGATAGGCACCGATGCACCGATACCTGCCAATCTTGTTGATGACACCTCTGCTACTGGCCCCATCGCCAGCATCTCTGCAGACTGCCGCCGAAGTTCCGGCTCAAGCGTTGTCGGGTGGAAATTTCAGCAACGATGACGCAAGCAGCACGGCTTACCTGCATCCCGCGGCGACGCTCGACGCAAAGCAGGTCGAACTGCTTGCGCTCGGCTACAAGATGTTCAACAACCGCTGGGCATTCTTCTGGTTCGAGAATGCGGAATTCGGGCGCGGGCCGACTTCGAATGCGCAATCCTGCACGACCTGCCATCTGAACAACGGCAGGGGCACTGCCCCCGCGACGCCGCACGCCGTGATCCCGGGATTGGACGGTGCCGCCCGCGATCATCACATCACCGTAGCCTATGAGGCGGCGCCGAACATGGTCATCCGCCTCAGCCTCAAGGGACATGACGCGCATGGCGGCCCGTTGCCGCATCCGGATTACGGCGACCAGTTGCAGATCTTCGGCGTCAAAGGCGTGGTGCCGGCCGAGGGACAGTTCAGCGTCGAGTGGCGCGAGCTGGTTTTCGTTTTTCCCGACGGCGAACAAATCTCTCTGCGCTCACCGCTCATCCGCATCACCGACCTGGCGTATGGCCCACTCGGTCCCGATGCGATGATCGGACCGCGTCTGGCACCGCCGCTGGTCGGCATCGGTTTGCTCGAGGCGATACCCGATGAGACCATCGCGACATTCGCCGCGCGCGAACCTGTCGCCGGCATCCGCGGCAAGTTCAACCGGGTCTGGGATGAAAGCCAGGGCAAAACCGTGCTCGGCCGCTTTGGCCTCAAAGCGAACCATGGCAGCATCCGCGAACAAGTCGCCATCGCCTTCCTCAACGACCTCGGATTGAGCTCGCCGGTCTATCCGGACCAGAACTGTCCGCCGGTGCAGAAGGTCTGCAAGGAGCAGATGGTGGCCGGGAAACCGGAGATCACCAGGCTGCGGCTCGATGCCACGGAGTTGTATGTTCGCTCGCTGACGGTTCCTGTGCGCAGGCAGATCGAGGATCCGCAAGTAAGACGCGGCGAGAATTTATTTTCGCAGGCGCACTGCTCGGTATGCCACGTTCCGGAATTGAAAACCGGCGAAACGGCCAGTTTGCCGCAACTTGCCGGACAGACGATCCATCCCTACACCGACTTGCTATTGCACGACATGGGTGACGCGCTTGCCGACGGCCGTCCGGATTTCCTCGCCAGCGCGGCCGAATGGCGCACGGCGCCGCTTTGGGGAATCGGGCTGTCCGAGACTGTGAACGGCGCCAATGCGTTCCTGCACGACGGCCGTGCGCGCAATTTCACCGAGGCTATCCTCTGGCACGGCGGCGAGGCCGGCGCGTCGCGCGAAACCTTCAAGAATTTCTCTCGCGAAGATCGTGCGGCCGTTGTCGCCTTTCTGCGCTCTCTGTAACCTCCTCCGACTTCAGAATCCGGGGCAACAAATTCCCCCGGCAGCTTCAGCCCCAAGGACAGGGATCGGGAAGGGCGCTTGCCCCCCGCCCTCAAAGCCGCGCCTGCCGTCTCGAAGCGTTCGACAGGCTGGACGATCCGATGACGCTCGTGAGAGGATCAAGCCACGGACCGGTGGGAGGAGCGCGAGGCATCATTTCAAGTATCAGTCATCCCCAGGCATTCCGTGCAGTGACACGTGACATACCCCTCACAATTCAGGAGACAAAAATGATTATGCGCAGAGCGCTGAAGGCAATCTTGCTGTGTGGTGCGGTACTGACTGCGGGTCTGGCGTCCCCAGCGTCGGCCCTGGAGTCCAAACCCGTTCTAAGCGTCGAAGCCGCGGAAAAAATGGCCCTGGCATGCGAAAAGTACGCCGCCGGCAAGGGATGGAAATTGAATATCGCGGTGCTCGACGATGGCGGTGGGTTGCTTTATTTTCGTCGTCACCCGGGTTCATTTCGAGGCAGCGTGGATATTGCAATCAACAAGGCCTGGACTGCGACCCAATTCGGTTTCCCCACCCGCTTTTTCGGCAGCACGATCGTGAATGCGGCGCCCGGAATCCAGTACACACCGCGCCTCATTATTTTTCCCGGTGGTCTTCCGATCAAGGCGGGTGATGCGCTGGTAGGTGGCATCGGCGTCAGCGGCGCGACCGGCGACCAGGACGAGGAATGTGCCCAGGTGGGTCTGGACGCAGGAATGGGGATGTTGAAATAAACGAAACATGTTTCGCTGAGGGCGCCAATCGAAAGGTTGGCGCTTTCGTCCTTCATCTGCGCATCTCGGTGTTGTCAGCCTGCCGTGCCCGCGCGTCCATTCTCGACCGTCATGCTTCCGGAGCGTATCCGCTAAACTGGCCTTTCCGGACAATAACAAGGCCCGGCACAGGAGGAGAAAAAATGAAGGCAGTCATATTTCCCGGCGAACGCAAGGTTCAGTTTCTCGATTTCCCGGACCCGACACCCGGTCCCGGTGAAGTCGTACTCGAGATCAAGGCTTCGGGCATGTGCGGCAGCGATCTCAAGTTTTATCGCGCGGTCGGCGGCGCCTCCTCGCTGGGATTGGGTAAAGTCAGCGGCCCCATCATCGCCGGCCATGAACCCTGTGGCGTCGTCGTCGCCGTCGGCCCCGGCGTCGCTGAAAACCAGGCACGCGTCGGCATGCGCGTGATGCAGCACCACTATCGCGGCTGCGGCGTATGCGAACATTGCTCGACCGGCTGGATGCAGCTTTGCGTGGAAGGCGTGAAAGAAGTCTATGGCGCGACGGGACACGGGGCGCATGCGCGCTATATGAAATGCCCGGCGCGCACGCTGGTCCCGCTCCCCGACGAATTGTCCTTCGACGCCGGCGCGGCGATATC
Organism: Burkholderiales bacterium; assembly: GCA_035260785.1. Taxonomy (GTDB): domain Bacteria; phylum Pseudomonadota; class Gammaproteobacteria; order Burkholderiales; family JACQAP01; genus JACQAP01. The sequence continues at coordinate 3,310 of DATFUO010000024.1, forward strand.
TTGCGGCACCGGCACGGCGTGGGGCGCGTTGCACCGACTCGACCTGCAGGGAAATCACACCATCGCGGTATTCGGTCAGGGCCCCGTCGGCCTGTCGGCGACCTTGCTCGCCGCGCACATGGGCGCCCGGGTCATCGCGCTCGATACCAGCGACGAACGGCTCGCGCGCGCAAAGGAATTCGGCGCCGACGTGCTGATCAATCCCCTGAAAACCGAGAACGTCGTGCAGGCCATCAAAGACCTCACGCACGGCCGTGGCGCGCATGCTGCTCTCGATGCATCTTCTTCCCCGCAGGCGCGGGCGCAAGCCGTGCGCTGCGTGCGCACCTGGGGCAAGGCCTGCTTTGTGGGCGAAGGCGACAGCGTCACGCTCGACGTCAGCAGCGACCTGCTGCGCCGCCAAGTCACGCTGATGGGCTCATGGACTTTCTCCACCGTCGGCCAGGCCGATTGTGCGCGCTATATCGCGGATCGCGAGATCGACATCGACCGACTGTTCACGCACAAGTGGAAACTCGAACAAGCGGAAGAAGCCTACAAGCTGTTCGATCATCAGACGTCAGGCAAAGGCGTCATCCATCCTTCCTGATTCAAGGCTTCCACCCAACACGGAGGCATGGAGAACACGGAGGACACAGAGAAAGGATATAAGAGAAATGACGTGGTCGAACTACCGGGGCATCCGCTAGTTGCAACCGATGACTATCCCGTCAAGAAATCGCATTGTTTTTCCTCCGTGTCCTCTGTGCCTCCGTGTTGGGTTGAGGCATTAGAAAAACACTCAGAACGAACGCGGCAGGTCGAGAATGTGCTCGGCGACGTAGGACAGGATCAGGTTGGTCGAGATCGGCGCGACTTGATACAGCCGCGTCTCCCTGAATTTGCGCTCGACGTCGTATTCGCTGGCGAAGCCGAAGCCGCCGTGGAATTGCAGACAGGCATTTGCCGCTTCCCACGAGGCCTTGGCCGCGAGGTACTTGGCCATGTTGGCCTCGGCCCCGCAGGGCTGGTGGGCATCGAACAATTCACACGCCTTCCAGCGCATCAGGTTCGCCGCTTCGACCTCGATGTAAGACTCGGCGATCGGAAACTGCACGCCCTGGTTCTGGCCGATGGGGCGGCCGAACACGACGCGATCCTTCACGTACTTCGTCACCCGGTCGATGAACCAGTAGCCGTCGCCGATGCATTCGGCCGCGATCAGGGTTCGTTCGGCATTGAGCCCATCGAGGATGTACTTGAACCCCTGGCCTTCCTCCCCGATCAGGTTTGCCGCCGGAATCTCCAGGTTGTCGAAGAACAATTCGTTGGTTTCATGGTTGACCATGTTGCGGATCGGCCGCACGGTCATGCCTTTTCCGATCGCCGTGCGCAAGTCGACGACAAAGATCGACATGCCTTCCGACTTTTTCTTCACCTCCGCCAGCGGCGTCGTGCGCGCCAGCAGGATCATCAGGTCGGAATGCTGGATGCGCGAGATCCAGACCTTCTGGCCATTGACCACGTAACGGTCGCCCTTCTTCACGGCGATGGTCTTGATCCTGGTCGTGTCGGTGCCGGTGCCCGGCTCAGTCACGCCCATGGACTGCAACCGCAATTCGCCGGTCGCGATTTTCGGCAGGTACTCCTTTTTCTGCGCATCGGAGCCATGGCGCAGCAGCGTGCCCATGTTGTACATCTGGCCATGGCAGGCACCGGCATTGCCGCCGGAGCGGTTGATCTCTTCCATGATCACCGAGGCCTCGGTCAGGCCCAGGTCGGAGCCGCCGTACGCCTGCGGGATCATCGCTGCAAGCCAGCCGGCTTTGGTCAGGGCATCGACGAATGCTTCCGGATAACCGCGCTGCTCGTCGACCTTGCGGTGGTACTCGTCCGGAAAGTCGGCACAGAGCTCGCGCACGGCTTCGCGGATGTCGTGATATTTGTCTGTCGCCGGACCGGTCATGGACCCATTCTATGTCAGGCCAGTTCGGCGCTCGCGTCCATCGTGAGGCAGCCTTCATTGTCGCGTGCCCACAGGGCGACGCGTTTTCCCTCTGCACGTCCGCATACCGTGAATCGATGGATATCGAACAGCGGCCGCACGGCACGAAAAGAAAACCGCGAGACCTTCGCATCCGGCAGGCTGCGCCGTAACAAATCGACCAGCAACGTGGCGATCAGCGGCCCATGCACGATGAGGCCCGGATAGCCCTCGATTCCGGTGACGTACGAACGGTCGTAGTGGATGCGATGGCTGTTGAACGTCAACGCCGAATAACGGAACAGCAGCACCGGGTCCGGTGCGATCTCGCGCGAGAACGCCTCGTCCATGCGCGCCGCCTGCGGTTTAGGCGCGGGGGCATCGGCACGCTGATTCTCGCGATAGACGATGTCGTGCTCCTCCGTCAGGGCCACGCCCGTCGCGTTTGCGATCTCGTGGCGCACGGTCACGAACACAAGCGTACCGCTGCGTCCCTGCTTGCCGCTGACATCGGTGATGCGCGACGTGCGCGTGATCTCGTCGCCGATTCTCAGGGAATGGCGGAATTCGAATCTCCCGCCCGCGAACATGCGCCTCGGCAACGGCACCGGCGGCAGGAAATCGCCGCGCCTCGCATGGCCATCGGGTCCGGCCTCGCTCAGCGGGGATATCGGCAGGAAGTAGAGCCAGTGCCAGAGCGGGAAAATGGCAGTGCCGTCTACGGGCTCCGGATCGTTGCGATCCAGCGTGGCGGACAACGCCGCCATCGGCACCGCCGTCACGAGATCGTTACGGGTCTCGGTGCGGCCGATCCAGGCGCGAAGATGATCGAGATCGACGCCGGTTTCAGTCATAAGCCTTTAACAGCGCTCATATGTCAATGACGATCTTGCCGAAATGCCTGCCCTGCTCCATGTGCCGGAACGCATCCGCCGCCTTTGCCAGCGGGAAAGTCGAATCCACGACCGGCCTGATCTTGTGCAGGGCGATCGCGCGGTTCATCGCTTCGAACCTCGCACGCGAGCCGACGGCGATGCCCTGGATGCGGATCATCGGACCGATGATAGTGCGCAGTGGAATTTCCGCTTTGAGGCCGGCGACGAACCCGACGATGCCGATAAAGCCGCCGAAGGCGACTGCGGCCAGCGATTTTTCCATCGACGCCCCGGCCGTTTCGACGACGATGTCCACACCCCTGCCCTGCGTGGCTTCCCTGACCGCGACGCCCCAGTCCGGCGTCGTGCGGTAATTGATGCCGGCGTCGGCGCCGAGTTGTCTGGCGCGCGCGAGTTTCTCGTCACTGGATGAAAGCGCGACGACGCGCGCCCCCATGACCTTCGCGAACTGCAGCGCGAACAGCGCCACACCGCCCGTGCCCTGCACCAGCACCGTGTCGCCAGCCTTGATGCCGCCTTCCTGCAAGGTCGACCACGCAGTCAACGCGGCGATCGGCAGCGTCGCCGCTTCGCCGTCGCTCAGGTTCGAAGGCACCGACACCGCTTCTTCGGCGGGGACTACGACGTATTCCTGCAGCACCCCGGACAGCGGCGCGCCGAGCGTGCGCTTCGTGCGCTGCTCCGGCGTCGGATAGCCGTCGTGCCAGCCCTGCGTGTAAACCGGCGTGACGCGGTCGCCGACCTTGAAGCGCGTGACCTCTTCCCCGACCTCGACCACTTCGCCGCAGCAATCCGACGCGGGCACATACGGCAACTGCAGTGCCGCCATGTACTTCTGCGCCAGGATGGCGAGGTCGCGGTAGTTCAGGCTGGCCGCCTTGATGTGGACCAGGATTTCGCCTCGCCGCGGTTTCGGCACCGGACGCTCGACGAGCTTCAGTGCATCGATTGAAAACGCCGAAGCTTCCATTGCGCGCATCGTATTCTTCGAATTCACCGGCTGCCTCCGTCCAGGATTTGCGCCGCAGTATACCCGGTGTATGCGTGCGTTCTCATTTCGTGTTGCGCGCGGCCTGGCGCGCTATGCGTTCGGCTTTCAGGATGACGGGTCGGTCGATCATCCTGCCGTCGACGGCGACAGCCGCGCCGCCCGATCGCTGTGCAGCATCGAGCACCTTGCGGGCCCACGCGATCTGCGCATCGTCCGGTGAAAACGCGGCATTGACCGTCGCGACCTGTTTCGGGTGGATGCACAACTTGCCGCCGAAGCCGAGCTTGCGCGCGCGCTGCGAAACCGCCATCAGCAGCGCCTGGTCTTCCCACGAGGTGCAAGGTCCGTCGACCGGGGATTGAATACCCGCGAGCCGGGAAGCCAGCACGAGGCGTGAACGGAAAGCCAGCAGCTCGTCGCCGTCACCGTCGATGCCGAGTTCGAACTGGAAATCGATGGTGCCGAACATCAGGCGCTGCACGCATGGCGTTGCCGCAACGGCTTCCGCCTGGGCCATGCCGACCGCCGTCTCGATCAACGGAAAAAGTGCAATTCGTTTCCGGCGGCACAACGACACCACGGCGTCGTCGATTTTTTCCGCCTTGGGAAGGATGACGCCGGTCACGCCGGCCGCCTCGCAGGCTGCCAGATCGCGGCCGAACCATTCCGATCCGGCGGCATTGACGCGCACCAACACCGCCTTGTCCGGCGACAGCCAGGAGACCAGCGCCGCGCGAGCCGAATCCTTTTCCACCGGCGGCACGGCATCTTCGAGGTCGACGATCACGGCGTCGGCACCGGCCGTACCGGCCTTGTCAAAACGATCGGGCCGATTGCCCGGCACATACAAGTAGGAGCGCGCGACTTCGGAATTCATAAACATTGCAGGCTCATATCACGCCGCCAGCTCGCAGGCCCGCGATGGCCGACTGGTCGTAACCGAGTTCCCCGAGGATGGCATTGGTATGCTGGCCGATGGACGGAATCGGATCCATGCGCGGTTCGAAACTATCCGGCACGCCGGGCGGCAGCATCGCCTTGATCTTGCCGGCCGGCGAGTCGACATCCATCCAGCGATTGCGCGCGCGCAATTGCGCGTGATCCCATACTTCCTGCATGTCATTCATGCGGGCATTGCCGATCTGCGCGTCGTCGAGTCTTTTGACGATTTGCTCGGCAGTCAGGTGCAAAAACGCTTCGACGATGATCCGGTACAACTCCTTGCGCGCCGTCGAGCGGCGGGGGCCCGGGGAAAATCGCGGATCGGTCTTGAGGTCCGGCTGTTCGAGCACCTTGTCGCAAAAGACCGCCCACTCGCGTTCGTTCTGCAGGCCGAGCATGACGATCTTGCCGTCGCCGGCCGGAAAAGGTCCGTAGGGATAAATGGTCGCGTGCGAGGCGCCGGCGCGAACCGGCGGCTGCGCGCCTTCGTAGGCGTAGTAAAGCGGAAAGCTCATCCACTCAACCATGCTTTCCAGCATGGAGATGTCGATGCGGCTGCCCTTGCCCATGCGGCCGCGCTGGATCAGCGCCGCGAGAATATTCGTGTAGGCGTACATGCCGGACGCGATGTCCACGATCGAACATCCCGCTTTCGATGGCGTCTCCGGCGTGCCGGTCACCGACAGCAAACCGGATTCGCTCTGGATCAACAGATCGTAGGCTTTCTTGTCGCGGTAAGGGCCGTCGGCGCCGTAGCCTGAAATGTCGCAGACGATCAGGCGCGGATATCGGTCCTTCAACGCATCGTAGGAAAATCCCATGCGCGCCGCGGCGCCCGGGGCGAGGTTCTGGACCAGCACGTCCGCATTCTCCAGCAATTCGTGCACGATCTTGCAGGCTTCGTCCCGCTTGAGGTCGAGCGTAATGCTTTCCTTCGAGCGGTTGGTCCAGACGAAGTGAGACGACATGCCGTGCACGCGCTCGTCGTAGATGCGGGCCGGATCGCCCACGCCGGGGCGCTCGATCTTGATGATGCGCGCGCCGAGGTCGGCGAGCTGGCGGGTGCAAAAAGGACCGGCGATCACGTGTTCGAGTGCGACGACCGTGACGCCTTCAAGCGGACGCATGGTTTTCTTCTCCATTGCTAACGATCTGAAAACTTACTTCTCACCCGGAGAGCTTACTTCTCACCACGAAGCACGAAGGACACGAAGGGTCACGAAGAAAAACAAGGGATGCATGCTTTGAATAGGCGTCGGCGTAGGATCATTGGCGTCAGATGGAGCACCCCTTTGTGTACAGCCATCCTAACCCCTGTATTCTTTCGGTTTTCTTCGTGTTCCTTCGTGTCGTTCGTGCCTTCGTGGTGAGATTGAACAGAATAGTGCGCAGTGTCACGCGAGCGCGCCATGCGAAATTCGGCAACGATGCCCTCGCAATCCGCGAAGGCCGGCATTCGCGGGTCGCGCGTTACAGCGCGAGGTAGCGGCTCTTGACCGCGTCGTTTTTGCGCAATGCCTCGATGGTATCGCGATAGACGATCTGCCCCTTGTCTATCACGGTTGCATGGCTGGCGATGCCCAGGCAGAAATGCATGTTCTGTTCCGCGAGCAGGACGGTGACACCCATGTCGCGCAGTTTGCACAGCAGCTCGGCAATGCGCTCGACAATGACGGGGGCCAGCCCTTCGCTGGGTTCATCCAGCAACAGCCCGGTGGGATTGCCCATCAGAGTCCGCGCGATCGTGAGCATCTGCTGCTCGCCCCCGGAGAGATTGCCCGCCAT
>DATFUO010000025.1:0-22301 GCA_035260785.1 Burkholderiales bacterium
TTTCGCTGGTGGGCGATCCCCTCCGACACGGTGCGTGCGGTGGTCGAGCAGAAGGGACTGCTCAAGCGCGCCGTGTACCGGCCTTCGAACGCCACGCTGATACTCTACCGTCTGGGGTTGATGTCGGCAACGGAACGCGCCCTGGTCAGTGAAATGAGCCGCGGGCGCATTTCAACGAAGACTCCATCATTCGCCGCATTATCGCCGGCGGACCAGGCGCGCGTACTCGAGGTGAGCCACGACTATCTGAATTATCTCCGTGCCACAGATCGCAGTCCAGTCGCCGAGCCGGCGGCGCTCGCACGTCAACTGATGCTGGCTCGCAGCCGTCTCGGAGCAGAGCCGGACGACCCGCCGGTACCCGTTCCGGATGTGCGCCCCGACCAGGGCCACGGAACCGCCCGCGTTGCAGTTGGCGCCGGTCGTCGCGACGGCACCGACTTCGTCGAATTGCGCGCGCGGCCGTCCTACCACGAGCTGATGGATCCCGAGGGCGGCTACGTGCGCGGGGCGCAGATCGAATTCTTCGACTTCGCACTGCGTCGCTACGGCAGTGGCGAAGGCCTGCGCCTGGAGGAGTTGAAACCGGTGGATATCGTCTCTATTTCGCCGAGAAACGATTTTTTCAAGACACTGTCCTGGAACGTCGATGTCGGTTGGGCGCGCACGCGCACCGAAAGCGGCGCGGAGCCGCTGGTGTTCGAGGTGAACGGCGGTGCCGGCCTCGCCCGGAATGTGCCGGATGCGCTGCACGGCAGTACGCTGATCTATGCCTTCCTGGAGACGACCACCCGTGTGGATGAACGCATTGCTCGCGGCTTCGCGCTCGGCGCCGGGCCGAGCATCGGCATGATTGCCGACTTGACGGCGCGCTGGCGGGCGGAATTGCATGCCCGCGGACGACGTTTCTTCGCGGGCGATACCGATACTTCTTGGGAAGCGGGCCTGCGCCAGCGCTACACGCTGAATACCAACAACGCGCTGCGCTTCGACGTATCGCGCGAGCATCAGGAAAAACTATCTTGGAACACCGTGCTCATTTCGCTGCATCACTATTTTTGAACGTGACGCGCTGGCTGCCGAACCTTGTGCTTGCCGCGGTTCTCGCCGGATGCACGCAATTTTTCTTTCAGCCGCACCGCCACAGGATCCTGACGCCGGAAACGTTCGGCCTTGCGTATCAGGAGGTGCGATTCAGGACAGACGACGGGTTCGAGCTGCTGGGCTGGTTTCTTCCGGCGCAGGGCGATGCCGCGGGGACGATCCTGTTTTTGCATGGCAACGCCGAAAACATCAGTACCCACATTTCCGCCGTTGCCTGGCTGCCCGCACAGGGGTTCAACGTCTTCCTCGTCGACTATCGCGGCTATGGCGCGTCCGAAGGCAACCCTTCGCTTGCCGGAGCCGAGCAGGACATCGATGCGGCGATGCGCACGCTGCTCGCGCGCAGCGATATAGATACGAACCGCATCGTTGTCTACGGCCAGAGTCTGGGCGGGGCGCTGGCTGCGTACAACGTCGCGTACTCACCCTATCGCGACCATGTCCGCGCGCTGGTAATCGAGAGCGCGTTTTCGAGTTACACCGGAATCACGCGCGAAAAGCTGGCGGCAACCTGGCTGACCTGGCCGTTCCAGTGGCTCGCTTCGCTTACCGTGGACGAAAGCTTCAGTCCACTGCCGGCGATGACGCGGATCAGCCCGATTCCGCTGCTGGTCATTCATGGCGATCAGGATGCGATCGTGCCGGACCATCACGGGAAACGACTCTACGATGCGGCGCTGGAGCCCAGACAACTGTGGATCATACCGGGAGCCGGGCACATCCAGGGCATGCGCCAGGAAATGTGGCGCGACCGGTTTGTGGCGTACTTGCGCGGGGTTCTGAAATAGCAAGCGCTGAAACGGTCGACCGGATTTATCAATTCACCGATCGCTAATGCTTTGTCTTCGCCGCTGGCGTCGAGACGAACAGGAAAAATCCGAGCACGAACAGCGCGAGGGCGGCCGGCAGCCCATAGCTCCCGCCGAACAGTGCGGCAAGCATGCCGCAAGCCCAGAGAATTACGCCGGCGACACGGCGCGCAGAAAGTCTGCGGCGCCCGCTTCGCTTCGCCTTTCCAGGCTTCATCCGGATACCTCCCATCGGACACGGCAGCCCAGTATCGCCTCAATCGCCTGTCTCGTTCAAGACTTCGTAGCATGCACCCATGGTGTGGTAGTCGGTCTTTCCCGCGGGGGACTTTTCGTCGCTGTATTTCCGGTTGTCTCGCGTAAGGATGCGGTACCACGCGCCGTGCTCATGATCGACGAAATGTCTCCAGCTGTAGGCCCAGATGCGCTCGTACCACCGCCAGTATTTCTCGTCGCCGGTACGCTTTGCCAGCAGCGCCGCCGCGGCCAGCGATTCCGCCTGCACCCAGAAATATTTATCTCCGTCGCAGATGCCGCCATCGGGCGCAAAACCGTAGACAATGCCGCCGTGGTCGTCGTCCCATGCGTGTTTCATCGCGGCGTCGAACAGCTCGACCGCGCGCGGCGCCAGCCACTCCGCGCCGGTCAGTCGGTCCGCGTGCCGCCCGAGTATCAGCAGCAGCTTCGTCCATTCGGTCAGGTGTCCGGGCTGATATCCCCAGGGACGGAACATATTGGTCGTGTCGTCCCTGTTGTAATCCCAGTCCACCGACCAGTCGGCGCGGTAGTGCTCCCAGACGAGCCCGTTCGCCAGCGCCGCCTGTCTGACGGTGATGTTTCGCGCCAGTTTCGCCGCGCGATCGAGATAGCGCGCCTGGCCGGTGGCGTCGAACGCCGCCAGCATCGCCTCGCAGGCATGCATATTTGCGTTCTGCCCGCGATACGAGGAGACCGCCGACCAGTCCGCAGCGGCTTCATCCGCGTACAGGCCGGATGCCGGCGACCAGAATTTACGCTCCATCTGGTCGAACGTCTCGCCGATCCAGGCGCGCGCCGTTTCCACTCCCGCCATGGACGCATGGGCATAGGCCAGCAGGACGAATGCGAGTCCGTAACAGTGATTGGTGGCATCGGCGACGCGTGCGCCGTCGAGCAGCCAGGCGTAACCGCCGGTCGACGCGTTGCGATGCCGGTCGCGAAGGAATTCCAGGCCATGCTGCAGGGCCTCCAAATACGCCGCATCGCCGAACCGGCGATAGGCCATCGCATAGTTGAAGATGAACCGCGTGCTGCTGACCAGGTGACGAGTATGCGCATCGTAGACCCTGCCGTCGTCGCGAAAAAAATGGAAGAACCCGCCGGCGGGATCGATCGCGCGCGGATGGTAGAACGCCATCGTGTGGCGGATGTGGTCGAGCAGAAAATTCGGATCGCGGAAGTCCGGCATGGTCTCGGGTTACTTCAGGTTAAAGCTCACCACGAAGGACACGAAGGAACACGAATATCCTCGCGATTGCCTGGAGTACCCTTTTAGGAATGCAAAGAGATTAATTTGCAATATGTGGAGCAGAGACACGATGGCTGCCAATCAAGATACCAAACCAAAGCAGAACACACTCGTGCACGCGATGCCTTTCCTCGCATTCCTTCATTCCCTTCGTGTCCTTCGCGGTCAGCTCTGGTTTGTCTCAGTCCATTTGCGCCAGCACTGCTTCTACTGAGCCCAGCGTCGGAGGCGCGGCACCGGCATGCAGGCAGGCGGCTGTCCCCGCCGCCACCGCGTATCGCAAATGCGCTTGCCAATCCGCATTGGGACGATTCATCAGGCTGCAGAGCAAACCGCCGATGCTGGCGTCGCCCGCGCCCACCGTGTCGGCGATTTCAACGTTCGGACTGACTTGACGTAAACGCTGCCCGCGCGAGTGCAGTTCCGCGCCTTCCGCGCCGAGCGTCACCATGATCGCCGCTTTCGGATTGAGCGCCTTGAGCTGCGCCAGCGCGCCTACCTGATCGCTGGTGCGGAACAGGCCGCGCAAATCCTCGTCCGATACCTTGATTACATCGGCCAGGTGCGCGACGCGGACAAGAGTTGCATCGTAAGCAGTCGTCATCAGGTTGCGGAAGTTCGGATCGAAGCTCACGCGCGCGCCTGCGGCTTTCGCGTCTTCCAGCAGGCCGACCAGCCGGCTGCGCAGAGGTTCGCGTGCGAGGCTGATCCCGCCGCAATGCAGCCACTCGACCGACCGGCTCCAGTTTGCGGGAAGCAAAGCCGGGTCGAAGGCGAGATCGGCGCTGTCGGTGCCGATGAAGTAATACCGCGGCGGCGATGTTTCATGCACTATTGCCAGCAGCGAGGGCTTGTCGTGCTGTTGCAGGAAGCGCATGTCCAGTCCGGCTTCACGGCTCAACGCGGCAATCTCATTGCCGAAGTTGTCGCGGCTTACGCTGCCGGCAAACGCACTCGAAATGCCGAAGCCCGCAACGACGCGCGCCACATTCCAGGGCGCGCCGCCGGCGCGCGCCAGCCAGTATCCGTTGTCCTGGCGGATCAAATCGGTCAGTGCTTCACCGGCACTGACGAAGCGTGGTTCGGGGTGTGTTGCCGTCATGCGATGCCAGCCTGCACCTGCAGAAAGCCGCGCATGCGCGAAACCGCAAGTTCGGGATCGATGAGTGCGCCGCAGCGGTCCGCGAGCTCGAACACCTTGGAATAGTGCAGCACGGAGCGCGCCGATTGCAGTCCGCCGGCGGCTGCGAAATGCGACTGCCAGCCGTTGAGCCAGGCGATGAAAATCACCCCGGCCTTGTAATGCCGGGTAGGCGCGCGAAAGATTTCGCGCGACAGCGGAATCGTCGGGGCGATGGTTGTCTTGTAGCCTTCGGCATCGCCGGCGGCGAGCCTGGCCAGCGCTGCTGCGGCCACCGGTGCAATCGGGTCGAAGATGCCGAGCAGTGCATGCGAGTGATGGGTGCCGTCGCCGGCGATCAGCGTGTCGTAGTTGAAATCGTCGCCGGTGAACATGATGACGCCGGCAGGCAGCCTGGGGCGCATCGCCACCTCCCACTGGGCGTCGAGCAGCGAAATCTTGATGCCTTCTATTTTCCGCGCATTCGTCCGCACGATGTCGAGCACCGTGTCCATTGCCGCCGCAATGTCGTTCGTGCCCCAGTAGCCCTTCAGCGCAGGGTCGAACATCTCACCCAGCCAGTGCAGTACGACTTTGTCCTTGCATTGGCGCAGCAGTTCGCCGTAAATGCGTTTGTAGTCGTCGGCGCTTTTTGCCACAGCCGCCAGCGCCCGGCTCGCCATGAGAATGATGCGTCCACCGGCCGATTCTACCGCTTCGATCTGCTCCTGGTAGGCGCGCATCACATCGGCGATCGTGGTGCGGTCATTCGCGACCAACTGGTCGGTGCCGACGCCGCAGGCGAGATCGGCGCCGGGAATGGTCCGGGCATGGGCAACGCTGCGGCGGATGAGTTCTTTCGCGCCCGGCCAATCCAGACCCATGCCGCGCTGTGCGGTGTCCATGGCCTCGGCGATCTTGAAGCCCAGCCGCCACAAGTGCTCGCGGAAGCGCAGCGTCGCCTCCCAATCGATCACCGGCGCACCGTCCCATGGATCGCAGGGCTGGAGCGGATCGACCACCACGTGCGCAGCGGCGTAAGCGCTGCGGTTCCATTGCGCGGGCGTCACCCGGGCAAACGGCGAGGACGCGTTGGTTAGCCTGTACGGTCGCAATGCGCCGCGGTCATCCGGCAGGGTCAGTTGCATGACGGTTCCTCAAGCAAGGCGGCCGAGAATAAGATCCGCGGCCTTTTCCGCGACCATGATGGTGGGCGCGTTGGTATTGCACGAAGGGATGAAGGGCATCACCGACGCGTCGGCCACACGCAGGCCTTCGAGGCCGATTACGCGCAGCTCCGGCGTCACCACACTGGTCATGTCGCCTGGCGGTCCAATGCGGCAGGTGCCCACGGGATGGTGGTCCGTCTTGGCGTGCGCGCAGGCGAAGTCGAATAGCTCGGCGTCGGTGTTCATCGCATCGCCGGGCAGTCGCTCGGCCAGGACGAAGCGTTTCAGCGCGGGTTGGCGCAGGATCTCGCGCGCCATGCGCAGCCCCTCGATGGCGAGATCGCGGTCACGCGGTTCGGCCCAGTAATCCGGATCGATCAGCGGTGCCGCGGCCGGGTCCGCACTCGCCAGCCTTACGCTGCCGCGCGAGCGCGGACGCAGGTAGGCGCTGTTCAGCGTAACGCCGGTATGCTTCATCTTCGCCACCCCGGCTTCGATACCGGATCCGAGGCCCAGATGAAACTGGATGTCGGGCGAGCGCGTATCTTTCTGCGCGTACCAGAAGCCGCCGGTTTCGAACAGGCTGGAAGCCACCGGGCCCTTCTTCCACAGCAGATACTGAAGGCCGGCCCACGCCGCGCGGTGGACGTGGTTGTACCTGTCGTAGGTGTGGTCCCCGGTGCACTCGGCGATGACGAACAGGTCGAGATGGTCCTGCAGATTGCCGCCTACGCCGGGCAGGTCGTGCACGACTTTCACACCGACGGAGCCCAGATGGCCGGCCGGCCCGATGCCCGACTGCATCAGGAGTTTGGGCGAGCCCATCGCCCCGGAGGTCACGATCACTTCGCGCCCGGCACATACGAATTGCGGCGAGGCCGAGCCTGCCCTGGCTACTTCAACGCCGGTCGCGCGTCCATTTTCCACCACCACGCGCAAGGTCTGCGTCCCCAGCCGCACGGTCAGATTGCGCCGATCGCGGATCGGATGCAGGTAGGCCGCCGATGTGGACGAACGGCGCGCATTCGATTGCGTGAGTTGGTAGTAGCCCAGCCCCTCCTGATGCGCGCCGTTGAAGTCCGGGTTGAAGGGGATGCCCAGCTCCTGCCCGGCCTGGAAGAAGGCCTCGCAGATCGGCAGCGGGCTGATCGGATTCGACACGCCGAGCGGGCCGCCGTACGCGTGGTACGCATTCGAATAGCGCTCGTTGTTCTCCGCCCGGCGGAAGTAGGGCAGCACCGCAGAAAAGGACCAGCCGACCGCGCCCTCGCTCTGTTCCCATTCGTCGTAGTCGGCCGGCACGCCACGCGTGTAGATCTGCGCGTTGATCGACGAGCCGCCGCCGATGACTTTGGCCTGCGTGTAACGCAGCACGCGGTTCTTCAGGTGTCTCTGCGCAACGGTGGACCAGCCCCAGGAGCCGATGCCCTTGGTCATCTTCGCGAAGCCCGCCGGCAGATGAAAGTACGGATGGCGGTCGGAACCTCCGGCTTCCAGCAGCAATACCTTGACCGACGGATCGGCGCTCAGCCGATTTGCCAGCACGCACCCCGCCGTGCCCCCGCCTGTGATGATGTAGTCGTACGCGCTCTCAGCCATGTCGCAATAGATCAAAAAAAACACGGGCACCGCAGAGGACGCAGAGGACGCGGAGGAAGTACAAAAACAAAGAAAGTTCTGAGAGTAGAAAGTTGGCATCCGCAGTTACTTTGGCGCCCGCTCTGAGTGTTCTCCCCATAGTCTTTATCCTTTTTGATTCTCCTCCGCGTCCTCCGCGTCCTCTGCGGTGAGAGTGTCTGGAATTTGTTCATAGCCGCGGAATAGCCAAACCGCCGTCGAGATTGATGACCGAGCCGGTGGCGAACTGGAATTGTCCGCTTGCCAGCGCGGCCACGGCGGCGCCGATGTCTTCCGGTTCGCCCCAGCGCCCCATGGGGACCAGGCCGTCGGCGATACGCTGGTCATACTTGTCGGCAGCGCCTGCCGTCATCGGGGTCCGGATTACGCCGGGACGCACCTCGAACACCGGGATGCCGTCGCGCGCAAGGCGCAGCGCGAACAGTTTTGTCAGCATCGCGAGCCCGGCTTTCGACATGCAGTATTCGCCGCGTTCCGGCGAAGCGAGAGCTGCGCTCACCGAGGAGACGATGATGATCGAGCGCGCGTTCCGCGAAGCGGTCCCGGTCATGTGCTTTGCGACAGCTTGGGTAAAAAAGAAAGTGCCGCGAAGGTTCACGTCCAGCACCTGATCGAACGCTTGCGGCCTTACGTCCAGCAAATCGCCGCGTGCGGGAGAAGGTACGCCGGCATTGTTGACCAGGCAGTCGATCGCACCGCAATGCGAGACTGCTTCCGCCACAACGCGCGCATGATCGGCCGTGTCGGCCAAATCGCTGCGCAGAAAGTGCGCTTTTGCACCGGCTGCATGCAAGGCCGCGAGCGTGGCACGCGCGTCGTCATCTTCGGTAATGTCGGTGACTACGATATCGAAGCCCGCGCCGGCCAGCGCGAGCCCGATGGCGGCGCCGATGCCGCGACGCGCGCCGGTGACGAGGGCCACGGGACGGAACTGGGCCATGTCAAAACTCGTGCAGGCGTGCCTTCAGGTGGCTGCCCACGCGCAGCGCCTGGGCGGCAATCGTAAGCGCCGGGTTGAGCGCGGCGGAGGAAGGAAAGAAGCTCGCGTCCACCACATAGAGATTATCGTGATCCCAGGCACGGCAATACGGATCCAGTGCGGAAGCGGCCGGGTCGGTTCCGAAGCGCGCGGTGCCGCACTGGTGCGAGGGCGTATCGGTACCGAACGGCTTCGACAGCACGATCGGGAAGCCGATGTCCTTCAGCAGCTTCTTCGCAACATCGACGAAGCGGCGGTGTGCGCGCAGGTTGCTGCGTTTCCAGCGCAACTCGATCGCGCCGTCAGTGCGCACCCTGACTTCGCTGTCTCGCTGCGCCAGGTCTTCGGACATGACGTACCAATCCACGCTGTGGCGCGCGAGCCATGTGCGCAGCCATTTCGGCGTGTGCGGCAATGCGCCGCGCAGCATCGGTTCCTGGATCTTGCCCAACAGCTGCAGGTTGCCCAATGGTTTGTCGCTCGCACCGCTGGCGAAGTAGAAATCGTTCAGCGAAAGCGTCTTGGGAAAGCGTGTGCCGTTCACCTCCAACGGTGTCAACGCCATGATCCCGGTGCAGTTGTGGTTCATGTAATAACGCCCGACCACGCCCGAAGAGTTGGCCAGGCCCTGCGGGTTGCGCGCATCGACTGAGCGCAGCAGCAGTGCGGCGCTGTTGATGGCGCCGGCAGAAAGCACAAACAGGCGTGCACGAACTTCATGTAACTTGCCGCCGCGCCGGTAATTTGCCGCGACGATGCGTTTTCCGCGTTCGTCCGCGATGAGCCGGATGACTTCGCTGCCGGTCAGCAACGCCACATTCGCGTGCTGCAATGCCGGATCGATCAGCCGGGTCTCGGCGTCACCCTTGGCGCCGATCCCGCACGGGAAAGCATCGCAGGTGCCGCAGCGGATGCAGGTGCCGCCGGGATGGAGGTCGACCGCAGAGGGCATGTTAAAAGGGTGCAGACCGAGCGCACGCATGCGTTCGAACGCCTTGCCGATGATCGGCTCGTGAGGAATCGGCGCATGCGGGTAGGGCGTCGAACGGGGTGGTTCGGTCGGATCGTCGCCTGCCTGGCCGTGTACGCCGAACAGTCTTTCGGCCTCGCCGTACCAGGGTTCGAGATCGGCGTAACGCACGGGCCACCGCATGGTCTTGCCCTCGGCATGCTCGACGCCCTCGAAATCGCGTTCGCGGAAGCGAAACATGGCCGTGCCATACACCTTGGTGTGGCCGCCGACGAAGTAGAACTGTCCCGGACGGAAGGGTTGGCCGTTGCCGTCGTACCACGTTTCGCGCGTGCGGTAGCGCTGTTCGACGAATACCGATTCGGGACTCCAGTTCTGTGCTTCCCTGGGCAGGCGCTCTCCGCGCTCCAGGATCAGGATGCGAGCGCCCGTGCCGGCAAGCGTGAGCGCGACCGCCCCGCCTCCCACGCCGGAGCCGATGATGACCACGTCGCAGGACTCATTCGCCCCGACGCTCACGCGATCAGTGCCTCAGTCTTGGCGTCGAAACACACCAGTTTGGCGAGGTCGACGAAGAAGCGTGCATCTTGTCCGGGCTTGAGCGAAGCGTCGGGTCCCAATCGCACCGTGAATTCGTTTCCGCCGAGGTCGAGCACCACCAGCGTGTCGGCCCCGGTGGGTTCGATGACCTCGACGCGGGCATCGAATGCGCGCTCTGTCGGCCCCGCGACCCTGCCTGGGCGCGCAAGGTCTACCGCCTCGGCGCGGACGCCGGCGATTACTTCGCTTCCGATGTGGGCGTTCATTGCCGGCGGCATGTCGGGCAATTCGATCCGCACCGGCGGGCGCGTCCCCGTCTGGATGTCCAGCGCCAATTCACTGCCATTGCGCACCAGTCGCGCCTTGATCAAATTCATTCGCGGAGAGCCCATGAAACCCGCGACGAACGTGTTGGCGGGGCGATTGTAGACTTCATAGGGCGTGCCGAGTTGCTGCAGGACACCGCCTTTCATGACGGCGATGCGCGTGGCGAGCGTCATCGCTTCGATCTGATCGTGGGTGACGTAGACGATGGTCGCGCCCAGGCGCTGGTGCAGTTTCTTGATCTCGGTACGCATGTCCAGGCGCAACTGGGCGTCGAGGTTCGACAAGGGTTCGTCGAACAGGTAGAGCCGTGGCTCGCGTGCCAGAGCCCGGCCGATTGCGACGCGCTGGCGCTGGCCGCCCGACAACTGGCGCGGCTTGCGATCGAGCAGATGCTCGATCTGCAGCAGCCTGGCGACGCTCTTGATACGCTCGGCGCGCTTGCTTTTCTCGACCTTGCGCATCGCCAGCGGAAATTCGATGTTCTTGGCCACCGTCATATTCGGGTAGAGGGCGTACGACTGGAATACCATCGAGATGTTGCGGTCGGCCGGCGGCAACGGCGTGATATCGCGGCCGTCCAGTCGCAACTCACCCGCGGAGGGTTCCTCCAGGCCGGCGATGATGTTCATCAGTGTGCTCTTGCCGCAACCCGACGGGCCGACCAGCACCAGGAATTCGCCATCGGCCATACTGATGGAAATGTTGTGGAGGATTTTGGTCGGGCCGAAGCTCTTTTGCACATTGATCAGATCCAGCGTAGCCATGAATTCACCCTTTGACCGAACCCGCCATCAAGCCGCGGACGAAATATTTGCCGGAGATCAGGTAGACGACCAGCGTCGGAACCGCCGCGATGAACGCGCCGGCGAAATGAACGTTGTATTCCTTGACCCCGGTGGAGCTGTTGACCAGATTGTTCAGCGCGACGGTAATCGGGAAGGAGCTGTAATCGCTGAAGGAAGCGCCGAACAGGAACTCGTTCCAGATGTTGGTGAACTGCCAGATGACCGTGACCACGATGATCGGCCCGCTGCTGGGCAGCAGGATGCGAAACAGCACGCCGAAAAAATCCGCCCCGTCGATGCGCGCCGATCTGATGAGTTCAATCGGGAACGCGGCGTAGTAGTTGCGGAAGAACAAGGTCGTGAAACCGATTCCGTAGACCACGTTGACGAAGATCAGGCCTTTGACGGTGCCGGCGAGGCCGAGGATGCCTAGGGTCTTCGCCATCGGGATGAGCACAATCTGGAACGGAATGAATACGGAAAAGAGCATGGCCGCGAACAACAGGTTGGCGCCGCGGAACCGGAACTGGGTGAGGATGTAACCATTGAGCGCGCCGATCAGCGTCGAGATCGCGACCGCCGGCACAACCAGCAGGAACGAATTCAGAAAGTAGGGCTTCAGTCCGGTGGGCTGCACGCCGATCTGCGCCGTGCTCCAGGCGGTAAGCCAGGGCTCGATGGTCCAGACAACCGGCAGGGCCATGAGGTTGCCACCGCGGATTTCGTCGAGCGGCTTGACAGAATTGACGACCATCACATAGACCGGCAACAGGAACAGCAGCGCCAGGCACAGCAGTACCGCGTAGAGGAGGATGCGATCGGCTCCGAAGCCTTGCGAGCGGTGGTCAGCCATTCTTGACCTTGCGCATCTCGCTGAAGAGATAAGGCAGCACGACCAGTCCGATCGCGGCGAGCATCATGACCGCACTCGCGGCGCCCACCGACATCTCGTTGCGCGTGAAGCTGTACTGATACATGAAAACCGACGGCAGCCAGGTTGAGCGCCCGGGCCCGCCGTTGGTCAGCGCGACGATCAGGTCATATGACTTGATCGCCATGTGCGCCAGAATCACGAAGGCCGAGACGAAGACCGGACCGAGCTGCGGAATGATGATATGCAGGTAGATTTGCCAGCTGCGCGCGCCGTCGACGCGCGCCGCGCTGATCTGCTCGGCGTCCACTCCCCGCAACCCGGCGAGGAACAATGCCATCACGAAGCCCGTGGTCTGCCATACGGCAGCGATGACGACGCAGTAGATCGCCTTGTCGCTGTCCTTGATCCAGCCGAAGGCGAAACTTTCCCAGCCAAGATCGTGCATCGTATGCTCGAGGCCGACGCCCGGATCGAGCAGCCACTTCCATGCCGTGCCGGTGACAATGAATGACAGCGCCATCGGGTAAAGGAAGATGGACCGGAACGCAGTCTCGGCGCGAATGTGCTGGTCGATCAGGATCGCGAAGCCCAGCCCGAGCACGATGGCCACGCCGATGTACAGGCTCGCAAACACCCAGAGATTGTTCAGCGAGACATGCCAGTTCTCCAGCGCGAACAGTCGCTGGTAGCTGGCCGTGCCCGCCCACTCGTACGACGGCATCAAGGTCGACGACGTGAACGACAGGTAAATCGTGAACATGATGTAGCCGTAGACGCAGACCAGCACGAGCAACACGCTGGGGCTGAGCAACAGCTTGGGCAATACACCGGCTCGCATGGTCAGGGAACTCCGTTGTCCCGGGCGGGGACAATCCGCCCGGGAACTGGAAATGGCTCGTTGAAGTGACGAGCCTACTGCTTCACTGCCGCTGCGAGTGCGGTAACCGCCTGCTTGTCGTCGAGCTGCCCGTTGAAGTGGCGTGTGACGACGTCGTAGATCGCGTTCTTGATCGAGGCCGGTACTGCGTGGCCATGCGCGATCGAGCCGACGAGGGTGTTTTTCTTGTTGGCCTCTGCCAAATCTTTCATGCCCTTTTTGCCGCAGGCATCGAAGGCCGTGTCAGGCACGTCGGTGCGAGCAGGTACCGAACCCTTGACGACGTTGAACGCCGACTGGAAGCCGGGGTCCATGATCGCCGACGCCAGTTTCGCCTGGGCCGCTTCTTTGTCGGCGCCGACCTTGAACATCACGAACTGGTCCGAATTGAACGACACGTTGCCCTGGGTCCCCGGCGTGCGGAAGCACAGGAAGTCCTTGCCCGGAACTTTTTTGGCGTTGATGAACTCGCCCTTGGCCCAGTCGCCCATCATCTGGAAGCCCGCCTTGCCGCTGATCACCATGCCCGACGCCACGTTCCAGTCGCGCCCGGAAAAGTCTTTGTCCACCAGTTTGCGAAGTTGGGACATGCGCTGGAACACCTTTTCGGTGGTAGGCGAATTGATTGCTTTTTGATCCAGATCGATGAATGCCTTGCGGTAGTAGTCGACGCCGCCTGTGGACATCACCACGCCGTCAAACAGGGTCGCATCCTGCCATGGCTGGCCGCCGTGCGCGAGGCCTATGAAGCCAGCCTTCTGGACTTTTTCGGCATCGGCAATGAATTCATCCCAGGTCTTGGGCTCGCTGGTGATGCCTGCTTTTGCCAGGACTTCCTTGTTCGCCCATACCCAGTTGGTGGAGTGGACGTTGACCGGAGCGGCAATCCATTTGCCGTCGTACTTGGAGAATTTCTGCAGCGCAGCCGGGACCGTTTTGTCCCAGCCTTCCTTGGCGGCTACCGCATTCAGGTCGGCCACTACACCTTGCTTGCCCCAGTCCGTGATGTCGAATCCGAGCATCTGCACCGCCGTGGGCGGATTGCCGGCCGTTACGCGGGCACGTACCGCAGTCATTGCGGCTTCGCCGCCGCCGCCGGCCACCGGCATGTCGTTCCACTTGATGCCCTGCTTTTCCAGGTTGCCCTTGAGCACGTTCAGGGCCGCGGCTTCACCGCCCGATGTCCACCAGTGCAGGACCTCGACGGAATTATCCGCCGCGAACGAGGTGCCGGCGAATCCGAACGCCCCCGCCAGAACTGTGACGATCAATTTCCTACGCATGTTTTTCTCCTCCAGCTATCAGTTTTGAATGCCCGATTTCGGCCGGACAATTGCCGTTCCAGAAAATGCATACACCTTGAGTTTGCCAAATTATGCCGGCAGCCACCATCCGTTATGCGATTTCCTTCGCATCCATGCGCCTCGGTCTGCGCGAAATCCTGTGATCCGTTGCGGCCGATGACACGATCTTGCAGCGCACCATCCCTTTCGCATGGATCGTGTCGGCAGCCGAATGATTTTCTGCTCTTCTACTTGCCACGGTACTCGGGTTGCCGCTTCTCGCGGAAGCTGGCGACACCCTCGCGGGCGTCCGCGGTGGTCGCGGCCAACGCGCCCGCCATCGTCTCCAGCGTCGCTGCCAAGCCATCACCCCGACCGGCGTCGATGATCTGCTTGGTGAGTTGCACCGATACCGGGGCCAGCTTGCAGATAGTGTCGGCAAGTTCGCCGGCACGCACCAGCACGCCCTTGTCCTTGAGCTGCTCGTGCAGGATGCCGATGCGCCGCGCTTCCATCGCGTCGATGCGCATACCAGTCAGGGCGAGATACTTCACCTGGCTGGCACCGATCAGGGCGACGAGCCGCTGTGTTCCCGACCAGCCCGGACAAGTTGCAATGGTCGCCTCCGGCAGCCCGAATGTCGCCGACGCTACGCCGATGCGGATGTCGGCTACCGCGGCAAGTTCGAGCCCGCCTCCGAACGCGTGACCATTGATCGCGGCGATGACCGGCACGCGCAGACGCGCCCATTGCTCGAAAACCTGGTGGCCGCGCCTTACCCAGCGGCGCCACATGTCGAGCGGTTCCAGCCCCGCCCAGGCATTGATGTCGGCACCGACGCAGAACGCCTTGTCGCCGGCCGCGGTCAGGATGACGCAACGAATCCCGGTATCGGCGTCAATCCGTGTGGCGATGTCAGCGAGCGTCTCCATCATTTCGGGTGTGAGCGCGTGGAGCTTCTCCGCTCGATCCAAGATGACCGTTGCAACTTCGCCGTCGACGTGAAACTTGATCTGGCTGGTCGGGGTTTCAAGCATGGGCCGACGCCTTGAGTTTTAATTTCAGCGGTGCGTTGCGGAACAGCGCGGGGTCCATGACCTTGAGCTGCGGATCGACCTTCAGCACGAACGCCGCTTGATCGAGCACGTCGCGCTTCAGATCCACGCCCGGTGCGATTTCCCGCACCGTCAAACCGTCGGCGATCAGGTCGATCACGCAGCGTTCCGTGACGTAGCTGATTTTTTGTCCGCGCTGGCGCGCCATCCTGCCGCTGAAAGTGACGTGTTCGACTGCGTCGACCAGTTTCCTGCTCCTGCCTTCCTGCAGGATCTTCAGCCTGCCGTCACCGACTTCGAGATTGGCGCCGGCCGTGAAGAAACCGGAAAAGACAATGTGCTTCGCATGCGCAGTGATATCGACGAAGCCGCCGCAGCCCGCGGTCAGATAGGGTTTGGCGCCGAGCTTGGAAACGTTGACGCTGCCGTCGCGGTCGATCTGCAGAAAGGACAACAGCGCGACATCGAAGCCGCCGCCCTGGAAATAGGTGAACTGGTCCGGTGAAGGGACGATTGCGTCGGCGTTCGCCGCGCAGCCGAATGCAAATCCGAGCAGTGGCACGCCGCCGACGGCGCCCTGTTCAATGACCCAGGTGACTTCGCCGTGCAATCCTTCTTCGAGCAACACGCGGGGCACGTTGGCGGAAATGCCGAAGCCGAGATTGACCGCGGAATCGGTGGTGAGCTCTAGCGCGGCACGCCGGGCGATCACTTTTTCCGCTCCCCACTCCTGCAGTTCGAAGCTGCTCTCGGGCCGGATGATTTCACCGCTGATCGCCGGGTCGTAAACGGTCTGCGTGGTCTGCATCTGTTCGGGATCGACCACGATATAGTCCACCAGCGTGCCCGGCACGTGCACCTGTTGCGGCTTGAGCGAACCGGCGCGGACCACGCGTTTGACTTGCGCGATGATCACGCCGCCGTTGTTGCGCGCCGCGAGCGCCTGGTCCCTTCCACCGAGAAAAGCCCCTTCGTGTTCGAAAGAGAGATTGCCGCGCTCGTCCGCGGTGGTGGCGCGCAGGATGGCCACGCGCGGCGCGATCGCCGGAAAAAACAGCCACTCTTCGTCGGCGAACACAACTTTTTTCACCACCGGTTCCGCCGTCGCACGCTTGTTCATGGCGCCGCCCTGGCGAGCCGGATCGACGAAAGTATCGAGACCCACTTTGGTGAGCACGCCGGGGCGTTTTGCCGCGGCGTCGCGGTGCATGTCGAAAAGAATGCCGCTCGGCAGGTTGTACGCGGCGATACCGTCTTCGACGATGAGGCGCCAGATCTCGGGCATCGGCAGCGACGACGGGCCGCTTGGATAGGAGCCGGCCAGAATTCTCTTCAGCATTCCGGGACGGGCGAGATGATCGATGCCGCGGATCCCGTACATGTCGCCGGCGGCGATCGGGTGCAGCGTGGTGAGATCGCGCGGGTGACCTTCCATGGCGAAGCGTGTGCCAAGCGCGGCCAGTACCTTGTCGGGACAGCCAAGCCCGCTGGAGGAACTGACGGTGACGACGTCGTCATCGCGTACGATTTGTGCGGCCTGTTCCGCGGAAATCACCTTATTCATGTTCGATGGATGATCGGGCGCTAAGAGAATCGGACTGCGGTGCAACCACCGGTTCGACTTGCTTCCAGAACAGCCAGCGCCGTTGCGAGTGAGCGCACACCGTCTTCGCCGGTGGCTGACGGCAATCCGTCGCCACGAATGGCACCGACGAACGCACGCAGCGCGCGAGCGTAAAGGTTCTCGTGGTCGAGCGGGATATCGGTCTCGCCCTGGGCATTGCGCAGTGTGACGCTGCCAACCGGGCGCTGTGTCATCACGTCCCGGCCGAGTATGGAACCCTCCGACCCGTGGATTTCCAGCCCGGTCCCGGCAAATTTCACCGTGAAGGCATCGTGAAGCTGTGCCACCGCGTTATTGTCGAAGCGCACCGCGGCCATCACGCCGTCCTCGAGTCCGCCTTCAGCCATCCCGGCCTGCTGCGACAGCGCAACGGCCTCCACCGGCTCGGCACCGAGGATGAAGCGCAGGGTGTCGGCGTCATGCACGGTAATGTCGAGGATCACACCCGCGCCAGCCGACGGTTTGTTGAGCCGCCAACCCTGCAGGTGCGGCGGCAGGTAAACGGCATGAAATACCCGCGCGTACAGGGGTGTGCCGATCGCGCCGGACTGCAACAGTTCACGGATCCTGCGATGGCTGGCGGCGTTGCGCAGATGATGATTGGTCCCCATGACCACCCCGGCCGCGTCGCATGCGGCCACCATCTCCCGGGCGTCGTCCAGTGTCAGCGCCAGCGGCTTCTCGCAGAGCACATGTTTTCCGGCTGCTGCCGCAGCCAGGGTCTGCGCCTTATGCAGTTCGTTGGTCGTGCTGATGTAAACCGCGTCGACGTCCGGGTCGGCCAGCAGTGCTTCCACGGATGGGTAACTGGCGGCGATCCGGTTCGCCTCTGCAAAAGCCCTGCCGCGGCCCGCATCTGCACTCATTACCGCGACGATTTCGTTGCCGGATTGGCCACGGATCGCATCGATCACCCATTCCCTGGCAATGGTGCTGGCACCGATCAATCCCCAGCCAATGCGCTTTCCCACGACTCCCTCCCAAATTGCCGAGGATCTCGCTCTTGTAGCGAGTTACTGTATTTTAGCGGCTAAATAACGATTTAATGACCAAATTGGAACGTTCCAATCAGAATATAATATGGCACCGGCGCTTAATCTTGTCAATAATTGCGGGAATCCATGACCACGCAAAACAATGCCCCGAAGCGCCGGTCGGTCACGATTACCGATGTAGCCCGCGCCGCCGGGGTCTCAAAATCCACCGTCTCTCTGGTTCTTCAGAGCAGCCCGCTCATTGCGCCCGAAACGGCCGAGCGAGTGCGCAAGAGCGTCGCCGCGCTTGGCTATGTTTACAACCGGCGCGCCGCCGACCTGCGACGCGAATCGTCGAACATGATCGGTATCGTCATCAACGACCTCGGCAATCCCTTCTTTGCCGAGATGCTGGTCGGAATGGAACGCCGGCTGGCCGATGCCGGTTACATCAGCCTGATGGCACACACGAATGAACGGCTGGACGTTCAGGACAAGGTGCTCACTTCCATGCATGAGTATCATGCGGCCGGCGTGATCCTGTGCCCGGCGTTCGATACGCCGCAGGCGTTGCTCGAGCGCACACGGCTTTCCGGCATTCCGCTGGTGATCGTGGTACGGGAGCCGGCAGCCGGCAATTACAATTTTGTCGGTGCCGACAACGAGCGCGGAACCTTCGACGCCAGCCGTCATCTGGTCGAGCAGGGCCACCGTCGCATCGCCTTCCTCGGTCGCGTCGGCGGCGGTCCGGTCTACGACTTCAGGCGTGCAGGATATGAACGGGCCATGCGGGAACACAATCTGCCGGTTGCACCCGAGTGGTTCATCAACATCGCGCTTACGCGGGATGGTGGACGGGATGGCATCCGTCAGGCGCTGGCCATGATTCCGCAGCCCACGGCGGCGGTGTGCTACAACGACGTGGTAGCCTTCGGCGCATTGAGCGAGTTGGGGGAGCACGGGCTGGTGGTCGGGCGCGATTTTGCCATCACCGGTTTCGACGGTGTCGCGGCTGCAGCGCATACCAATCCACCGTTGACCACGGTCGACGTCGGCCCGGGTTCACTCGGCGAATCCGCCGCTCAGGCGTTACTCGACCGCCTGGCCATTCCCGACGCGCCGCCGACCCGGCGTCTTATCGAACCGAAACTGGTCGTGCGTCAATCTTCCGGCCCGCCGAAGTAATCGGCTGCAGGTTCGTTCAGAGAGAAAGGGAATGGAAAAATTCGAACGCTTGCTCGCGGAGCTGTTGTCTCAGGAAGAGGAACTTCAGTTTCGCGAATTCCGCAACGACGATGCGCTGTTGCTCGGCATGAGGCTCGTGAACCACGCGAAGGCTGACGCAAAAGCGATCACGGTGGACATCTGTCGGAACGGCCAGCAGCTCTTCCATTGCGCATTGCCCGGCACTTCCGCCGATAACGATGCATGGATCCGGCGCAAGAACAACGTCGTCAATCATTATGGACACAGTTCGTTCTACGTAGGAACGCAGTTTCGTGCGAACAACACGACCTTCGAGCAATCGTCGCGGCTGGACAACAATCAGTATGCGGCGCACGGCGGAGCGTTTCCCCTCATCGTGCGCGATGTCGGCGTGGTCGGGACGGTGACGGTGTCGGGCCTTCCGCAGGAAGAGGATCACCGCCTTGTGGTTCAAGTCCTTCGAGAATTCCTCGCCCGATAGATCACCCTCCAGCCGGCTGGATCTTCACTGCGAATACGCTGCGTGCCTGGCACGTCGGAGTGCCCTTTCAGGCGCAGGGGAAACGTGCTGTATCGCAGACGGGAGCCGCGCGAAGAAGGGCAAAGAAGCCACTGCCGGCCGCAGATGGATCTGCGAACCGCGGAACGGGAAAACACCGCTTCAGGCGCGGTGGGCGGCGCGGCGCCGGCGTTCGATCGACGTATCGACTTTGACAGTTCGGCGATCGGACACGCCGGCGCGCCGGATCAATTCGTTCCAGACCGAATCGCTGCCTTCCGACCTGAAGCGCTCGTACAACGCGACTTCCTCTGGATAGGCGCCGTTGCAGCCGAGGCGTTCAAGATGACGTGTGCCAGACGCCGACGCGGTATCGGCATCCCAGGCCCGCATGATGGCCTGCCACAACGCACGCTCGAACGGCTCATCCTCGTCGTCGAAACCGTATTGCCATTTCAGAAATGACGCTTCCGCGGGAGTCAGCTCTTTGCTGCGAAACTTGATGCTCATGGCTCCTCGTTTTTGAACAGGCCCCGGAGCGATGCCGTCTGCTCCGGCACGGTGACAATACCACGGTCCGGCAATTTTCGCGGCCCCAGCCGGCTTTGACCGCAAAGCGGCGTGAAGTTCGCCGCCCGAAAGGGCGAGCCGAAAGGTCAAAGGTCACAGGTTAAAAGGAAAGGTGGAAATGCAAAGGCGCAGCCTTCCTTCCGCGAGACCCGGCGTAACTAAATTTCTGGTTTTTCACTTTCAACTTTAACTTTTCACCTTTCCTCTGATCTTATTGTAGATCGATCGCATGCTTCTTCAGATCTTCCAGGCTCACGTAATCGAGCGTGCGCTCGTGCGTGGAGGCGAGGACGACGCGCGGTGCGCAACCGGCCTTGAGCGCTTCGCGCCAGCGCGCGGCGCACAGGCACCAGCGGTCACCGGGCTTCAGTCCGGGAAAGCCGAAGTCGGGCATCGGCGTGCTCAGATCGTTGCCGCGGGATAGCGAGAATGCCAGGAAGTCCTTGGTCATCAGCGCGCACACCGAATGCACGCCGTGATCGTCTTGCCCGGTATTGCAGCAGCCGTCCCGATAGAAACCGGTCAGGGGTTTGCTTCCGCAATCCCCGAGCGGTCCCCCGAGTACGTTGCGGGCCGTGTTGCCGCCGGGTGCTTTCGGATCGAAGGGCATTATCTGACCCGCACGAATTTCATGGTCCCGCCTTCGCCAGGCAGATCGAGGAAGAGGCTGTCCCCCCTGACGCGCTGTGCGACCACGGCCTCGAGAGACTTCAGGTAGCGCTCGGACCATGAACCCGACGGGCAAGCGACTTTGTTCATAGCCGAGACCCGGATGGCGATGGCGCGGCCGTCGGATTTGTATGCGGCCTGACCGCGATTGCAGTCCGCGCGCACCAGAGCCTTGCCGCCGCCCTGCAACTCCAGCGTATAGCGCTCCGGTTGCTCGATCGCGATCCTGTCGGCGGAAGAAACCAGTCCTTCCCATCTCCAGGAACCGATGGTGCTCGCCACGCCACCCAAGGGTAGGGCGGTTTTCGGCGAAGCTGCGGCTTTCGACTGCCGCAGTTGCAGGCCCTGGCTGCCGAACTGGGCGGCGGTCTCCGGAGTCGCCTGCAGGATATCGCCCCGTTTGATGAAGTGCAGCGTGTCCGGGCCGGTGGCGGCGCCGTCCTTGCGTTCGATGACGACATCGATCTGCTCGACCGAGATCGGATTCCAGCGGCCGTCTTCGGTAACGGGCGCCCGGTTGTTGCGGTAATCGGTGATCATGCTCATCGTGCCATCGGCTTTCAGGCGCATTTCTATCCTGCGGCCAAGACCGGTGGCGGCCGTCAAATCGCCGCTATAAATGACCATTGGTGGGGCGGCAAAGGCGGCGCTGCGCGGCAACATCATCAGAACCGCACCGGCAATGGCGCCCAATATGGCCACGCGAAGCAGGTGCGGGTGTCGAATCAGCATGGTCCGGGTCCGATTGGGAATGACAGGCGAATCTTCCCGCCACGGCCTCGCCATGGCAAGAGGCAATCAGGTTTTTGCCAGTTGGCGCGCCAGAACTTCCCGGTCCACGTTCGCGCCGCTCAGGACGACAGCTGCTTTCCGGCCCGCCAGCCTGTCGCGCTCCTTCAATGCCGCCGCGAGCGGCGCCGCGCCGGCTCCCTCGGCGACATTGTGCGTAGCCGTGTACATCAGCCGCATCGCATCTTCGACTTCATCGTCGGTCACCCGCACGATGCTCGCGAGGTGACGCC
Source organism: Burkholderiales bacterium (assembly GCA_035260785.1). Lineage (GTDB taxonomy): Bacteria > Pseudomonadota > Gammaproteobacteria > Burkholderiales > JACQAP01 > JACQAP01. The sequence continues at coordinate 21,602 of DATFUO010000025.1, forward strand.
ACAGGATCTCGAGCGCTTCAGGCTCCGGTGTCCGGCAGGCCATGCCGTCGGCCACGCGAGTCGTGACCGGATGCTCGACCAGGCGACGCTGCTCGAATGACTGCGCATAGGCGGGGGCATGCTCGGAGACCACGCCGACGATTTCGGTGCGCAGTCCCAGTGCATTGCGTGCCGCGATCATGCCGCACACGCCTGAGCCGAGTCCGATCGGCACATAGGCAACGTCGAGGTCCGGAACCTGCTGCAGCAGCTCCAGCGAGTAGGACGCGACGCCGTGCACGAGCAGCGGATGGAAGGCGGGTACCATGTGCAATCCGCGCTGCTGTGCGATCCACGCCGCGCGGTCCCGTGCGGCCTGAAAATCTTCGCCGTGTTCGATCAGCTCGACGCCCAGCGCGCGCATTGCGGCATTCTTCTCGACGCTGTTGCCGTGCGGCACGACGATCGTCGCGGGTATGCGGTGCTTGCGCGCGGCATAGCCCACCGACTGGCCATGATTGCCGCGCGTGGCGCTGATGACGCCGGCGGCGCGGTCGCTGCGCCGCGAAAAATCGCGGAAATAAACCAACCCTCCGCGCAGCTTGAACGCGCCGATCGGCGTGTGGTTCTCGTGCTTGACCCAGATCTCCGCGCCGATCGCGGATTTCAACAACGGCCACGCGTATTGCGGCGTCGGCGCCATCGTTTCATAAACGATGGC
>DATFUO010000026.1:0-6842 GCA_035260785.1 Burkholderiales bacterium
GGGCTGGAGGAGTAAAGAGCCGTGACGTTCGTGACGATCGTGACGGCGTAACGGTCGTAAGGACGCAAGAGCTCGCTCGCCTTAGTCTTTGCGCGATCCCTGTGCTTTGGATCTACTGCTTTTGCTTTGGCACTGCTGCCTTTACCCCGTCACGATCGTCACGCCGTCACGCCGTCACGGCATCTCATTTCCTTTAACCTTTCCTCTTTCCTCTTTTTTCTCGCCTCTTTCCTCTTCACCATGGCTTCCAAGGCTGCCCCCTCCGGCAAGCACGCCGTCGTCGCACAGATCGAGCGCTTCAACCAGGGCCGCGATCCCGAGCGCCTCACGCTGAAATACAAGGCCCTGCGCGCGAACGCGTTCTCCTTTCTGCGCGGCACCTGCCATTTGTTCTGGTCGGAGGCGCCGCAGTCGTTCTGGACCAGTGCCGAACCGCTCGCCTGGACCTGTGGGGACCTGCATCTGGAAAACTTCGGCTGCTACAAGGGCGACGATCGGCTCGTGTATTTCGACGTGAACGATTTCGACGAGGCCCTGGCTGCGCCCTGCTACTGCGACCCGGTGCGGTTGATGTCCAGCATCATGGTGGCGACGAAACTATTGAAAGTGGATGAAACCGGCGCCCGCGCACTGTGCGACGGTTTCCTGACTGCCTATGCAAGGGCATTGCAGGACGGCAAGGCCCGCAACATCGAGCGCGAGACGGCGCAAGGCCTGATCCGGGATCTGCTGGATACCGCCGGCCGGCGCAAGCGTGCAGCGCTGCTCGACAGCCGGACGCAAAACCAGGGCGCAAAGCGCAAGTTGCGCCTGGACGGGAAGAAAGCGCTGCCGGCAGACAAGACGCAGCGGACAAAGGTGGAGCAACTGATGGCGCAGTTCGCGGCGCGCCAGAAGGATCCGAAATTCTTCAGGCTGCTCGACGTGGCACGGCGGATTGCCGGAACCGGCAGCCTCGGCGTGGAGCGTTATGTGCTGCTGGTCGAGGGCAAGGGCTCGCCCCACGGCAACTATCTGCTCGATCTCAAGGAAGCGCGGCCCTCGGTACTCGCGCCCCACGTGAAAGCACGGCAACCGGATTGGAAAAGCGAGGCCGATCGCGTGGTGTCGATCCAGCACCGCATGCAGGCGGTCTCGCCGGCGTTCCTGCGCGGCGTGGAAATGAACGGCAAGCCCTTCGTCCTGCGCGGCCTGCAGCCCAGCGAGGACCGGCTCAATCTGGCGGACGCGGATGGCAAGCTGGCAAAGCTGCAGCCGATCGTCGCGGCGATGGGAAGCATCGTGGCATGGGGACAATTGCGCAGCAGCGGCTGGCGGGGTTCGGCCATTACCGAGGACCTGATCGCATTCGGGCACGCTGTCGAATCCTGGCGGCCCGCCTTGATCGAACTGGCGCAAAACTTCGCAAAGCAGGTCGAGGCCGACTGGCGCGCATTCCGCGATAGCCCGCCGCCCACGGATTCTTGAACGCTCGCGGCCCCTTTGATGCCGGCTTACGGCTTGTCCCTGAGCGCGAGCAAACGCACGACGTTGCGCAATTCCCCGGCGTTCACATCGGACACGGCCCAGAATTGCATGCCATCGGCGCTCCAATGCGCGACATTGAATCCCTGGCGCACGGCGAATACCGGATCCCGCGGCGAATCGCCTGTCGCGGGCCAGACGAAAACATTGATCGTGTGCTGGTTGAGCCGATAGACCAGCGCCGCCACGGGCCGCTGACCCAGATAATCCAGCCGGCCGCCAGCAAGCGGAATACCCTCGGAAGCGAGATCTTTCACCGGCGGCGCATAGTCGAGCTTGCCGGAGAACCACGGCTTCACCGTGTGCTTGTCCGTTGATTCCACATCGACCAGATGCGCGCCCATCAGGGACCGGACATGACTGTCCAGGACTGCTTGCGCGAGGCGATCCTCTTCGCCGGCACCGCGTAACGCCAGCGTCACCACGAAGCTCGCTACCACGCCGACCACGAAAGCCGCGCCCATGTTCGTCCAGCGCCGCCACGCGAGCATTGGCGGAATCGACGCTGCGGTCCCGTCGATCTCGCCGGCGCGGGCCGAGCCCAACTCGGCGATCCTGGCGTCGATCCGGGCCCGAAGCTGCGATGGCGCGACATGACGGGTTGCCTTGGCCTTGATCAGTGCGCTCAGATCGTCATCACGTTCGTCCATGGCTCATCCCTTCCCGTCCGGTGGATCCAGGCGCGCGCGCAACATCGCCCGGGCACGCGACAAGCGCGACATGACCGTGCCGACGGGAACATTGGCGACCTGCGCGATTTCCTCGTAGGCCAGTTCTTCGAGTTCCCTCAATACGATCACCTCGCGGTAAACCGATGGCAGCCGTTCGATCGCTTCGTCGATGCGGGCTTTTTCTATTTTGCGCAACAGATACGTCGCAGGATCGCCGGCACTGTCTTCGGCCGGTCGCACTGCGAACTCGCTGTCGCGCTCTTCGTCGAACTCGACCTGCTCGCCGACTTGCCGCCGTTTGCCCAGCAACGAATAGCAGGTATTGCGCACGATCGCGAGCAGCCAGGGTCGCGCCTCTTCACCCCGCAGGTGATCGAAGAAGCGGAAGGCGCGCAGATACGCGTCCTGTACTGCATCGCGGGCACCGTCGTCGTCCTTGAGCAGCCAGCGGGCGAGGTTATAGGCCGCGTCGAGATGCGGAAGCACCAGCGCCTCGAATTGCTGTGTCCTGAAGTCCAACCCGGTTCCTCCGCGGTGGCGGCTTAAAGCTGAGTATTGTATGCCGGCCAATTTGCAGTTTCCGTTTTCGATGAGCCGTCGGTTCGCGCAGGTTCCTCGATGCCATACCGGCCGGCGGGGCGTTTTATTCCCGCTTTTTTTTGCGTTGCGCCGGAATAGACCCGGACAGCAACCGGTATTGCACTCCGGAAGCACGGGCTGCGACCCGCCGCCCCATCCAACTATCAGGAGAACCACAATGATCGATCGCCGACGTTTTCTGCAATTGGCCGCCGTAGGTGGCGGTGCTGTATTCGCATCCGCCTTGCCCGGTTCGGTCCGCGCCGCCGGGAGCAACCGTGCCGCAGGATACGAAGAATTCTTTTTCGTGCAGTTGTCCGATTCCCACTGGGGTTACAGCGGCCCGGCCAATCCCGAGGCCGACAGCACGCTGCGCAAGGCCGTGGCCGCCGTCAACGAGCTGGACGTCCAGCCCGACTTCATCGTGTTCACGGGCGACCTGACCCACACCACCGACGATTCCGCGGAGCGGCGCCGGCGCATGATCGAGTTTCGCGGCATCGTGAGCGAACTCAAGGTCAGGAACCTGCGCTTCATGCCCGGCGAACACGACGCGTCGCTCGACAGCGGCGCGGCGTACAAGGAGCTCTTCGGCGAGACGCACTATGCATTCGATCACAAGGGCGTGCACTTCGTCGTGCTCGACAATGTCTCCGATCCCGGTGCGAGCGTGGGCGAATCCCAGTTGCAGTGGCTGAAGGCCGATCTCGCGAAACTCAAAAAATCCGCGCCGATCGTCGTATTCACTCATCGACCGCTGTTCGACCTGGCCCCCGCCTGGGACTGGGCGACCCGCGACGGCGCGAAGGTGGTCGATATTCTCATGCCCTATCCGAACGTAACCGTGTTCTACGGCCACATCCACCAGGAACATCACCACCAGACCGGGCACATTGCGCACCACTCGGCGAAGTCGCTGATCTTTCCGCTGCCGGTGCCGATGTCCCAGCCCAAGCGCGCACCGTTGCCGTGGGATCCCGCGCAGCCGAACAAGGGCCTGGGTTTCCGGGAAGTCGAAGCGGAAGTCGACGAGGCCCGCTACAAGATCGCCGAATTTGCGGTCGTAAAGGGCTGACCATGGACCGACGTCAGGCACTCAGGCGCGGGGGCGCCATCGCATTGCTCGGCCTGTTTTCGGCGGGAACCATAAAATCGGCCCGTTCCCTTGCATCCGGAAACACGCAAGTGATCGATGTCGTTGCACAGCGATTCCACTTTACGCCGAACGAGATCGTGCTCAGGAGCGGCCAGCCGGCGGTACTGGCAATCACGTCGCTCGACTTCGTTCACGGTTTCAAAGTGCCGGAACTGGGTATCCGGACCGACCTGATTCCCGGCCGGGTGACCCGGGTGAACATCAAGGCGCTCGCGCCGGGCCGCTACGATTTCCTCTGCGACAATTTCTGCGGCGGCGGCCATGAGGAAATGAACGGGACGATCGTCGTGGCGGATTGAACGGCAACGCCTGCAATCAGAGGAAAGAGGCGAGGTAAAAAGTGAAAGAGCCGAGTAAAAGCGACAAGCCAGTTGATGCTTTTACTTTCCTCTTTCCTCTCGCCTCTTTCTTCTACAGTTTTCTGGTTTAGCGGAAATGCAGGACACTCTCCGGTGCGTGGGTCGCCGAGAGGAATATCTTCCAGCCTTTGTCGGTGCTCCAGAGCTGATAGGTGACTGCAACCCGCTCCAGGACAGAGCCGTCTGCCCGGTAGCGAACCATGATCCCGCTTGCCAGCCCTGTTTGCGGATCCAGCAATCGCACTTCCAGCGATTCCCATTCGCTGCGGTCGTACCCGCGACCGACTATGCCACGCAGGTAGCCGTCGAAGAAGGTCTCCTGGTCTGCCTGGGTGGGGCGAACGACCGGCCCGGTTTTGCTCACACGCATGGCGGGCTCGAAATAGAAGCCCGCAACCGCGTGGGCGTCGTGGCGGCTCCAGGCCTGCTCATAGGCCTGCAGCGTTTCACGGATCGCGCCTTCGCTGTCCGCCGCCGATGCGATCCGACAGAAGATGCCCGGCACGATCCAGCACGCTGCCGAGGCGACGCATAATATTCCGATATTTCGAATTGCTGACATTGCGCCTCCTCTTTCACCTTTCACTTTTCGACTTTTATCTGTCCCATTCACTGCCTGCGCAGCACCCGTCCGGATCTGGCGCCGGTCGGCTTGCCGTTGCGCCAGACGACTGCGCCGTTGACGATGGTCGCGTCGATCCCGCGCGCGGCCTGAATCGGTTTCTCCCAGGTCGCGGTTTCGTCCACGGTCTTCGGATCGAAAACGGTGATGTCCGCATAAGCCCCATCCTTCAGCACACCGCGATCCTTAAGGCCGAAGGTCGCCGCCGGCAGGCCGGTCATCTTGCGCACCGCGGTTTCCAGCGGAAAAATCTTGAGGTCGCGGCTGTAATGGCCGAGCACCCGCGGGAATGTGCCCCAAAGCCGGGGATGCGGCGCGATGTCGTGCGGCAACCCGTCGGAACCGACCATGGTGTGCTCGAAGGCAAGAATGCGCTGCACGTCGGCCTCGTCCATCGAGAAGTAGATCGCCGACGCCGGCTGCAGCTTCGCAATGGCTTGTTCGACCGGCAGGCGCATTTTTTTCACCACCTCGTCGAGGTCCAGGCCTGCGAACTGCGGATAGGGTCGCGAGGAACTGACAATCACGCGCGAGCAGATGAGGGTGCGCGCGTAACTCAGCATCGTGGAAGACGCCATATACGGATAACAGTCCAGGCACACCGGCTGGCCGCGCATGGCCGCCGCGATATGCGAAAGGGTTTCGCTCGAGCGTCCGCGACTGCGGGTCCCCACGACTTTGTGGTGCGAGATCACCACCGGCACATCCAGCTCGCGCCCGACGCGAAAACTTTCATCGAGCGACGCCATCACCTGCTCAGCCTCATCGCGCATATGCGTGCAATAAATGCCGTTGAATTCCTTCAGCGGCCGCGCAATCTCGATGACTTCCTCTGTCGGCGCCGCGTTCGACAATTCGTAATAGAGGCCGGTCGAGAAACCGATCGCGCCCGCCGACAAGGCTTCGCGCACCAGTTCGCGCATGCGCGCGATCTCAGCGGCGGTGCCGGGCCGGTCCAGGTTGTCCATCGTCGCAACACGCAGGGTCATATGCCCCACGAGCAGCGCGCAGTTAGCCGCGGCCGGGCGGGCGCCCAGTTCCTCGACATAAGCTCCGAAGGTCGGAAAGCGGAACCACTTGCCTTCGTTGTCGAGCAGGTCGAGCGGCGACGGGACCGCCCCTTTCATGCCGCCCGGCATGGGCGACAACGAGATGCCGCAGTTGCCCGCCACCACAGTGGTCACGCCCTGGCTCACCTTCGGCGCCATCTCGCTAGCGGACAGCATCAACCGGTCGTCATGCGTATGCGCATCGATGAAACCCGGCGCCGCGACTTTTCCCGACGCATCCACTTCGACGTCGGCCTTTGCCCGATCGAGCCGGCCGATTTTCACGATGCGCTCACCGCGCACGCCGATGTCGCCCTCGAAGCGCGGCGCACCGCTGCCATCGATGATGCTCGCGTTCCTGATCAGGAGATCGAAATGGTCTTTCATTGCTCCCACTCCTTTTTCAAACTCAAGTCAGCGCACTCACCGCGGAGGACGCCGAGGACGCTGAGGAACACCGAGAATATTTCCATGAATCAACGGAATCCGATCTGAAAGGAGCCTTACACACAATTCTTCATTCTTACAGTTGGCATCTTCCGCATTCATTCCGTACTTGAACTTCCTCCGCGTCCTCTGCGGTGACTCCTTTGTAGATCTTGCATCGCCGGTCAATCGATTTTTGCCCCGGCCCGTTTGATGATTTCCGCCCAGCGGGGCCGCTCGCGCCTGGCGATGGCGAGGAACTGTTCCGGCGTGCTGCCGTCGATATCGGTATCGAGCTCGGCGAAACGCTTGCTTACCGCGGGCGAATGCAAGGCCGCGATTATCTCGCGATTGAGCTTCGCGACGACCTGCGGCGGAAGGTTGGCGGGGCCGATGATTCCCCCCCACGCCACCGTTTCGTATCCCGGCACGCCGGCTTCGGCAATGGTCGGCAGG
>DATFUO010000027.1:0-6962 GCA_035260785.1 Burkholderiales bacterium
CGCACCACCGCTGGTGGGCGCGAAGCGCACGAAGAATCCGCTGGGATCGTTCTGATCGGCGGTCTGCGAGCGGACCAGGAAAGGCCTGCCAATCAGGCCGGCCTTGACCTTGTCGTAGGCATCGCGATAGCTCGGGTCGAAACGTCGCACGAAGCCGATCATGACCTTCTGCTTCGGATACTTCGCGGCTTCCTGCTCCACCTTCAGGCAATCCGGAATGTTCAACGCGAGCGGCTTTTCCGAGAATACGTGCTTGCCCGCCTGCAGGCCCTGGATGATCTGGTCCGCATGCAGCGTGGTCGGCGTCACCAGGAACACCGCGTCGAGTCCGGGATGTGCCAGTAGATCCTTGTAGTCCCGGTACAGATATTTGACGCTGAGCTTTTCCTTGGCCCATTCGAGTTCGCCGGCGACGGGGCTGCAGGCTGCCACGAGCTGGGCGCCGAGCGTGCGATGCGCCAGATTCAGGGCATGGCGCTGTCCCATGCGCCCGATGCCGGCTATGCCGATTCGAAGTGGAGCATTCATTCTAAGGACCTCCCTAACGCATTCACCGCAGAGGACGCGGAGGACGCAGAGGAAAGACAAGAGCAAAAAAATATTCTCGTGTAAGAGGCGTTCATTGGCTGATGACCCGTCGCAGTAAAGATCCCAATAACGCATTCACCGCAGAGGACGCGGAGGACGCGGAGGAAGGACAAGAGCAAGAACACATTCATGTGAAAACGTTCATCGGCTATTACCCGTCGCGATGAAAATAGGCGGTACCGATCAGTGAGCAGCTACACCACTTACGATTTCAGTTCGCTCTTCCTCGTTCTTGCTTTTCCTCTGCGTCCTCCGCGCCCTCTGCGGTGAATGCGTTTCGACTCTTTAAAGAGTGACGATGCGGGCTTCCTGCCAGGAGCGTGTCGCGGCATCGGCGAGTTCGAGCGCCTTCACGCCATCCTGAAGCGTCGTTCGCACCGGCTTGCCGTGGGTCAGGGCGTCGAAGAAATGTGCGATTTCCAGCGCGTACGCGGCGCGGTAGCGTTCGAGGAAGAAATGTTCCGGCTTGTCCTCGCTCACGCTCGCGGCGGTATGCGCAAATACTTCCGTGGGCTTGTGATTGCCGGCCTGCAACTGCCCTTTTGCCCCGAGCACTTCGAAGCGCTGGTCATAGCCGTAGGCGGCGCGGCGCGTGGTATTGATCTGGCACAGACGGCCGGTTTTTGTGCGGATGGTCACCGCTGTGGAATCGACATCGCCGGCTTCGCCGATTTCCTTCTGCACCAGGCAACTGCCGGTGGCGTACACGCTTTGCGCTTCGTCGCCGAGTATCCAGCGGAACACGTCGAAGTCGTGGATCAGCATGTCCTTGAAGATGCCGCCGGAGACCTTGATGTAGCTGACCGGCGGCGGAGCCGGATCGCGGCTGGTGATGACCAGCATTTCCGGGTTGCCGATTTCTCCGGCATCCAGGCGTTGCTTCAAGGCCGAGAACGTCGGATCGAAGCGGCGCTGGAAGCCGATCATGCACAATACCCCGGCCTTCGCCACGACGTCGATGCACGCCCGCGCTCGATCGAGTGCGAGATCCACCGGCTTTTCGCAGAAGATGGCTTTCCCGGCTTTGGCCGCGCGCATGATCAGGTCGGCATGGGTATCGGTGCTGGACGCGATGACGACGGCTTTGACGGCCGGGTCCTTCAAGGCAGCCTCGGCATCCGCGACTTTCGCGCCATGGCGTTGCGCCAGTTCGCCTGCCGCAGCAGCGCTGACATCCACCACGTACCGGAGCTTGACCCCGGGTTGTGCTGCCAGATTGGCACCGTGGATCTTGCCGATGCGCCCTGCACCGAATATCGCCACTTCGATCATGTTTCCTCCCCGATTACTATTATCGTTGTCCATTCCGATTGCTGCATTGCGATGCAATCGAATCGTCGTACACGGTGACGTAAGATTGTACGAAGTTTTGATCAAGGTGGAAAATAGCGGTACGTCGAGAGTTACCACGACAGCTTCAGCCGTAAGTGTTTCACCTTAAGGCACGAAGACACGAAGAAAGGCGCGAGTCTGCAAGAGATGGAGAAGGTCCGGGTTGCGAAATGGGCAGCGAGCTTCGACTGGTCATCCGTCGGAAATCCAGAACGGACATCGACCAGCCGTTTCCCCTTTTCTTATTCTGGCCTGACTTTGCACTTCTTCGTGTCTTCGCGCCTTAAGGTGAAACACTTACGGCTGAAGCTGTCGTGGTGAACCTTTTAGTTGCCGTAGATTTCAGGCCCGCACAACAGCGGGCGAACGGGAGGCAGGGCATGAGCAAGACGATCCGCTTGACCGCCGCACAGGCGCTGGTGCGTTACCTCGCGGCGCTGCGCACCGAGTCGGCCACGGGCGAGCAGCCGCTGTTCGGCGGCGTGTTCGCGATTTTCGGGCACGGCAATGTCGCCGGAATCGGCGAGGCGCTTTATCAGCATCGCGAGCAGTTGCCTACTTATCGCGCCCACAACGAGCAGGCGATGGGGCTTGCCGCGATTGCCTACGCGAAGGCGAACATGCGCCGGCGCATGATGGCCTGCACCACGTCGATCGGTCCCGGTGCAACCAACATGGTGACCGCCGCCGCGGTCGCACACGTGAACCGCCTGCCGGTGCTGCTGCTGCCCGGTGACATCTTCGTCTCGCGTGCGCCCGATCCCGTATTGCAACAGGTGGAAGATTTTCACGACGGTGGCGTTTCCGCCAACGATTGCCTGAGGCCGGTGTCGCGTTACTTCGATCGCATCGTTCATCCGCAACAGTTGCTGACGGCGCTGCCGCGGGCGATCCATGTGCTTACCGATCCGGCCCTGTGCGGCCCGGTCACACTGGCGCTGCCGCAGGACGTGCAGACCATGGCTTATGACTGGCCGGAGGATTTTTTCGCGCCGCATAAGGTTACAACGCGCACCGTCCTGCCAGCCCCCGCGCAGGTGCGCGAGGCCACAGCGGCGCTCAAGAATGCGAAGCGTCCGCTGATCGTTGCCGGCGGCGGCGTGCTCTATGGAGACGCAGTGGAGGTATTGCGCGGTTTCGCCGACGGCCACGGCGTGCCGGTCGCTGAAACCCAGGCCGGCAAAGGCGCGCTGCCATGGGATCATCCGCTGCAGCTCGGATCGATCGGCGTCACCGGCTCCACCTCGGCCAACGCGCTCGCTCGCGAAGCCGACTTGGTGCTGGCAGTCGGCACGCGGCTGCAGGATTTCACCACCGGGTCGCACTCGCTGTTCAGCCAGGCAAGGCTGTTGAATCTCAACGTCAACGGCTTCGATGCGCTGAAGCTTAGCGGATTTGCTCTGCAGGCCGACGCCCGATCGGGACTGCAGGCGCTCGACATCGCGCTGCCCGGCTGGAAGGCGGATGCGGCCTGGACCGTGAAGGCCACGAAACTTGCGGCGGAGTGGCGCGCGCAATTCGATGCGATCACCAGCCGCCGCGTTGCGAAACTGCCCTACGAGGGCGAAGTGATCGGCGCTATCCAGCGTTCCGCGGAAGATTCGGCCACGCGCGACATCGTGGTCTGCGCCGCGGGCGGATTGCCCGGCGAACTGCACAAGCTCTGGCGCACCTCGGTGCCCGGCGGCTATCACCTCGAATACGGTTACTCGTGCATGGGTTACGAGATCGCCGGCGGGCTCGGCGTGAAAATGGCCCGCCCGGACCGCGAAGTCATCGTCATCGTCGGCGATGGCAGTTATCTCATGATGAATTCCGAAATCGCGACCTCCATCATGCTTGGCCTCAAGCTGGTGATCGTGCTGCTCGACAACCGCGGCTACGGCTGCATTCACCGCCTGCAGCAGGCCTGCGGCGGCGCGCCGTTCAACAACCTGTTCGATGACGGTGTGCGGTCCGCGGGCGGCGCGCCGCGGATCGACTTCGTCGCCCATGCCACGTCACTCGGTGCGGCGGCGGAGAAAGTCGACGACATCGCCGGACTCGAAGGCGCGCTGAAACGCGCGCGCGCCAGCAAGCACACTTCGGTGGTTTGCATCGAGACCGATCCGAATCGCTCGACGGCCGAGGGCGGCTGGTGGTGGGAAGTGGCTGTGCCGGAAGTCTCGCAGCGCAGGGAAGTCGTCGCGGCGCGCAAGGCTTACGAACAGGGCAAGCAGGAGCAGCAGGCGTGAGCACAAAAGCCTTCGACGTGAAAATCGGCATCAACCCGATCTCGTGGGCCAACGACGACCTGCCGGAACTGGGCGGCGACACGCCGCTGGAAACCATCCTGTCCGAGGGCAGCGAGATCGGCTATCAAGGGTTCGAGCTCGGCAACAAATTCCCGAAAAAGCCGGCGGCATTGCGCAAGGTATTGGCGCAATACGGCGTGGAACTGGTGTCGGGCTGGTATTCCGGCGAACTGGCGCGCCGCTCCGTCGAGGAGGAGATCCAGGCCGTGGGCCCGCATCTGCAATTGCTGGCGAAGAACGGCGCGAACGTGATGGTCTACGGCGAAGTCGCCGATTCGATCCAGGGCAAGCAGTCCGTCGCCCTGTCGCGGCGTCCGCAGTTCGCCGGCGACGCGCAATGGCACGACTATGCGAAGAAGCTCGACGCTTTCGCCCGCTACACCCTGTCGCAGGGTATCGGGCTCGCCTACCATCACCACATGGGCGCCTACGTCGAAACCGTCGCGGACGTGGATCGCCTGATGTCGCTGACCGGACCTGGCGTCGGTCTTCTGCTCGACAGCGGCCACATCGCGTTTGCCGGCGGCGATCCGGTCGACGTGCTGAAAAGGCACATCGCGCGCGTGTGTCATGTGCATTGCAAGGACGTGCGCCCCGCAGTCGCCCGCGAAGCGCGCCGGCAGGACTGGAGTTTTCTGGATTCCGTCCTGAAAGGCGTGTTCACCGTTCCCGGCGACGGCAACGTCGATTTCAAGTCGCTGCTGCAGGTCCTGTACTACCACGACTATCGCGGCTGGCTGGTGGTCGAAGCCGAGCAGGATCCGGCGCTAGCGCCGAGCTACCAGTACGCGCAAATGGGTTTCCGCCACCTGTCCGAACTCAAGCGCGCGCTGGAGCGCTGAAAAGAAACTTTCCTAAGCGCTCACCGCAGAGGACGCAGAGGACGCGGAGGAAAGGCAAGAGCAAAAAAACATTCTCGTGTTAAGACCATTCATTGGCTGATGATCCCTCGCAGTGAAATTTGGCGGTACAGGTCCATGAGCAGTTACGCCGCTTTTAATCCCAGTTTGCTTTTCCTCGTTCTTGTTTTTCCTCTGCGTCCTCCGCGTCCTCTGCGGTGAGTGTTTTCCAAAAAAACGGCCACCGCTGTTGCGGTGGCCGCTTAACGTCGAGGATCGCGGTTACTTGGCGATGCAAGTAGCCGCGGTTTCCGGCTCGCACACATCCAGGCCGGTGTAGATCGGATCGGCGACCTTCTTTTTGTCCACCAGGTCTTTGAGCACGAACATCGACTTGTAGCCCATGTCGAACGGCCGCTGACCGACCTGGCCATGGCTGTATCCGGCCTTCATCAGATCCATTTGCATCGGTAGCGTGTCCGCAACCACGAGGATGGTCTTCTTGCTCTTGACGCGCTCCATGTTCTTATCGACCACCTGCTTGTATGCATTGGGCACGAACTGCGGGAAGCCGCCAGTGGGCACGAAGGCGGTGAGGTCCGGATACTTGGCCATGATCTCGCCCATCTGGGTCACCGATAACGGGAAATCGTCGTTGGTGTACAGCGGGCAGCCATCCACTTCCTTCCAGCCGTTCTGTCCGGTCAGACGATCGCCCGGTGACTCCTTGGACTTCTTGCCGGCGATCGTATCGCGGATGCCCTGCATGCGCTCATTGTGATTGGCCGCTGCGGCACCACCCGACTGGATGCAGATGGTGCCCCCTTGGGGCTTCAACTTCATCGCGATCTTGGCCAGGTTCACGCCGATGTCGTAGTTCTTGGTACCGACATAAGTAGTGCGCAGTCCCTTGTCCTTCGGCAAGAGGTCGGAGTCCCAGGTCGTCACCGGAATGCCTGCCGCCTTGGCGCGTTCCAACACCTTGGCCATTGCGGGTGCGTTGGACGGCGACACGGCGATGCCGCTGACCTTCGCGGTGATCAGGTCCTGCACTACCTTTACCTGCTCGTCGCCGCCGCCGTGTTCGCCCGGTCCGATGTATCTGCATTCAAATTTTCCGCCGCTTTCCTTCTCGGCTTTCTTGCAGCCATCGCGCGCCTGGTCGAAGAACGGGTTGTTCATGTTTTTTGGAACCAGCGCGAACACCAGCTTGCCGTCCGCCGCGCTGGCGAGACCCGGCAGGCCGAACAGACCCGCCATTGCCGCCACAATCAACGTCTTTTTCATCAGTTCCTCCTCATGTCGTTTACGGCCCGGGCTATCACCCTGAGCGCATTCCACGGAATTTACTCAACAACACAGCAAACACAATAAACAGACCAACGAACGTACCTTCCCAGTTTGCATCCACTCCTGCCAGAAGCAAACTGTTCCGGATCACTTCGATCAAGGCCGCGCCAATGAACGACCCGTAAGCCCCGCCGGCGCCGCCCATCAGGTCCGCGCCGCCGATCACCGACGACGCGATCACGCGCAACTCGTAACCCGTGCCCATGGCGTTGATCGCCGCACCCTGCCAGCTGACCAGCAACACTGCCGAGATCCCGGCCATTAGTGAGGACAGCACATACACCGACAGCTTCATGCGGTTCACGGGAACGCCGGTCAGGCGCGCTGCGTTTTCGTTGCCGCCAATCGCGTAGACCCAGCGCCCCCAGGCGGTGTAGCGGAAGACGATCATGAAAACGACCGTCAGCAGCACCAGAAGAATGAACGGGTTGGCCAGACCAAGAAACATGCCGCCACCGATCTGGAAGAAGATCTTTTCGTCCGGTCCGAACTCGTAAATCATGTGGTTCTCGGACAATACCTGGGCCAGGCTGCGGGCAATGCCGAACATGCCCAGCGT
>DATFUO010000028.1:0-2847 GCA_035260785.1 Burkholderiales bacterium
CGCGAGCAGTATCTGATGCGCGTCAACAAGCTCAAGTTCAACGAGCCGATTTGGCGCACCGAGGACCGCCGCATTTCCGGACCGGGCAGCCACATTCCGATCCGTATCTACACACCGCGCGAGATCAAGAGCGCAGAGAAACTTCCCGTGCTGACGTGGTTTCATGGCGGCGGCTTTGTAATCGGATCTCTGGAAACCCATGATTCCGTCTGCCGCATGCTGGCCAACCAGGCGGATTGCATCGTCGTCGCGGTCGATTATCGACTGGCACCGGAATCCAAATTTCCGGCGGCGGTGGAGGACTGTGAAGCGGCGCTGAAATGGGTGGCGCTGCACGCCGTAGAATTTGGCGGCGATTCGAACTGCATAGCAGTCGGTGGAGACAGTGCCGGCGCGAACCTGGCAACCGTGATCGCGATCCTGGCGCGCGATGCCGCGCATCCGAAACTGGCGTTCCAGTTGCTGATTTATCCGTGCACTGCCCCGGAACCGGAAACGGCATCGCATCACAAATTCAAGGAAGGCTGCGTGCTCACGCGCAACTCGATCACGTGGTTCTATCGCCAGTATTTGCGCAGCGGCAAGGACGTGAACGATTTCCGCTTCGCGCCCCTGATCCGCGACGATCTGTCAGGTCTGCCTCCGGCCCTGATCATCGTTGCCGGATACGATCCGCTGCGCGACGAAGGCGTGGAATACGCCAGGAAACTCATTGAGGCCGGTAACCGAGTGCGGCTTTCCAACTACGAAGGCATGGTCCACGGTTTCTATCTGATGGGCGGAGAAGTGGAGGCGGCGCGCCGCGCCGTAACCGAATCGGCCCGGGTGATGCGCGAAACATTCGATGGCGTGCGGGGTATCGACCGCAAGCTGACCAAAACGGCGTGATACACAAGGGAGAAGACATGAACAAGCTGAAGGGTAAGGTAGCCTGGATCACGGGCGCCGGAACCGGAATCGGCCTGGCGGGCGCAAAGGCGCTGGCCGAGGCCGGTGCAATCGTGGTGATGTCCGGACGGCGCAAGGAAGTGCTGGCGCCGGAGGCGGAAAAAATCCGCATCAAGGGCGGAACGGCCGAAGTCGAGGCGCTGGACGTTTCCGATTCCAGGGCCGTCAAGAAAGTCGCCGACGGCATTCTTTCCCGTCACGGACGCGTCGACATATTGCTCAACAGTGCCGGACTGAACACGACGAACCGCTACTGGAAGAATCAGACCGTCGAGGGCTGGCGGGATGTGATCGGCATCAACCTCGACGGGTCGTTCTACACGATCCACGCGGTGTTGCCGGCGATGCGAGCGAAGAAGGACGGTTTGATCATCAACGTGTCGTCCTGGGCCGGCGTTTTTCATCCCAAGCTGACCGGCGCCGCCTACAACGGCAGCAAGCACGCCGTCACGGCGATGACCGAAACGATCAACATGGAAGAGTGCGCGAACGGCATCCGCGCGTGCGCAATCTGCCCGGCCGAAGTGGCGACGCCGATCATGGACCGCCGCCCGGTGCCGCCGAGTGCCGCGGACCGCGCCAAAATGCTGCAGCCTGAAGACCTGGGCAATACGATCCGATTCATTTCCGAGATGCCGGCCCACGCCTGCATCAACCAGCTGATCATCAGCCCGACCTGGAACCGGATGTATATCGAAAACCTGTGAATCGGGATTGCGGCTGCACATGAGCGCGACCCTGTTCAGGAACGTCAGGATTCTGGATTGCACCGGCAAGCCGGCCTTCGCCGGTTCGGTGCTCGTCGAAGGCAGCAGGATCGCCGCGGTCGTTCCGGCTGACGCGCCCCTGGCCAATGGCAATGCGACGGTGGTCGACGGACGGGGCGCGACGCTGATGCCCGGGCTCATCGAGGCGCATTCCCATCTCACGTTCACCGATGTCGCCCAGTCGGTCGAACTCGGCTTCATCCCGCCGGAAGAACACATGCTCAAAACGGCCGCAAACGCGCGCCATATGCTGGACGCCGGTTTCACGAGCTGCTTCAGTGCGGCGGCCGCGAAGCCCAGGCTGGACGTTGCGCTGCGCAACGCGATCGACAACGGCGACTTCCCCGGACCGAGGACACTGGCTGCGAGTCCGGAAATGACTGTTTCCGCGGGACTGGGCGATGTGCGCCTCTATCACATGTATCGCGAGAATTTTGCCGTGGTCTGCAACGGCGCGGAAGCGTTTCGCCGCTTCTCGCGCGAGATGGTTCGCGAGGGTGTGGACACCCTGAAGATCAATATCTCGGGCGACGCCGGTACGCCGGCCTCTCCGGCCGATACCACGGTGATGAACGATGCCGAGGTTGCCGCGGTGTGCGACGTGGCGCAGGCGCACGGCAAACGCGTCGCGGCGCACGCGCGCAGCGCGGAATCCGTGAAGATGTGCCTGCGTCATGGCGTCGACGTGATCTATCACGCAACGCTGCTCGATGACGACGCGCGCGACCGGCTCGAAGCGCAGCGCGGCCGCATTTTCGTGGCACCGGTGCTCGGCAATTTGTACACCACGTTGAACGAGGCAGCCCCATGGGGTATCACCCGGGAAATGGCCGAAGAGCGCGGGATCGCGCACGAACTCGAACAAGGCGTCGAGAACATGAGGGCCTTGCATCGGCGCGGCGTGCGGGTGCTGATCGGCGGCGATTACGGATTTGCGTGGAATCCGGTCGGGACGGACGCGCGCGACATCGGCCATTTTGTGGACATGCTGGCGTTTTCGCCGATGGAGGCAATCATGGCCGCCACGCGGTTGGGCGGCGAGATCATGGGCATGGGGGACCGGCTCGGCCAGGTCCTTCCCGGTTACCTCGCAGATCTGCTGCTGGTCGACGGCGATCCCCTTGAAAATGTC
>DATFUO010000029.1:0-10166 GCA_035260785.1 Burkholderiales bacterium
GGACGCGGAGGAAAAGAACGTTCGAGTAAAAAATACCATACTGCAAATATAGTGGGGTTCCCACGATGAGCGACGAAGGTGGTGGCCCAGTCAGTCCACCCCATTTTATTTCTTCCTCTTGTTTTTCCTCCGCGTCCTCTGCGTCCTCCGCGGTGAGCGCTAAGCAGTAAAGCTTTCGGCAAGAGGAAACTCGATGCGGATTTCCACGCCGGAGCCGTCGGCGCGGTTGTGTGCGCTGGCGCGGGCGCCGTGAAATTCGGCGATCAGGCGCACGATGTACAGGCCCAGGCCGAGGTGCGGTTCGCCTGGGTCCTGGCCGCTGCGCACCGAGATCATCGACTCGAACAGCCGGTCCCGCATGTCGGCGGGCAGCGGCGGGCCTTCGTTGAGCACGGACAGGCGTGTGCCGGAAGCGCCACGCTGTAACTCGAAGCGGATCGTGCTGCCCGCCGCGCTGAACTCGACCGCGTTGGCTGCGAGCTTGTCGAGCATTTGCGCAACCAGATCCGGCGCACCGATCACCTGATGGGGGCCGGAACCGGCATCGAAAACGAACATACGTTCCCGATGCGCGAGCCGGTAGCCCTCGACGCAGCCGCGCACGACTTCGGCCAGGTCGAAGAGCTCGCGCTCGACGGACGCGAGCGATTGTTCGAGACGGGTGGCTTCGCTCATGCGCGTGAAAATCGTGCTCAGGCGCGAGAGCCCTTCCTCCGCGCGCTGAAGATAGACGCGCGCGGCGTCGGACAGTTCGACCTGTTTCAGGTTTTCGAGTGAAGATCGCACCACCGCGACCGGGGTGCGCAGTTCGTGCGACAGGCGTCCGGCCAGCGTCTCGAGATAGCCCGTGTACTGCTGCAGCCGGCGCAGGATATCGGCGAAGCTGCGCGACAAATCGCCGAGTTCGTCCCCGGCATCGGAGCCGCCAACGCTGCCCCGAACCCGCCCGTGGGGATCGATCGATTGTTCCGCCTCGTCGCGCAGACGGCGGATGCGAAGCGAGAGCCGCGTGGCAAAGACCAGCAGGGCCGCGGTGCCGCCGACGTAGACCAGCAGGAGTGCGGCGAACAATTTTTCGAACGCACGATTGCGCAGCGCCAGCACGTCGTTGGTGGTTTCCTCGATCAGCACGGCGCCCACGACTTTGTCTTCCAGCCACACCGGCTGTGCGGCCGAGAGCACGACGGCGCGCGAATCCGGCGTCAGGCGCCGCCTCGTGCCGGTCTGGCCGGTGAGCGCCTCGTCGATCTCGCGGCCCTCTAAACGGTAGGTGCCGGGCGCGATGTCCTGGAAATCCTCGTTCGGTTCCGACATCGCGAGCCGCAGGATCGGGCGCACCAGTACATCCGCCGCCGCTTCCCAGATACGCATGAACGGTTCCTGGTCGGGATCGATCTGCGCCGGGGGCGCGCGCAGCGAGCCGGCCTGGGCGATGACGCGGCGGTTGACGTCGAGCACCCAGATGCGCGAGCGCGCGCGGCCGAGCCTGCGTACCAGCTCGCTGACTTCGGGCGAGGGCACGATCACCGCACCGAGTCCCTGCTTGCTCGATGTGTCCGAGGTGCCGATCGACCTTGCCGGCGATCCGGTCGTGGCATCATCGACATCGGCGACGGTGAAGCCCAGGCGCGGTCCCACCAGCGAGCGTGGCAGGCGCAATTCCACCAGATATCCGCCCGGCACCAGCCGAAACACGGCCTGGATGCGGGGGTCGGGAATCTGCTCACCGTCCGCCGTCAACAGGTACACCGACGCCTTGCCGGTGCCGCGCGCATCGATGGCGAAACGCAGGAATTCGTCGTCCGGCGTCACCACGGCAACTTCCAGATGATCGGCGGCCTGCAGCGGCTCCTTGTCCGGATCGCGCAGCACCACCTTCGCGTCCGCCACCTCGAACAGCGCGTAGATCGCGTTGCCGTGCCGGCCGATGCGATAGCGCGCGGAGAACGCGCGCGATTCGGGATTGCCCGCGCCCGCGCCGACCGAGTGCGGTGTGACCGATTGCCGGGTCCAGTCCTCGGTCAGTCCATCGACGGCAATCGGCTCGCTCAGGTTGCCGATCTTCAGGTCGTTGCCCTGGGCCAGCGCAAACGGATAGACCTCGCCGCTCAGAAACAGGCTGGGCCGATCGTTCAGCGCGGTGCCCACCGCCCGGGCCGTGGCGACCACACCTTGTTCCTGCACCTTGAGCAGCAGATGCTCGAGCTCGCGCACATACAGAAACCCGAGCAGCGGAATCAGCAGCAGGATGCTCGCCGCCAGAAACAGTTTCAGGCGCAACCCGGCGCGCAAACCGGTTCCGCGACGCCCGGGGCTGGCGGGGAAATCAGCGCTCGCCATGCCAGCGGTAACCCATGCCGTACACGCTTTCTATCGAATCGAAGGCGGCATCGATCGCGGCAAACTTGCGGCGGATGCGCTTGATGTGGGACGTGATGGTGCTGTCGTCGACCGTCAGGCTCGCTTCGCGCATCAGCGCGTCGCGATCCTTCACGTGTCCCGGGAATTTGGCGAGCGCATGCACGATCCAGAATTCGGTCAGCGTCAGTTCCACCTGCTGCTCCGCCCAGTGCGCTTCCATGCGCTTCAAGTTGAGCCGAAGTTGTCCGCGTTCCAGCACGTCCTCCGCGGCCGGCGGCGCACCCATGACTTCGACGCGCCGGAACAACGCGGCGATGCGGGCGAGGAGGTGCGGCAGGCTGATGTCCTTGGTCAGGTAGTCGTCGGCGCCCATGCGCAGGCCGGAAACCGTGTCCAGGTCGCCGTCGCGCGCGGTCAGAAAAATGATCGGCAGCGTCGATGACAGGGCGCGCAATTCACGGCACAGCGCGAAGCCGCCCTCGATCTCGTCCCCCAGCCCGATGTCGATCAGCGCGAGGTCCGGCAGCCGGATGCGCATCGCCCTGAGCGCCTCCGGACGATCGGCGAAGGCGGCGACGTCGTAGCCCTGGCGGCGGAACACGTCCGCGTAGTTCTCGCGGATCGCGAGGTCGTCTTCGACGATGGCTATGCGTCTGGCCATTCTCTATCCAAATACTCTCATTCGATAGCACTCACCGCAGAGGACGCGGAGGACGCGGAGGAAGGGCGAGGAGGTATTCAAATACAACCACGCGCTTGGGATCGAACTCGCGGGGCTCAGGATGTCGCAGCGATCCTTGTCAATTGTGATTTTCCTCCGCGTCCTCTGCGGTGAGAGCTAAGTTTTAGTTCTTGAGCAGTAATCCCGTGTGCCACGGTAGTTGCGCAGCAACTATACCCGAGCGCGGCACGCCTAAGCAGCGTCGGGCGAAATGCCATTTTTTTGCCACATTTCGCCCGCAGCTTTCCTTTTCTCCGACCTTGTCCTGCCCCACAGCGGCGCTTCAATGGCCTCCGTGCAGATCGCACGACAGCCCCCGGGGGACGACATGGACAATTTCTCGAATCGCAGTTTGGCCGGGTCGCGGACGCCGGCCTTTACAATGGCGCGCGATGTAGCGCGCATGATCGTTACTGCCGTAGTAGCGGGAACCGGTTTCGCGCTCCTGCTGGCATTGACCGTATTGTCGCTGACTGTAATTTCGCCTCCGGCGCAAGCCTCGGGCGCGCCGTCGCTGGCGTCGTCCGAGCCGGACCAGGGCCACGGAAGTGGAACGCAGGCGCCCGGCAAACAGGACGCAGCCCCTGACCATCCGGCGATCCAGCCGGTCGTAGCTTCGGTGGCGGCAGCCGATCTGCCGCAGGTTCCGAGGCATGAAGCCGTATACGACTCGCTGCCGAAAACCGGAACGACTACGCCCGCCGTGCTTTATCTGCTCCTGGCGCTCGGCGCCGGCTTCCTGGCGTTCTTCGCGTACTCGCTGGCAAGGCGGAGGAAATCATGATGGCGCGCACGCAGCGGATGCCGGTTCCGGGGTCGACGGCCGTGTCTCTCTGGCGGGCGGGCGAAGCGATGGTCATCCGCGCGAACACGTTGCTGGCGCAGCGGATGATCGCCTGGGCATGGAAGCGTACGCTCGCCACCGGTGCCGCGGTGAAACCGTGGCCGTGGGCAGATGTCTTTCCGGTCGCGAGTATGGAAGCGCCACGGCAGGGCGCCGCGTTGATGGTGCTGGCAGGCGCTGGCGGGCGCAAGCTCGCATTCGGACCGGGACATGTCGAAGGCACGCCCTTGCCTGGCGATCCGGGCAACGCCGTAGTCAGTGGACACCGCGATACGCATTTCGCGTTTCTGAGGGATCTGCGCTCCGGGGACACTCTGGTGGTGCACTCCGCAAACGGACGCGTGGTGCGTTACGTCGTCTCGGGGATCGAAATCGTGCGCAACAAAGACGTGCGCGTGCTGCTCGATACCGGCGACGACCGCCTGACCCTGGTGACCTGCTATCCGTTCGACGGCGCGGTGCCCGGCGGCCCATTGCGCTACGTCGTCGTTGCGACGCGCACCCCCTCCCCTCTCCCCGGCCCTCTCCCGCAAGGGACGAGGGAGATGATGAAGCTAAAGACGGGGTGTCGCGCACTTCGTGACTGAAGATGCGGCGTCATGGACTTGAAGAATTTGACGAGAGGCGCGTTAGGATCCGGAACTCCCTCTCCCTTGACGGGAGAGGGCCGGGGAGAGGGTGTTGGCGAAAAGGCGGCATGAGGCTAGCATGCCGTCTTTCATCCGCATCGGTCTGCGCTCCATGCTGCAATCCAGCCACACCGTTCGTCCACGAAGGAGCCTGTTGTTCGTGCCCGGCCTGCGTCCGGACCGTTTCGCGAAGGCGCTGGACTCCGGTGCGGACATCGTCTGCGTCGATATGGAAGACGCGGTCGCGCGCAGCCGCAAGGACGAAGGGCGTGCGCTGACTTTGCCTCTGTTCAGAACGAACACGCATCCGCACGTCGAGCAGATGGTGCGCATCAACGGCCTGTCCACGCCGGACGGCCTCAAGGACCTGAGCGCAATCATTGAATCCGAGGCGCCCCCGCCTGCGATCATGATTCCCAAGGTCAAGTCCGCGGAAGAGGTGCAGCTCATCGAAACGCTGCTGTCTTCGGGGCCGGCGCGCCAGATCCGCTTTTGCGTCATCATCGAAACCAACCAGGGACTGGAGCGGGCGATCGAGATCGCGAAGTCGTCTTCGCGCATCGACTCGATCATCCTCGGCGCGGTGGACATGTCCGCCGATCTGCGCTGCGAGAAATCCTGGGAGCCCTTGCTGTACGCGCGTTCACGGCTGGTACACGCCGCGGCTTCAGCGGGCATCGATCTGCTCGACGTTCCCTTCCTGAATCTTGACGATGCCGAAGGCTTGCGGCAGGAAGCCACGGCCTGCGCGCGCCTCGGTTTCACCGGCAAGGCGTCGATCCACCCGAACCAGATTGCGATCATCCACGAAGCGTTCACGCCGGATGCGAAGACCATCGAAAAAGCGCGCAAGGTCTGCGCCGCTTTCGAGCAGGACAGCACCGGCCTCGTGGTTGTGGACGGGGAATTGATCGAACTGCCGGTGGTGCGGTCGATGTACCGCGTGCTGGCCGTCGCCGAGCGCGCGAGCCGGGCAGCCTGAGCACGCCCACCCGGAAAAGCCGCGACAGCGGTATGCTCTTATGCAGGGTTATCAGGGCGCACCGCCGCCAAATAATGCATCGAACGGGAGGACGCACATGCTGATCCGTATTGCTCTGGCGTTTTGCGCACCGCTGTTAATTGCCGCAAGCACGCATGCTGCGGAACCCATCAACATTGGCGTGGTCAGTACGTTGACCGGGCCTTACGCCGAATGGGGCACCTTCCAGGTGAACGGATTGCAGCTCGCCCTGGAAGACATCAAAAAGGCGGGGGGCATACTCGGGCGCCCGGTCGAGTTGCGCATAGAAGACAACGCCAGCACCAATCCCGGTACTGTTCTCGCATTCACCAAGCTCTTTACCGATCCGGCGATCAAGGCGATCGTGGGGCCGATTGCGAGCACGCAGATTCAGGCAGCTTCGCCGGCGATCGCGAAATCCGGCATTCCCACCATGATCGGCGGCACCGACCCCAGCCTCACGCGCATCAACAACAAATGGGTGTTCCGCGCCCGGCCGAACGATCTGTACTCCTCCAAAGTTATCGCGGATTTCGGCGTCAATACGCTGAAACTCAAGAAGTGGGCCATCGTCCATGCCACGGACGCGTTCGGGCAGGGCGGGGCGAAGGCACTCACCGAAGCGCTGCAGGCGCTTGGCGCAACGCCCATCCTTGTTCAGGGCTACACCAGCAACTCGCAGGACTTCGCGCCGGTCGTGCTCGCCATCAAGAAATCCGGCGCCGACGTGCTCGGAACCTATATGACGGTTCCGGTCGATCAGGCCATCTTCGCGAAGCAGTTGCGCCAGCTCGGCGTGAACATCCAATGGGTAGGTTCGCCGACCACGGCGACCGTGACCACCCGGAATCTGGCGGGCGAAGCGCTGTACGGCAGTTACGCGGTTGCCGATTTCAACGCGGATGCCAATGACGCGGCGCGTGAATTCACCAAGCGATATCGCGAGCGCTACGGCATCTATCCGGACAACTTTTCCAGTTGGGCGTTCGATTCGCTACATATCCTCGCACTGGCCATGAACAACGCGAACAGCACCGAGCCCGAAGCCATCCGCAAGGCGATCCTCGCCATCAAGGGCTACAAGGGCCTCGAAGGCACATACGAGTTCGACGCGCGAGGTGATGGCGTGCACGGCTACAACGTGGTGAAGAACGAGGACGGCAAGGTCGTGTTCATCAAGCGCGTCGATTTCCCGGTCGAGTGAATGTCCTGTCCGCTGCCGGACCAGATCGCCGTGCGCGAGCGTCGGAGATCTAGGCAATGCGCGTTGTCCTGTGGACTCCGGATCGCGTCCATTCTATTCCGGCGTTGAATCACTGTGCCAGGAAGATTTAATGCCGCCGGCATCGCGGTTTTGCCATGCCACTTGAATATTTCTGCCCGTAAGCCGAAACTGGGATGGGCTCGATCTGCCTTGAACTCCATGGCAATCCGGGGCTGCGGCCATGGTGCTGACCAAAAGGGGCAGCCCGTCACCACGAGCTGGGAGGATCCAGATGAGAACTGCCAAGCTGCTGCAAGGGGGGATCGTTGTCGCGGCCGGTCTTTTGATCTGCAACACAGCGCTCGCCGACAACTGTACCGGATACGACATCTCGGTAACGACTGCCGCCGATACCCGTGACCTTGGAAACGGAATGTCGCTCACGACTTTCCAGGCCGAGAGCACCGTTACGAGCGAGGACTCGATGTACAACCTCGTAACGGGACAATGCTCTGGAACAGCCCTGGCGACACCGGATGGAAAAATGCGCATGAGCGGACACTGCGCGCGTCACGACAAGGATGGGCACTTGCAAAGCATCGAATGGTCGCAGGGTCCCGGCGCCGACAAGGGAATCTGGAAGTCAACGGGTGGAACCGGCAAGTTTGCCGGCAAGACAGACTCCGGATGGTTTCAGAACGTCAGGTCGGACGGCAAGATCGGCGTGAGCAAGTGGGGAGGCACTTGCCGGTAGGCGGAATCCAAATCATGCATGGAGTGGGTCGGGCAACAGCGTTCTTCGCAACCCTGTTGCCCGATTACTTTCGGACGAAGCGAGCGCCGGCGTTCGGAAAATGTGATTGACTGTAAGGGAATCGGGCGGGGGCCTCGGAATCCGTACACTATGGGTCAGATTGAAACGCAAGTTTCAATGTTCGAGTAATCCCGAATGGAGAACTAATGTCTCAAGCCTCTTCCCTGCGTGCAGTGCTCTACGCCCTCGGCGCCAACGCAGGAATCCTGATTGCGAAAGGCACGGCCGCGGCCGTGACCGGGTCGAGCGCGATGCTGGCCGAGGCGATTCACTCCGCCGCCGATTGCGGCAACCAGGTGCTGCTGTTGCGCGGCATGAAAGAGGCAAAGCGCGAGCCGGATGCGAAACATCCGGTCGGCTACGGCAAGGTCGTCTATTTCTGGGGCTTCCTCGTGGCCGTGCTGCTGTTTACGCTCGGCGGGCTGTTTTCGGTCTACGAAGGCTGGCACAAACTGCATCAGACGGAGGCAATCACCAGCCCCGTTGTCGCGATTCTCGTATTGGTCGTCTCGATCGTGCTGGAATCTTTTTCGCTGGCCGGGTGCGTGAGGGAAATACGCAAGGTAGGCGGCGGCAAGTCGCTGTGGCGATTCTTCCGCGTGTCGCGCAACAGCGAACTCATCATCGTGCTGGGCGAAGACATCGCGGCGTTGGCGGGCCTGGCGCTGGCGCTGATCGCGATCCTGCTCGCGCTGGCGACCGGCAATCCGATGTTCGACGCGCTCGGCAGCATCGCAGTGGGCGTGCTGCTGATCTGCGTCGCCGTCCTGCTGTCGCTGGAAATCAAGGCCTTGATCACGGGCGAAAGCGCCGAGGCCGAAACCGAGAGCGCGATTCGCGCCTTCCTGGCGGGGAGGGGCGAGATCGCCGAGACCTACAACCTGCTGACCCTGCAGATGGGCGATGGCATCATGCTCGCCGTCAAGGCGCGCATGACTGAGACCGCCAGCGCCACGGCGATGGTCGACGCGATCAATCGTGTGGAGGCGGACCTGCGTGTCGCGTTTCCGTCGGTGCGGTGGTGTTTTTTCGAGCCGGACACGAGCGACTAGCCCACCTCACCCCAGCCCGCTTCCTCCACCTCACCCCAGCCCTCTCCCCCACGGGCGGAGAGGGAGAGGGAAACACTTCAGGCTTCACGCCTGCGCAGCGCACCTTCTCCGCGTGGGGAGAAGGCGGGGGATGAGGTGGTCTTTACGCCACCGGCTTCACCCGCCACGCGAGCGCAATCGCAAGCAGCGTCGCACCCACCGCAATGAAACCGACCAGCCAGTAACGGGTCAGCGTGCCGCCGACACCGTGGCCGATGATCGAGCCGGCCAGCAGTGACGCCGCGCCGAGGCCCAGCTGCTGGATCGCGGAGTTGATGCTCATGAAGCCGCCGCGCAGGTGCGGCTGCACGCTGGAAATGACCAGTGCCATGGCCGGCACGAACCGTCCCGATACGAACACCATGAAAATAACCGACGCGCAAATCGCGATCGGCACCGGAACCGGCGGCAGGTTGGTGGTGATCAGCAGCGGGGCGAGCGAAATCAGGCCGATGAGCGTGAAGATCTGGCGCTTGCCGTGACGGTCCGCGAGCTTGCCGATGTAACGCGACGAGAACGCCGTCGCGAGGCCGCCGAAGAGATAGAGATAGGGCAGGTCGGTTTCCTTGAGTCCGACATTGGCCACCATGTAGGGGCTGATGAACGGAATCACCGAAAACCCCGCAAACATGAGCGCGAACATGAAGACAAAGGCGCGCAGGTGATTGGCGGTGCCCAACACCGCTTTCATCTGATCGAGCGGCCGGGGCGATTCACCTTCGATGATGTGCCCGCGCATGGCCGGAAGGATTTTCCAGGTCAGGATCAAGACCAAAGTCGAGACCACAACGAGCAACAGGAACGGGGCGCGCCAGGTGTAATGCGCGGCCAGCACCAGTCCGATCGGCACGCCGATGATGGAAGACAGCGCGAACGCGGACATGATCATGCCGGTCGCGGCGCCGCGGCGTTGCTCGGGAATCGCGTCGCCGATGATGGAGTGCACGGTCGCGCCGGCCACGCCGCCGAACGCCCCCGCAATGGCGCGCGCCGCAAGCAGCGACCCGTAGCCCGGCGCGATGCCGCACAAAAACGTCGAGACCACGAAGCCCGCGTATAGAACCAGCAGCGTTGTGCGGCGATCGAAGCGGTCGGTGTAAAACGCCACGGCCAGCGCCGCGGCCGCGGCCGTCAGCGTGTAAGCCGCAACCAGAAGCCCGAACTGCTGCGGCGAGATGTGCATGACGCGCATCAATTGCGGGCCCAGCGGCATCATGATCATGAAGTCCATGATGTGCGTGAACTGGATGGCGGCCAGAACGAGAACCAAAGAGCGCTCGCTGCTCACCTCGCCCACCTCACCCCGGCCCTCTCCCCCCTCAGGGCGGAGAGGGTGAGGAGGTGCGCCGTTCATTGTCATTTGCGTTCTACCGTATGGGGAAGGAGGTTTGCATGGACAGAAATTCGATACGCCACTACCGTAACGGAACCGGCGATGTTGCGAAGGCTATCATGCATCAAGCACCCTCTCCGCCTCAGGGGGAGAGGGCGGGGGGTGA
>DATFUO010000030.1:0-33182 GCA_035260785.1 Burkholderiales bacterium
GATGATCGTCCGGCGCCTCCGTCGGGTGGCCGGCCGCGCCTGCAAGTGATCAAGTAATTCCGCGTTGCCGCGGCGGCGGCCTATAATTTCGCGCATGCCGGCATAGCTCAGTTGGTAGAGCAGTTGATTTTTAAGAAGTAGGTATAGTCTGTTAAAGTGTGCATATTCAGTCAATTACAAATGGAATCACCTGTCTAATAACGTCTCAGTAAGGCCGCCGGGTTAGCTCAGTTGGTAGAGCAGCGCATTTGTAATGCGACGGTCGAGGGTTCGATTCCTTTACCCGGCACCATCCTTTGTAATCAAAAGGTCGCGGGTTCGATTCCTGCTGTCGGCACCAACGATTCTTCCCCCAATTTTAAGGCGCGCTGCAAAGCCGGGCGCGACAACGACATGCTCAAGACTGTTTTGGTGATTGTGTTGACGCTGCTTGCCGCAGGGGTGTTGGCGCAAACCAGCAATGCGCCGCTTTCGCTCGACGTGGCACAACAACGCGCCCGGTTTGCGCGGGAACAGATGATCAGCGCGGAGCGAAAGGCTCAGGCCGCGGAGAAAAAGGACAAGACGGCGCAAAAGCGCCTCGAGGAAGCCAAGGCGCAAGCGGAGCAGTCCGCCAAAGAGCTTCAGGAAGCGCAGGCGGAGTTCACCGCGTCACGCGAGCGCCATGATCAGGCTTACCAGGACCTCAAGCGCGCCCACGACGCCCTGCAGGAGTCGAACAAACAGCAATAGCAAAAGGTCAGCGATGAAAATTCACGAATACCAGGCGAAGGAAATCCTCAGGAGATACGGTGTCACCACGCCTCGCGGTGTGGCTTGTTTCAGCGTCGACGAAGCGGTAGCTGCCGCACATAAACTCGGAGGCAAGGTATGGGTAGTGAAAGCCCAGATCCATGCCGGCGGACGCGGCAAGGGCGGCGGGGTCAAGGTCGCCAAGTCGGTCGATGAAGTGCGCGACTTGGCGTCCAAAATCCTCGGCATGCAACTCAAGACCCATCAGACCGGACCCGAGGGCCAGAAGGTGGGGCGTCTGCTGATCGAAGAGGGCGCGGATATCCGCAAGGAGCTGTACATCGGCCTGGTGGTGGACCGCGGCACGCAGGAGGTCTGCGTGATGGCCTCCTCCGAAGGCGGTATGGACATAGAAGAGGTGGCCGCGCACACGCCGGAGAAAATCCACAAGGTATTCGTCGACCCGCAGAAAGGGTTAGCCGACGCGCAAGCCGACGACCTGGCACGCAAGATCGGCATTGCCGAGGCGAGTTTGCCGAAAGCGCGCGCGATATTGAAAAGCCTCTACAAGGCGTTCTGGGAAACGGACGCGTCGCTGGCGGAGATCAATCCCTTGATTCTCACCGGCGATGGCGACGTAGTCGCGCTCGATGCCAAGATGAACTTCGACGACAACGCGCTCTACCGGCACGAGGACATCGTTGCCATGCGCGATCTCGAGGAAGAAGATCCGGCCGAGATCGAAGCGTCCAGGCACGGGCTGTCCTATATCTCCCTCGACGGCAACATCGGCTGCCTGGTCAACGGTGCGGGCCTGGCGATGGCGACCATGGACACCATCAAACTGTTCGGCGGCGAGCCAGCCAATTTTCTCGATGTCGGCGGCGGAGCGACTACCGACAAAGTCACCGAGGCGTTCAAGCTCATGCTGCGCAATCCCGGCCTTCGCGCCATCCTGGTGAACATCTTCGGGGGCATCATGAAATGCGACGTCATCGCAACCGGCGTGGTCGAGGCGGCCAGGCAGGTGAAGCTTGCGGTTCCTCTGGTGGTGCGCATGAAGGGGACCAACGAAGAACTCGGCAAGAAAATCCTCGCTGATTCCGGCCTGCCGATTATCTCGGCCGGCAACATGACCGAAGCCGGACAGAAAGTGGTCGCCGCAGCCCGGGGAGCGCGCTGATGTCCATCCTCGTCAACAGGAATACTAAAGTCATCACCCAGGGCATCACCGGCAAGACCGGCCAGTTTCACACCCGCGCCTGTCGCGACTACGCCAACGGCGAGAATTGTTTTGTCGCCGGAGTTCATCCGACCAAGGCCGGACAGGATTTCGAGGGGATTCCTATTTTCACCTCGGTACGTGAGGCCAAACGGCAGACGGGCGCCAATGCCTCGGTCATCTATGTGCCACCGCCCGGCGCTGCCGCTGCGATCTGGGAGGCTGTCGAAGCCGATCTCGACCTGGTGATCTGCATCACCGAAGGCATACCGGTTCGCGACATGATCGAAGTGCGCGATCGCATGCGCAAACAGAACCGGAAGACACGGCTGCTCGGTCCGAATTGTCCCGGCGCGATCACGCCCGACGAAATAAAAATTGGCATCATGCCCGGGCATATCCATCGCAAAGGGCCGATTGGCGTGGTGTCGCGTTCCGGCACACTGACTTACGAGGCGGTCGGCCAGCTCACCGAAATCGGGCTCGGACAATCCTCCGCGGTCGGCATCGGCGGCGATCCCGTAAACGGACTCAAGCATATAGACGTACTCAAGCTGTTCAACGACGATCCGGCCACCGAGGCCGTGGTCATGATCGGCGAGATCGGGGGCACCGACGAAGAGGAAGCTGCGCTCTGGGCCAAGCAAAACATGAAAAAACCGGTGGTCGGTTTCATCGCGGGCGTTACCGCGCCCCCAGGCAAGCGCATGGGCCACGCCGGTGCCATCATCTCCGGCGGCAAGGGCACGGCCGCGGAGAAACTCTCGGTCATGGAGGAATGCGGCATCAAGGTGACGAGGAATCCCGCGGAAATGGGCAAGCTCCTCAAGTCCGTTTTGCGCTGACTGGCCAGCCAAAAAATGGAGGCAGGGCTGCTCGCGGAAATCGTAACCGATATGGGCAACGCGCAATTCTGGATTGCCGTCCTGCAGATCATCCTCATTGATATCCTGTTGTCGGGCGACAACGCGGTAGTGATCGCGTTGGCCTGCCGCAAACTGCCGGAAAGGCAGCGCAAGCTCGGTATCTTCTGGGGCGTTGGCGGCGCGATCGCGCTGCGGATCATGCTGACCTTCTTCGCGGTCAGCCTGCTATCCATCTCCTACCTGAAAATCATCGGCGCTGCGCTGCTGTTATGGATAGGCGTCAAGCTGGTGCAGCCCCAGCATGACGATGGCGGTCTCGAAATCAGGGCGGCGAGAAACCTGCTGGGCGCGATCCGCACCATCATCATCGCCGATCTCGTGATGAGCCTGGACAACGTAATCGCGGTGGCGGCAGCGGCGCGCGACAGTCTGTTTCTGCTGATCTTCGGTCTCGCCCTCAGTATTCCGCTGATGGTGTGGGCGAGCCAGTTGATTCTGCGGCTGATGGATCGCTTCCCATCCATCATTCTGCTGGGCGGCGCATTGCTCGGCTGGGTTGGCCTGTCGATGGCCGTGTATGACCCGATCGTAAAGGATTGGGTTGCCACTCAAGCTGCTTGGCTCGACTATGCCGCGCCTGCCGCCGGTGCCTTGCTGGTAGTGGTGGTCGGCAAACTGCTGGCGCGCGACGCTCGCCCCGGACCGGCGGCAGAAATCGTCGACCTGGCCCGGGACGATTTGCATCCGGTCTCCTCGCAAGAGAAAGAAAATACATGAACATCCTGCTGCCGGTAGACGGCTCGGAAAATTCGCTGCGTGCGGTAAATCAGGTAATTGCGTTCAAAGAGTTGTATCGCGATCCGATTTCGGTGAATCTTCTGAACGTGCAGATGCAGGTGGTATCGGGTGCGGTGAAGATGTTCATCAGCCAGCAGCAGCTGAACGATTATTACCGCGAGGAAGGCATGAAGGCGCTCGCGGCATCGCGCTCCCTGCTGGACCAGGCTGGCATCGACTATCAGCACCATATTGGCGTGGGCGAGATCGCGGCCACCATCGTCAGTTATGCCAGGGAAAAACGCTGTCTACAGATCGTGATGGGAAGCCGGGGCGGCGGTGGATTTGCCGGCGCCTTGCTCGGCTCGACCGCGATCCGGGTGGTTCAACTCGCCGACGTGCCGGTCCTGCTGGTCAAGTAGCTTTCTTTTCCTGCCGGATTGTCTCGATTAACGGGGCCAGGCATTTCCTGCAATAGCATCCCTTTGCCGCATCCGGCACCGGCATCACCGCGGGAAATTCGATGCTGCACCAGCACGGCGTGTCCTGCCCCATGCCGCATTCGAAAGCAGCGCCGCAGCTAGAACAACGTTTCTGCAATGGTGTGGCGGGGTTCATGATTGGAGGGGCGCCGATGCGCTCCACAACGTGAGCGCCCCCACTGCCATGAATAACGCGGCCGCGACTAGCCGCACTGCTTTCAGCGGAATTTTCAGTGCCAGTTTTTCCCCTATCCATACCGCCGGCACGTTTGCCAGCATCATGCCGATGGTCGTGCCGATCACCACAAGACCGAGCGAGTCGAAGCGGGCGGCGAGCGCGACCGTGGCGAACTGGGTTTTGTCGCCCATCTCGGCCAGAAAGAATGCCACGAACGCGGTGACAAAGGCGCCGGCTTTGTGCAAACGCGGCGAGCCATCCAGCGAATCGGGATGCAGCGCCCACAACCCGAACGCGATGAACGAGAATCCGACAATCCAGGCGAGCGTTGCGGGTGGCACCCATCCGGCCAGCAGGCTGCCGACCCATCCGGCCAGCGTGTGATTGGCCACGGTGGCAAGGAAAATGCCGCCGATGATCGGCCAGGGCTTGCGCAATCTCGCCGCCAGCACGAACGAGAGCAGTTGGGTCTTGTCGCCTATTTCCGCGACTGCTACCAGGACGATGGAGGTCAGCAGGGCTTCCAATTTTCTGCCTTCAGTTGAGCGGAATCGGCTTTCAGACTGCGTCTTGTAGCTACGACGTCACGCCGGCTTGCGCAGGCATGAGTCTGCACTGCAACAAGCATTCGCTTGTTGTCGCCTGTTTCCGCGACCGCAACCAGTAATATTGATGTCAGGAGTGCTATCAGTCTGTAGCCTCGTTGAGGGGCGCAAGGGATGTGCTGTCGTCTGTCTTCGGAGAATTACTCAGGTGCGCGTCGACAGGCGGCTGTTTGCCGTGGTCAAACGATCGATGAGTATGCGCAGAAAAGCCTGGTTGAACTGCTTCTGAGAGGCATCACTCGCCTTTTGCAGCGCAAGGGCCTTGATTTCGATCACCGTCAGCGGCGTAATCGATGAAATCGTGGTCACGCGCCTGGCCTTGGTATCCGCGAAATAGAGGATTTCTCCGAAGCAATCCCCGGCATCCAGGGCATCGAGGGCGTTGTTGGCCTTGGTCACCTGCGCCCGGCCATCCGCAATAATATAAAAATTTTCACCGACATCCCCTTCGCGTATGACGATCTTGTCGGGCTGAATGCGGCGAAAGTTGGCGAAACGCACGGTTTCCCATATTTCGACGTCGCGAAAGCCGCGGAAGAATGCCAGCGCCTTGATGGCATTGAATTTCTCCGTGTCCGAAATGGAATCCGGCGGCAGTTCGAGATGGCGGTAGGTCTGGGTGAGATCGCGACTGAATTCCCCCCAGGTCTGGTAACGCTCGCCGCAATTTTTGCTGAGGGCATGCATCACCACTTTGTCGAGCTGCCGGGGAATGTCGGTGCGATGTGTCGAAGGCGGGGAAGGTTCGATGTTGATGATCTGGTAGAGCAGGCTGGCTTTGTTGGCGCCGATGAACGGCAGCCGTCCCGTCAACAATTGATACAACACCACGCCGAGCGAGTAGATGTCGGTCTGGTGTGAAAGCTCCTTGTCCTGCACCTGCTCCGGGGACATATAGGCCGGCGAACCAACCCCTTGCAGGTGAGTGTGTTCGCCCCCGGTATGCAGCGCCACGCCGAAATCGCTGATCTTGATGTCGCCCTGCGCGCCGACCAGGATGTTCGCCGGCTTGATGTCCCGGTGGATGATGCCGTGACGATGTGCAAATTCCAGCGCCAGGCTGCACTTGAATGCGATCTCGACGATTCGATCCACGGGAAGGAGATTGGCGACGTTGCAGAAATGCTCGAGCGTCGGGCCATTCACATATTCCATGACGATGTAGCTGAATTCGTCGAATGCGTCCGCGTCGTAGATCGCCATGATGTGCGGGTGGATCAGCTTTCCCACCAGGGATGCCTCGTTGAGGAATACCTTGTGGAATCGACGCCGCAGATCCGAGTCGACTCCCTCCGCCGCACTTACTAACTTGATTGCCACTTCGCGATTGGCGAACGGATCGCGTCCCAGAAAGACGCGGCTGGTGCCGCCGCGTCCGATCTCGCGGGTCACCGGGTACTTGCCGATTTTGGCTGGCAGTGGTTCGTCCATGGTTCCTTGCCTGCTCACGTCATCGCGGGACTGGCACTTTCATTCCCTTCATTACCGCGGGCCGCGTGCCGATTACGTCGTACCAGCGCTTGACGTTGGGGAAGTCGGCCAGTTCGACCTTGTGCCATTCATGGCGCGCCACCCACGGATAGGTGGCAATGTCCGCCACCGAGTATTCCGAAGCGAGCCATTCGTTCGCGCCCAAATGTCTGTCCATGACCCCATACAGCCGGCGGGCCTCCTTGCTGTAGCGCTCGATCGCGTATTGCACCGGTTGCGGCGCGGCACGCAGGAAATGGTGTACCTGGCCGAACATCGGGCCGACGCCGCCCATCTGGAACATCAGCCACTGGATTGCCTCGAAGCGCCCGGTTTTCTTCTGCGGCAGGAAACGCCCGGTCTTGTCCGCCAGATACAGCAGGATTGCGCCGGATTCGAACAAGGAATAAGGTTTGCCTTCCGGCCCCTCGCTGTCCACGATCGCCGGAATCTTGCTGTTCGGGCTGATGGCAACGAAGCCGGCTTCGAATTGATCCCCCTTGCCGATGTTGATCGGATGCACGTTATAGGCAAGCGCCAGTTCCTCCAGCATGATGGAGACTTTGCGTCCGTTCGGCGTGCTCCAAGTGTACAAGTCGATCAACGATATCTCCCGATGGAGGTTTGGTTTGGCAACCCCGAATTCTAATCGAAGGCGGGAAACGCGCCGGTATAATCGGTCGCAGTTTCGGGTCGGGAAACCTTCGGGTCGGGAAATTGTGGCGGAGCAATCGTCGTGCTGAAATGGCTGTTGACGCTGATACTGGCACTGCTGGTGATGGGCGCGCTGACGCCCTGGTTGCGTCGACTGGGATTCGGCCGCATGCCCGGCGACATCACTATCGAGCGTAATGGCCGGCAATACGCCTTCCCGATCGGCTCGACCGTCGTATTGTCGCTTCTGGCCAGCCTTATTTTCTGGATGCTCAGATAACAAACGGACGGGCAGGCCCGTCCGTTTGTCATTTCCGCGATAGCCGGACTTCACTTCTTGGCGTGTTGCGCCTTCATGTAATCATGGATTTCCTGCTCGCTGACGGTACCGTCCTTGTCGGCGTCGATGGCATCGAAATATTTCGCCACGCGCGGCATCGCCTTTGCCTCATCTCTGGTCAGGGTGCCGTCGTTGTCCTTGTCGGCGGACTTGAAGCGTTCGACCGCGCGCTCGTGCATTGCCTTGCTCGCCTGCTTCATCGACGTGCGAATCTCGTCCAGTGAAACGGTGCCATCCTTGTCGGCGTCGATGGCATCGAAATTTTTCGCCACGCGCGGCATCGCCTTCGCTTCGCCTTTGGTCAGCGTGCCGTCGTTGTCCGTATCGGCTTTCTTGAACGCCGCTTCCAGCTTGCTGCCGGATTGGTCGGCAGCGAACGTAGCTGGGGCCATCAGCGCGGCGCAGGCGATCAGGAGGCCGGGAAAATATTGTTTGATCATCTGAATCTCCTTGAGGTTTGGCGCATGGTCATAACGATTGTGTTGTGTCAGCGTTGACGCTGCTCCGAAAGAGTCCTGGAAACCGCCTCCAGCCGTGCCGCCTCGATCGCGGCCGCGATCCGTCCGGGATCGCCGTTCATCCTTTGCGCGATGCCGCCGGCATCGACCGCCCGGGCCGCCGCCGCGGCCGCCCGCAACAAGGCTGCCTGCGGGTAGGCACGGGATTCGAAGCCGCTGCGGCCGTGATAATCGCAGCTGCAGGCGGCCAGCAACTCCTCGAAGCGGGAGGGCCTGCGATAGACATCCGCCGCCGATAACAGTTTGAGTACGGTTGCTGGCCGCAACTCCTGTGCGCGATGCACGTCGCCGTGATAACGCGCCGTCAGCGCCGCCAGATCGCGGCACTCGCCCGGGACGCGCAGGCGTTCGCACATCCGCTCGACCAGCGCCAGACTCAGGTGCTCGTGGCCGTGATGCTTCGGCCAGTGCTCCTGCGGCGTGACCGCCTTCCCCAAATCGTGGGTCAGCGCAGCAAAACGCACTGTCAGCGGATGGCTCTGCGCTGCAGCGTAATCCACGACCAGCAGAATGTGCAGGCCCGTATCCACCTCCGGGTGATGTCGCGCCGGTTGCGGCACACCGAACAGCGCGTCCACCTCGGGCAGGATGCGCTCCAGAGCGCCGCATTCGCGCAGCGCAAGCAGGAGTCTCGAGGGCTTGTCTTCCATGAGCCCGCGCGACAACTCCTGCCAGACGCGTTCGGGCACAAGGTGATCGACCTCGCCATTGCGAACCATCTCACGCATGAGCTCCAGCGTTTCGGGCGCTATCGTGAAACCAAAGCGCGCGGCGAAGCGCGCGACGCGCAGCACTCGCACCGGATCCTCGACGAACGCCGGACTGACATGGCGCAGGATGCCCGCGTTCAGGTCAGCGACGCCATGATGCGGATCGATGATATTGCCTGCGTCGTCGCGCGCAATGGCGTTGATGGTAAGGTCCCGGCGCGCCAGATCCTGCTCGAGGCTCACCTCGGGGGAGGCGTGGATCTCGAAGCCCTTGTAGCCTCGCGCTGTCTTTCTCTCGGTGCGCGCGAGCGCATATTCCTCATGCGTCCGAGGGTGCAGGAATACCGGGAAATCCTTGCCGACGGGGCGATAGCCGAGTTGTTCCATCTGCTCCGGGGTGGAGCCGACCACGACGTAATCCTGGTCGGTGACCGGCCGGTCGAGCAGCCGGTCGCGCACTGCCCCACCGACCGCGTAGATTTTCACGATTCGTATTGCGGATTGACTTCGGTTTCGGCGTGGGCGCCGGCGATCCACTCCTGCATCGCCGGCAACTCGTGAATGACGCTGGCGTACTGCCCAGCCGCTCCATCGAATGCCACGCCGTAGGTGCGCAGCCGCGATACCACTGGCGCATACATGGCGTCGGCAATGGAAAAGGCGCCAAAGAGAAACCGGCCGTGCGCGCCGTGGCGGCCGCGGCAGTCGTTCCAGATTGCCTCGATGCGCGCCAGCTCCGCGGCCACCTCCGGTGTATTGGCGCGGCCTGGAATTTCCCGGCGTACGTTCATCGGCATCTGGCTGCGCACATTGGTGAATCCGGAATGCATCTCCGCGCTGACGCTGCGGGCATGGGCCCGTGCAGCCGCCTCAGGCGGCCAGAGTTGTTTTTTCGGATGCTTCTCTGCGAGGTATTCGCAGATCGCGAGCGAATCCCAGACCGTCAGATTGTCATCCTGCAGCACCGGTACTTTACCTGCGGCGGAGTACTGCAGGATCTTCTGTTTGGCGCCACTCTCGTACAGGGATACCCGGATTTCGTCGAAGCCGATGCCGGCCTGCCTCATCAGCAGCCACGGCCGCAACGACCATGACGAGTACGCCTTGTTGCCGATTACCAGAACGGGATTGGACATCGGGTTTCTCTTGAGGCGGGCGCGTAATGACTCAGTGACCGGCGCGAATGCGGAACCATCGATAGCGCGCCCGGGGCGTGTTGTCCAGCATATACAGGGGGACCACGGCCTCCATCGGCGAGGGGCTGAAGCCGAACAGGTCGGGAAAGGTGCAGTCGCAGACGCTGTCGACCTTCATCGAATGGTAATTGTCACGCGACATCAGCTTCACCGGAAGCCACTCCATCATCCACGCCAATAGATAGGACATCTCATTGTTCAACGGCAGGATCGGGCGCTGCAGCTTGAGCAGCCCGCATACGTACTCCAGGAGCTCCTGCAACGTATAGCTCATCGGACCGCACAAGTCGAAGGTCCGGTCGTGGGTCCGCGGCAGCTCCAGGCTTTCGACCAGCGCGCGCGCAATATCCTCCACATGGACCGGCTGGAAACGCGCTTTCGGGCTGGCCAGGACAATGAACGGCAGCACATGGGCGAGGCGTGCGAACAAATTCAGAAAATGGTCTTCGCGGCCGAAGATTACCGACGGGCGGAAGATGGTGGTGCGTATTGCGCTTGCCTGTGCGACGTGAATCTGTTGTTCACCATCGGCTTTGGAGCGCAGGTACGCGCTGGGTGCGTCGTGCGCCGCCTTCAGTGCCGACACATGCAGCAGCCTGCGCACACCGCGCTCGCGGCAGGCATCGACGATTTTGCGCGGCAGTTCGGTATGCACGCGTGCAAAGTCGCCTGCGCGGCCTTCGTGCAGAATGCCGGCAAGGCTGATCACGGCGTCGACACCGGCGACCACGCGGCCCAGCGTTGCCGGATCGTGCACGTCGGCGTTCACGACTTCCACGGTAGGCAGCACAGTCAACGCCTTGGCACGCTCGCGGCGGCGCGTGGGCACGCGCACGCGGATTCCGCGCGCAGCGAGCTGGCGTACGACGTTAGTGCCGACAAAACCGGCGCCGCCAATGACGCAAACCGATCTGACTTTCATGATTTCGATGCAATTCCAGGGATGCGGCGTGTCACCGCAAACTGCGGGATTATAAGGCGCTCGTCATTCAATTGTTTTGCGTCGCTTTGGCCGGCACGACGCCGAGCCGGTCGCGCAGGCTCAGACTGGACTGATGAAACAGCCGCGCGTAGTAGAGCGTATTGTTCATCACTTTTTTGACGTATTCACGCGTCTCGGGAAACGGGATGGTCTCGATGTAAATTGCTCCTTCCAGCGGCCGGCTGGCGGCCCAGTCGCGCGCGCGGCGCGGGCCGGCGTTGTAGCCGGCCGATGCGAGCACGACGTGCTTGTCGACCGAGTCGAGCACCTGCCGGAGATAGTAGGTACCCAGACCGATGT
The DNA here is from genome assembly GCA_035260785.1 of Burkholderiales bacterium. GTDB lineage: Bacteria > Pseudomonadota > Gammaproteobacteria > Burkholderiales > JACQAP01 > JACQAP01. The sequence goes on from DATFUO010000030.1 coordinate 11,033, forward strand.
TGGTATCGACCGTTTCGGTCAGCGTCGTGTGATGGCCGTTCAGCCCCAGGCGCTTCGCGACCCAGCGCGCCGTAGCCGGCATCAGCTGCATCAGCCCGCTGGCCCCGGCGGAGGAGCGTGCGGTATGCACGAAACGGCTTTCCTGCCGCACCAGGCCATATACCCAGGCTTCGTCGAGGTCGAGCTGTTGGGCGTAATCCTGCACCAGCTTGCGGTAGGGTGCCGGGTAGCGCAGGCCGAAATCGTGCAGGATCACCGTGCGTTCGGCAGTGTCGATTGCGCGCTCATACCAGTCGTTGCGCACCGCGAGCACGGCGGCGGCGAGCAATTGTTTGTCGTCGAAGTCCTTGATCGACCACTGCCATTCGAGTGCCCCTTCGTAACGCAGTCCGGCCCGGTACAGCGCCAGCGCGCGCTGGATGCCGCGGTCGGCGGCGACGGCATCGACCTCGTCTGCGGACGGATGGTAGGTCTGAGGCGCCGAGCTGATGGACGTACCGAGGTCTTCGGCGGCAAGCTGACCGTAGAAGTTGAATTCATTGGAAAGCGGCGCCAGCAATACGTTGGCTTCCGCCGGCCGGCCAAGTGCGGCCAGCGCGCGCGCCCGCCAGTAGCGCCATTGCGGACGCAGCCGCTCGCCGCTCGACATGGCACTGACGGCCGCCAGCACATCGCTCCAGTTCCCGGCGCGCAGGGCGGCGCGACCGTACCAGGATAATTGGCGATCGTTCATGCCGTTGCCGGCGTTTTTGAACCATGCCAGTGCACCAGGATGCAGATTGCGCGCGGCCACTGAGGCGATCTGTGCCCAGGCGTACTCGCGCTCCTCGTCGGTCAGCTTGCCGGAGATCCGGCTCATATGGTCGGCCGCGATCTCCGGCCATGATTCCGCGGTCTTGTACAGGGCGTAAATGGCCAGTTCGCGCTGGCCGCGGGTCTTCAGCAGCAGCGGCGCTTTGTCCAGATAACGTTGCGGCCGCCTCGAAATGGCTTCCAGCGATTTTGGATCGGGCCGCTCACCCGCAGGCAGGTACACGAGCAGCATTCTCGCACCGGAAAGATTGCCATTTTCGAGCGCAAGGCGCACTCGGCTCCAGCTATCCTCTGCCGTCAGCATCTGCTTGTCGAACATCGCCTTGAAGATCGGCAGGCAACTTTCCGGCAGGACCTGCGCCGTAAACCATAGGGGACGGGCCTGGCTCAGCACCCCGGATTCTCCCTGGGCCAACCTGGCTTGCGAGGCAAAACAGGCAAATTCGGTATCGGCCGTGCCGAGCTTCGGATACTGGCGCATGAATGCCGTCCAGTCGGCGGCCCTGGCCAGTTGCCGCAGCCAATCGGCACGCAGGCGGTCGGCGACCAGGCTGCCTTCGTTGCGCTCGAGAAAATTCTTTATCTCGCCCTGGGGCGCGTCGGCGAGCCGCGACCTGAGCTGCCAGTAGCGCACGTAGGGCGTCAACGCATAGTCGTCGTCGAGTTTTGCAGCACGCTCGTTGAGCTTGGCAATGTCGCCGCGCTGGAATGCATCGCGGGCTTCCAGGAACACATCATCCTGCGGCGCGGCGAATGCCTCGCAGGCAACAAGCAGCAGCAGTAGGAAAGGGGTTCTCAACGGTCGTTTGTGAACGCGCGATACGGCAAAAAATTGCACGCACAATTATAGGCGTGCGGCGTAGCGGCCGGTTGCGTAAAGAGCCGATCCGACTAAGACAGGAACAGCGAATGCGCCGGATTGCGGGTTTCATCCCAGCTCGGGTAGCCGAGTTGCGTCAGAAAGCGCCGGAATGCGGGCTTATCGCGCGGCGGCACCTGCATGCCGACCAGCACGCGTCCGAAATCGGCGCCGTGGTTGCGGTAGTGGAACAACGAGATGTTCCAGCCCTGTCCCATATGCTTCAGAAAATTCATCAACGCGCCCGGCCGTTCCGGAAACTCGAAGCGGTAAAGCAATTCGTTCTTCACCGACGGTGCGCGACCGCCGACCAGATGGCGCACATGCAGTTTTGCCATTTCGTTATCGCTCAGGTCCTGCGTAGGCAGGCCATGCCTGCGCAGCCGCGCGACCAGCGCGCGAATTTCGCCGCGATCGCGCACCTGTATGCCGACGAAGACATGCGCCTGGCGCGGATCCGAGTAGCGGTAGTTGAACTCGGTGACGTTGCGGGGGCCGAGCAAAGTGCAGAATTGGCGGAAGCTGCCGGGCTGTTCGGCAATCGTGACGGCCAGGATGGCCTCGCGCTGCTCGCCCAGTTCGGCGCGCTCCGCGACGAAACGCAAGCGGTCAAAATTCATGTTCGCGCCACAGGCCACCGCGACCAGCGTGCGGCCTTTGGCCTTGCGGCGCCCGACCCAGGCCTTGGCGCCTGCGATCGCCAGGGCCCCGGCCGGCTCGAGGATCGAACGCGTATCCTCGAACACGTCCTTGATCGCAGCACAGATCGCGTCGTTGTCCACCAGGACCATCTCGTCCACCAGCTCGCGGCACAGCCTCAGGGTTTCCACGCCGACCTGCTTGACTGCCACGCCGTCGGCGAACAGTCCCACCTGTTCGAGTTTTACTCGCCTTCCGGCGGCGAGCGATCGCGTCATCGCGTCGGCGTCAACCGGTTCCACGCCGATCAACCGGATCTCCGGCCTCAGCCGCTTGACGTAGGCGCCGATGCCCGAAATCAATCCACCGCCGCCGACCGCGACGAATATTGCGTCGATAGGTCCGCCGTGCTGGCGCAGGATTTCCATGCCGACCGTGCCCTGACCGGCAATCACGTCCGGATCGTCATAGGGATGCACGAAGCTGAGTTTTTCGCGTTTTGCGATCTGCAGGGAATGCGCATAGGCGTCGTCGTAGGAATCGCCGAACAGCACCACCCGTGCCCCGCGCGCCGCGACGGCCGCTGTCTTGATCTGCGGCGTGGTCGCTGGCATGACGATGGTCGCCCGGCAGCCGAGCCGCTGCGCGGCCAGCGCCACGCCCTGTGCGTGGTTGCCGGCCGAGGCGGTAATGACACCGCGTCTGAGCTGCGCGGCGCTCAAGTGCGCCATCTTGTTGAAAGCGCCCCGCAGCTTGAAGGAGAACACCGGCTGCATGTCCTCGCGCTTGAGCAGAACGGTGTTGCCAAGCCGTCGTGACAGCGCGGGTGCCAGGTCCAGCGGCGATTCGATTGCCACGTCGTAGACGCGCGCGCCGAGAATTTTTTCGAGGTAGTCGATTTTCAATGATTTCTCCGGTGTCGATCGAGCGTACCAGCGGGCAGCCCGCCCGCGCAACTGCCGCGGCCTGAATTTGTACCGCGAAGGCGTTGCCGCTATGCTTACGCGAAATGCCAGATATGAGCAGCATGGACCAGGATCAACTCAAGAAAGCGGTGGCAAGAGCCGCCCTGGATCATATTCCGGATAAATGCATTGTCGGTGTCGGCACCGGGTCGACGGCCAATTGCTTCATCGATGAACTGGCCGGAATCAAGGGCCGCATCGAGGGCGCTGTGGCCAGTTCAGAGGCGAGCACCGCACGGTTGAAAAATGCCGGCATTCGGGTGTTCGACCTCAATGCGGTGTCCGACGTGCCAGTCTATGTGGACGGTGCCGACGAAATCGACCGCCAGTTGCACATGATCAAGGGCGGCGGCGGCGCGCTCACCCGTGAGAAAATCGTTGCGGCAGTGGCGCGAAAATTCGTCTGCATCGCCGACGCATCCAAGCTCAAGGATGTACTGGGCGCCTTCCCGCTGCCCGTGGAAGTCATCCCGATGGCGCGTTCCCACGTCGGCCGCGAGCTGGTGCGCCTCGGCGGTCGGCCGGAGTTGCGGCAAGGCTTCACGACCGACAACGGCAACCTGATCCTGGACGTGCGCGGCCTGGACTTCGCCGACCCGGTCGCGCTGGAGGCAGCGATCGACCAGATCGTTGGCGTGGTGACCAACGGGCTGTTCGCGCGGCGCGGGGCCGACGTGCTGTTGCTGGGCACGCCGACCGGCGTCCGGACCATGGTTCGATGAAACCATGATTCGATGAAACCTATTTGTAATCTGGCGGACTTAAACTGGCGGTCTGCAGGAATCGTCCAGGGCTTCGGAGGTCAGCGGTGATGATGAACAACGAACATACATCCAAACAGTTCGAGGCCGAGCTCGAGGCCGTGCGCGCCCGCGTTCTGCAGATGGGTGGCCTGGTAGAAGAGCAGATCAAGCTGGCGCTGGATGCACTGATTTCCGGCGATGTCGAAATGTGCACCAAGGTCGAGAACAACGATCATCTGGTGAATGCACAGGAAGTCGGCATCGATGAGGACTGCAGCACCATCATCGCCCGCCGCCAGCCCACAGCCGGTGATCTGCGCATGCTGATGACGGTGGTGAAGACCATCACCGACCTGGAGCGCATCGGCGACGAGGCTGCCAAGATCGCGCGCATGGCCAAACTGATCTATTCGACCGATCGCCTGCAGCAGCCGCGCACCGTGGAAATCCGCCGCATGTCCAGCATGGCGCTGGAGATGCTGCGCAAGTCTCTGGACGCGTTTGCGCGCCTGGACCTTGCGACGTCGGCGGAAGTGGTTCGTCGCGATCAGCACGTCGACGAGGAGTTCCGCGGTGTTCTGCGCCAGTTGATCACGTTCATGATGGAAGACCCGCGCACGATCTCGGTTTCGATCGAAATCCTGTTCATCGCCAAGGCGATCGAACGCATCGGCGACCATGCCAAGAACATTTCCGAGTACGTCATCTACATGGTCAAGGGCAAGGACGTGCGCCATGTCACGCTCGAGGAGATCGAGCGCGAAGTCATGGGCTGATCCCACCTCACGCCTTCCACCAACCCTCTCACCGCAGAGGACGCAGCTACCCTCGCGAAGCGTGGAGTACCCTTTTAGGACGCAAAGGAAGTGCTAGGGCGAAAAGGAGGCAGAATTCCCTCTTTGAGCCAGTGGCAGCGGACATCGGGATTTCCTGCCGAATGTCTTCTTGCTTCGATTTTCCTCCGCGTCCTCTGCGGTGCGCGCTTTAAGCTCCGCAGGAGTTTTGAGGCAAAATGACCGCAATGGAAACTTTCTCCACCATTGCGGCCGTCGACCTCGGTTCCAACTCCTTCCGGCTCCAGGTCGGCCGCGTGGTCGATGACCAGATCTATCCCCTCGATTCCCTGCGCGAACCGGTGCGGCTTGCGGCCGGATTGACCGCGGACAAGCAACTCGACGACGCGGCGCAGGCGCGCGCCATCGAATGCCTGAAACGATTCGGCGAGCGCTTGCGCGGATTGCCTGCGGGCGCGGTACGCGCGGTCGGTACCAATACGCTCAGGGTGGCCAAGAACGCGCGCGATTTCGTGCCGCAGTTCGAGGCGGCACTCGGCTTCCCGATCGAAGTTGTCGCCGGCCGCGAAGAGGCGCGGCTGATCTATCTGGGCGTGGCGCACAGCCTGCCGGCAAGTCCGAAAACGCGTCTGGTCGTGGATATCGGCGGCGGCTCCACCGAGTTCATCGTCGGCGCCGGCAACCAGCCGCACCGGTTGGAAAGTCTGTACATGGGTTGCGTGAGCTACAGCCTGAAATTCTTTGCCGACGGCAAGCTCGCTAAGTCCAGCATGAAGCACGCGGAAACCGCGGCGCGCATCGAGCTGGAGACCATCAAGAAGCAGTACTCGCGCAAGCACTGGCAAATGGCAGTGGGCTCTTCGGGCACCGCGCGCGCGCTGGCCGACATGATTGAAGCCAGTGGCTGGAGCGCGTCAGGCATTACCCGGGACGGGCTGGAGCGGCTGCGCCAGGCCCTGCTGAAGGCGGGCGACACGGCAAAGCTGGCTCTGCCGGGCTTGAAGGACGACCGCGTTGCCGTTCTACCCGGCGGGTTCGCCATCATGAGCGCAATTTTTGCGGAGCTCGACGTCGAGCACATGACGCTTGCCACCGGCGCCATGCGCCAGGGCATCCTGTGGGACATGATCGGCCGCGCCCACCGGCGCGACATGCGTGAACTGACGGTGCGCCAGTTCATGAAGCGCTACCACGTGGATGCCGGCCAGGCGCATCGGGTCGAGCGTTTGGCACTGAAGCTCTACGAACAGCTGGCCGAGGGCAGCAAGGAAGAACACGAGTATCCGATGCAGATGCTGTCATGGGCGGCGCGTTTGCAGGAGATCGGGCTGACGGTGGCGCACAGCGGCTATCACAGGCATTCGTCGTATATCGTCGCCAATGCCGACATGCCGGGCTTTTCCAAGATGGAGCAGGCACAGCTTTCCATGCTGGTGCTGGCGCACCGGGGGTCGCTCGGCAAGCTGCATGGGCTCGTCAGGGCGGATTACGACTGGTCGGTGCTGATCGCATTGCGGCTGGCGGCGTTGCTGCATCGCAGCCGTTCGGAAGTGCGGCTGCCGGCGATTCGCTCGGCCAGGAGAAAATCCACATTCACTGTCGAGTTGGACGCAAAGTGGCTGGCCGCCAATCCCCTCACGGTGGCGGAACTGCGCGACGAGACCAAAGACTGGAGGGGGCTCGGCGTCGAGCTGACGATCCCGCAACTGGCGGAAGTCGAGTCCTCGGAAATGCTGGCAGCGGATTAGAAATCAGCGAGACCGCTTCAAGGCGGCTTCCATCCGCTCGCAGATCGTTTTGAGCACCTTGGCGCGGGCGTGGAGTTTGTCGTTAGCCTCCACCAGCGTCCAGGGTGCGATGTCGGTCGAAGTGCGATCGACCATGTCGCATACCGCCTTTTCGTAGGCGTCCCATTTCTTGCGGTTGCGCCAATCCTCGGGCGTAATCTTGAAGCGCTTGAACGCGGTTTTTTCGCGTTCCCTGAAGCGCCGGTATTGTTCTTCCTTGCTGATCGCCAGCCAGAATTTGATCACGATCGCACCGCTGTCCGCGAGCTGCTGTTCGAAGTCGTTGATCTCCGGATAGGCACGCATCCAGTCGAACTCGCGGGCCAGGCCCTCGACCCGTTCCACCAGCACGCGTCCGTACCATGAGCGGTCGAACAGCGCAAACTGGCCGAGGCGCGGGACGTGCCGCCAGAAACGCCAGAGGTAGGGCTGGGCGCGCTCTTCTTCGGTGGGCGCGGCCACCGGAATGATCCGGTAGTGTCGGGCGTCCAGGGCTGCGGCAACGCGGCGGATGGCCCCGCCCTTGCCCGCGGCATCGTTGCCCTCGAATACTAGAATTGCCGAGAGTTTGCGGAACCTGGGGTTGCGTGACAGCAGGTTGAGCCGGCCTTGGTACCGGGCACGCAGTTCCGCGTAACTTTTTTGATCGAGTTTCGGCGTAAGGTCGAGCGCGCCCAGCATGGTCCGGTTGTCGATCGGAGGCGGAATCGGGGGGATGCGATCGGCAGGCGGCTTTGGCGGATCCTGGTCGAGGCGTTCCCGCATTGCCGACAGGAGTGCGCGGCCGACGGTCAGATTGCGGTAATGGGCGTCCTCTCCTTCGACCACGATCCACGGCGCGGACGCCAGGCTGGTCTGGCGCAGCGCCAGCTCACTGACCTTGCGAAACCGGTCGTAAAGCTTGAAATGCCGCCAATCCGTTTCGGTCACCCGCCACCGGGTCTTCGGATCTTTTTCCAGTGCCTTGAAGCGGGTCTTCTGTTTTTCCCTGGACAGATGAAACCAGAATTTGAGGAGCAGTGCGCCCTCGTCGGTGAGCATTTTCTCGAAGCGCACGATCTCTTCGATGCTCTGAATCAACTGCGACTGTTTGGACTTTCGATAGACGCGATCGAGGATGGGATCGGTGTACCAATGCCCGAAAAAAATGCCGATCTTGCCTTTCGGCGGCAGTTCCCGCCAGTAGCGCCACATCGGCGGGCGTTCGCGTTCCTCGTCCGACGGCTCGCCAAACGCGGCCACGCGGATGTGGCGCGGGTCCATCCACTCATTGAGCAGATTGCCGGTTTCGCCTTTGCCTGCGCCATCCACGCCGGCGATCAGCACCACCGCCGGAAAGCGCCCGCGCGCAAACAGGTCGTACTGCGCGTCCAGCAGCGCTTCGCGCAGCTTCGGAACCTGGCGCGCATAGGTCTGCTTTGAGATTGCGTGACCCAGCTCCGCCGATTCGAACATTTGTTGTTTTCCTTTCAGTCCCTGTTCGATTTACTTCTTGCACCCCTCAAGAGGGATTGAAAAGCGTTCTTCGTGACTTCTTGGCGAGATTTGGAGTCGCCATTACCTAAATCAGATCGGGAGAGACGACTGCGCGCAGCACCACTTGGCGCTGCTCGCCACGCGCCCGTCGGGAAAGCCACCAGAGCCCGCCTTTCCTGATGCTCCAGGGCATCGGTTCGCCGGCGATCAGCATCGACGCCACCAGGCCGAGCGAGGGTTGGTGGCCGATCACGAGTACGGCTGCGTCGGACTCCGGCCAGCGCGCCGCGGCGAGCACGGCAATCGCCGACGCGCCGGGAGCGAGGTCGCGCACGATTTCAAAATCCGCCCTCAATGCCTTCGCGGTCTGCAGGGTACGCTCCGCCGGGCTGACGATTACGCGCGTGTGTTTCGGCAGCCGCGGACGCAACCAGTTCGCGACCTCTTGCGCCTGCTTCCTGCCCTTGGCGGTAAGGTTGCGCGCCAGATCGGGTGTGCCGTCGGCGGCTTCCGCGTGACGCCACAAAATCAATTCCATTTCATGATACGCCTGGAAAATCGGGCGCCCGCGGCGGCGATGATGCGATGACGAGGAGCCACTCTGGATTCAGGCTGGCGCGGGGCCGGACGAAAGCCGGGCGAGCAACGCCGCCTGCGCCGCCTGGCGCTTGCCATGGGCGGCCTTCTTGCGCTCGTAGCGCCCTTCGCCGTCCATCTCCCAGGCCTCGCCAACGTCGGCGAGATAGGTTTTCAGTGATTCGTCGATGACACGCTTCTTGAGTTTGTCGTCGAGCACGGGAAAACACACTTCGATGCGACGAAAGAAATTGCGATCCATCCAGTCCGCGCTGGACAGCAGCACGGCTTCGGTACTCTTGAAATAGAACACGCGGTGATGTTCGAGAAAACGACCGATGACGGACCGCACGCGGATGTTGTCCGAGAGCCCGGCAATACCGGGACGCAGCGCGCACACGCCGCGGACGATGAGATCGACCTGCACGCCGGCCATCGATGCCTCGTACAGAGCGGAAATGATCTCGGGCTCGAGCAGCGCGTTCATCTTGGCGATGATCCCGGCTTCCTTTCCCGCCCTGGCATGCTCCGCTTCCTGCCGGATTGCCGCCAGGATCTGCGCATGCAGCGTGAACGGCGACTGCCACAGATACTTGAGTTTGCCCGCCTTGCCCAATCCCGTGAGCTGCATGAACACCTCGTTCACGTCGGCGCCGATCTCGTCAAGGCAGCTGAACAGGCCGAAATCGGTATATGACATGGCCGTGCGCGCGTGATAGTTGCCGGTGCCCAGATGCACGTAGCGCCTCAGCCCGTCCTCTTCGCGGCGCAATACCATCGACATCTTGGCGTGGGTCTTGTGTCCGACGACGCCGTAAATTACATGTGCGCCGACTTCCTCCAGCTTCGCCGCCCAGTTGATGTTGGCCTCTTCGTCGAAGCGCGCCATGAGTTCGACAACGACGGTGACCTCCTTGCCGTTGCGCGCGGCTTCCAGCAGCGCCTGCATCAGTTCGGAGTTGGCGCCGGTGCGGTAGACAGTCTGCTTGATTGCGACCACATCGGGATCGATGGCGGCCTGCTGGATGAAACCGATCACCGGTCTGAACGACTGATAAGGGTGGTGGAGCAAAATGTCGCCTTTGCGAATTGCCGCAAAAATGTCCGGGACTTTGGTAAGCGCGGCCGGAAAGCCGGGGGTGAACGCGGGGTACTTGAGGTCGGGGCGATCCACCCAGTCGGGTACCTGCATGAGACGCACCAGGTTCACCGGACCGGTCACCTGATAAAGATCCAGCGCGGTAAGATTGAACTGCTGCAGAAGGAATTCGGAAATCACGGGCGAGCACAGGTCGGCCACTTCGAGGCGCACGGCGTCGCCGAAATGCCTCTGCGGCAATTCGCCCTGCAACGCAAGACGCAGGTTCTTGACTTCCTCTTCGTCCACGAACAGGTCGCTGTTGCGGGTGACGCGAAACTGATAACTGCCCTGCACCTCCATGCCGGAGAACAACTCGTCGACATGCGCGTGAATGATCGACGACAGGAATACGAATCCATGATCGTCGCCAGCGACTTCGCGCGGCAGCATGATCACCCGTGGCAGGACGCGCGGCGCCTGTACCAGCGCAAAACCCGAGTTGCGGCCGAATGCGTCCTTGCCGGAAAGCTGGACCGCGAAGTTCAGGCTCTTGTTGAGGATGCGCGGGAAAGGATGCGCCGGGTCGAGCCCGATCGGCGTCATCACCGGCATGATCTCCTTAAGGAAGAACGCCTTGATCCAGGCTTTTTGCGCATCATTCCAGTGGTGCCGGCGCAGGAAGCGGATGCCCTCGCGCGCGAGTTGCGGCAAAAGCTCCTCGTTCCACAGTTGATACTGGCGCGCAACCAGCTCGTGCGCCCGCAGGGAAACTTCCCGGAATACTTGCGAGGGCGACGCGCCGTCCGGACCGGTGAAGTCGGCACCGAGTTCGATCTGTGCCTTCAGGCCGGCAACCCGGATCTCGAAGAACTCGTCGAGATTGTTGCTGACGATGCACAGGAATCGCAGGCGTTCGAGCAACGGCACCTCGGCATCTTCGGCCTGGGCCAGCACCCTGCGGTTGAATTCGAGTTGGGCAAATTCCCGGTTGAGATAGAGCTGGGGATTGGACCGCCTGACCTTGCCCGATTTGTCGGCGACGAGTGCAGCCCGCTTTCTGGCCGCCTTCTCCGGCGCGAGCGTAGCTGCGCGGTCGGCCGACTCCGCCTTGGTGTGACCCGCTTTGATAATTTTTTTCTCCCCGGTCAGGCCGGCGAACGGAGAAGGGCGGCGCCGGACATGCTTACCCGGCGCGACTAGCGACTTAAGCTAGCCCTTCGGCGGCGGAACGTAGCCCGTAGCCGCATCGGCTCCCTGACCGAAGAAATACTTCTCGGTCTGTTCCAGGAGATATTTGCGTGCCTTGGGATCCGCGAGGCTCAGCCGGTTCTCGTTTACCAGCATTTTCTGGTGCTCGAGCCAGCCCTTCCAGGCCTCTTTGGAAACGTTCTCGAATACGCGCCTGCCCAGTTCTCCGGGGAAGGGAGGAAAATCCAGCCCCTCGGTGTCCCGTCCGAGCTTGACGCACTTCACCGTTCTTGCCATTTTTATCTATCAACAGGTTAGATTGTTTTCACCGCTGTTTGGTTACATCATTGTGACAAGCGCCAGGCGCAATAATTCTGCGACGATTATAGGCCCCCGGTCGCGGCAACGCAGGGGCTAGACCGGTTTGATCAGGACCCTAGACCGGTTTGATCAAGACCTTGGAGCGGCGCTGATAGTTATAAAGTGCCTGTTTCTGTTTCGGCAGGCTGCTCACATCCGCCGTGACGAAACCATGCTCGATGAACCAGTGCGCGGCGCGCGTGGTCAGTACGAACAGCCGCTTGACGCGCTGTTTTTTCGCCCGCTCCTCGATCCGCTTCAACAACTGTTCGCCGGCGCCCAAGTCGCGGTAGTCGGGATCGACGGCTACGCAGGCGAGTTCGGCCGATTTCTCGTTCGCGAATGGATAGAGTGCGGCGCAGCCGACGATGACTTTGTCGTGCTCGAGCACGCTGAACCGGGATATCTCGATCTCCAGCAGTTCGCGCGAACGTTTGACCAGCGTGCCGTCGGCCTCCAGCGGTTCGATCAGCCGCAGGATGCCGCCGACGTCTTCGATGGTCGCATCGCGCAGCTGCTCGAGAGGGTCGCGCGTGAGCATGCTGCCGACGCCGTCATGGGTGAACAATTCCAGCAGCAGCGCACCATCGGCATGGCGGCTGATCATGTGCACGCGGGCCGCTCCTCCCTTGGAAGCCTTGATCGCGTGCGGCAGGTATAGCCTGGCGTCGTCCGACAGCGACTGTTCCTTGCGCAGCAGGTTCTCGGCGTCGGATACCGTGAGTTCGCGCATCAGGCGGCCGTTTTTGCCCTTCAGCCCGGGTTCGTTCATCAGGAACACGAGCTTTTCCGCTCCCAGTGCCATTGCGGTTTCGGCCGCGACGTCTTCGAGCGTAAGGTTGAAGATTTCGCCGGTAGGCGAGTAGCCGAGCGGGGACAGCAGCACCAGTTCGCCGTCGTCGAGGCGAATGTTGATCGCATCCGCGTCGACTTTGCGTACCTCGCCGGTGTAACACATGTCCACTCCGTCAACGACGCCGCGCGGGCGTGCCGTGACGAAGTTGCCCGATGCGACGCGAATGTCGGCATTCGCCATCGGCGAGTTCGGCAGTCCCATCGACAGCAAGGCCTCGATCTCCACGCGAACCTGGCCGCTTGCCTGTTTTACGCCGGCAAGGGCCTGTTCATCAGTGACGCGGATTCCCCTTACGTACTGCGTTTTCAGGCCTGCGGCCCTGAGCTGCGCTTCGATCTGCGGCCGCGCGCCGTGTACCAGTACCAGGCGTACGCCGAGGCTGGCGAGCAGATTCAGGTCGTGTGTGAGCGCGACGAAGGAGCCGTCCGCCACGACTTCGCCACCGAAGGCGATAACGAACGTGCGCCCGCCGAACGCGTGGATATACGGTGCCGCGGCGCGGAACCAGCGTACGAAGTGGGCTTGTTGGGCGGCTTGCATGTCGGTTGGCGAATCGGTTATATCGGTTGCAGGCGGATGGCGCCGCCGAGCCGGATCACCTCGCCATTTAGCATTTCATTTTGGCTTCGGCCGCTCGACAAACAAAGCGTTGTCGAGCTTAACCTGCTGAAGCAGGTTAGCCTGCACCGAAATGAAATGCCTGCCGTGGGATCGCTCATTTTGGTTGCATCCTGATCGCTCCATCCAGCCGGATCACCTCGCCATTCAGCATTTCATTTTCAGCGATCTGCCTGACGAGTTGCGCGTATTCGGCCGGACGGCCCAGGCGCGGCGGGAACGGCACCATTTTGCCGAGCGCGTCCTGCACTTCCTGCGGCATGCCCATGAGCATCGGCGTCTCGAAAATGCCCGGCGCGATGGTCACGACGCGGATGCCGCTGCGCGACAGGTCGCGCGCGATCGGCAGCGTCATGCCGACGATGCCGCCCTTGGACGCCGCGTACGCCGCCTGGCCGATCTGGCCGTCGAACGCCGCGACCGAAGCCGTGTTGACGATCACGCCTCGCTCGCCGGCCGCGTTGGGCTGCAGTTTCGCCATCGCGTCCGCGGCCAGGCGGATCATGTTGAAACTGCCGATCAGATTGATGCTGATGACTTTGGCAAATTTTTCCAGCGAATGCGGGCCCTCCTTGCCGACGGTTTTTTCGCCGATGGCGATGCCCGCACAGTTCACCAGCGCCTGCAGAGCGCCGAACTCCTTCAGCGCGGCGGCAACAACCGCTTTCCCGTGGTCCTCACGGGTCACGTCGCACTCGACATAACGCGCGTGCTTGCCGAGCCTGGCCGCCAATGCCTCGCCCTGGGCCTTGTTTACGTCGGCGATGATCGCGTTGCCGCCGGCTGCGACCACCATTTCCACGGTCGCCGCGCCGAGGCCGGAGCTGCCGCCGGTGACGATGAAGGCGCTGTTCCTGATTTCCATGTTTTTGCGTTCGGTCGAGTCGGGAAATTTGGACGCGAAGTATAGCAGCGGGATTCTAGAAATCCCCCCAAAGCGCCTGGATCGCGGACAGCGTGGCCAGCGCGGCGGTCTCGGTGCGCAAGATGCGCGGGCCGAGCCGCACCGGCGTAAATCCGCGCGACTGAGCAAGCTGGTTTTCCACCGGCGACAAGCCGCCTTCAGGACCGACCAGCAGGGTCATGCGCGGCATCGGAGCCAGCGCCTTCAACGGCACGGTTGCCGTGGGAGACAGCAGCACTCTCGCTTCGTCATCCGCGGCGGGTATTTCGAGTTGCGCCAGCCAGTCGGGCAGACTCATCAGTGGCGAGACTTCCGGCACGCGATTGCGGCCGCATTGCTCGCATGCCGAGATCACCAGGTTCTGCCAGTGTTCGGCACGGCGTTGCGCGCGTACATCCTTGAGTTTGACGACGCTGCGCTCGGTGGCGACAGGCTGGATTGCCGCCACGCCGAGTTCGACCGCCTTCTGCAAGGTAATGTCCATGCGGTCGCCGCTCGACAGTCCCTGCACCAGGCGCACGTACAAGCGGGATTCGCGCTCGACATCGAGATGCGTGCCAGTCTTGACCGATACATCGCCCCTGTCGATGCGCGTAATTCGCGCCTCGAATTCACCGCCCAGCCCGTCGAACAGCACCACGGGTTCGCCCACGGCGAGCCGTAACACGCGCACCGCATGATGGGCCGCGTCGGGGTGTAGGCGTACTTCCGAACCATTGCCGAGCTTGCCGTGAAAATGGAACCGCGCTCCCGACTTTGCTGTGGGTTTTCTGTCTAAGTCTTTATCCATGCTAAGATTTTGCCATGCACAATCGGTACTGTCTCCGGATTTATGGACGGGCTTCAAGCGTTTCTGCGGGCGCTTCAGGCAGGCTGCGGGTCTGACGAATGGGGTCGCAACCGCCTGTCTGTAATTTCGGCTGGAAGGCGCGCGATTTCGATCTGCCCGCCACGGATGGCAAACGCTATGCGCTGCAGAACGCGAGCGGACCGAACGGGCTGCTGGTGATGTTCATCTGCAACCATTGCCCTTACGTCAAAGCCATTCGCGAACGCCTGATCCGCGATTGCGCTGAACTCAAGACACTCGGCGTCAATGCAATCGCGATCAGTTCCAACGATCCCGACGATTACCCGGAAGATTCGTTCGAGAACATGCAGCGCGTGGCCCGCGATTTCAAATTTCCGTTCCCTTATCTGTTCGATGAAACCCAGGAAGTCGCGCGCGCCTACGACGCGGTGTGCACGCCGGACTTTTTTGGCTTCAACCGTAACCTCGAATTGCAGTATCGAGGTCGCCTGGACGCCTCGAAGTCCGCGCCCGTGGCGAATGCCAGACGCGATCTGTTCGAGGCCATGAAGACGGTTGCCGAAACCGGCCGCGGTCCGGCCGCCCAGATTCCAAGCCAGGGATGCTCGATCAAATGGAAGCGGTAGTCAGACCCATCCGGGGCATGCTGGAGCAGGTCATCGCCTGTGTGCGGGAAGTCGCGGCGAAGGAAGTCATGCCGCGCTATTTGAAGGTCGCGCACCAGCGCAAATCCGACGGCAGCCTGTTTACCGAGGCTGACCTGGCGGCGCAGGAAGCATTGTCCCGCGTCCTGCCGGGAATTTATTCAGGTCCGATCGTCGCCGAGGAAATGACGCCGGAGCAGCAGGCGGAGTACTGGCTTGCAGGTACGGAAGGGCTTTGGTGCGTCGATCCGATCGACGGGACCTCCAACTTCGTCAATGGGCTGCCGTATTTTGCCGTCTCGGTGGCGCTGATGATCAACGGGCGCAGCGTGCTCGGCGTGGTCTACGATCCGATCGCCGATGAAGTGTTCTACGCCGAAAAGGGGGGCGGGGCTTTCCTCAATGGCGAACGCCTGCCGATCAAGGAGCATGTTCCGCACTTGCGCAATGCCATGGCGCAGGTGGATTTCAAGCGTCTGCCATCCGGGCTGGCGCGTGAACTGGTGGCCGAACCGCCGTACTCGTCGCAGCGTAATTTCGGCGCCAGCACTCTGGAATGGTGCTACGTCGCCGCGGGCCGCTTCGACGTTTACCTGCATGGGGGACAGAAGCTCTGGGACTATGCGGCGGGTTCACTGATCCTGGAAGAGGCGGGCGGCCTCATGTGTACCCTCACCCAGGACGATTTCTGGACCGACACGCTGTGGAAGCGGTCCGCCATAGCTGCCCGCGAGGCCAGGCTGTTCGATGCCTGGAAGCGCTGGATCCGCGCCCGGCAGTAGTTCAAAGGGGTTTTCCCGAATGCCGCCAGACAATCGCTACTGTGGCGCGCCCGGCCTTTACCTTGACCGACATTCCCGATGCCGGTATCTTGCGAAGTTTTCGCAGTAATTTTCTCAACTTAGCGCTTCTCGGGTATTTCCATGGAACTGACTGCCGGCGTTACTACCGAGCTGTCCGGTGCCGAAATCACGTTGCGATGCCTTCACGAAGAAGGCGTCGAATTCATGTTCGGTTATCCGGGTGGCGCGGTCCTTCCCCTTTACGACGAAATCTTCAAGCAGGAGAAGGTAAAGCACATTCTGGTACGCCACGAACAGGCGGCGGTTCATGCTGCGGATGCCTATGCGCGTTCGACCGAAAAAGTCGGTGTGGTCCTGGTTACATCGGGTCCGGGCGTAACCAATGCGGTTACCGGCATTGCTACTGCGTACATGGACTCCATCCCGGTGGTTATCATCAGCGGGCAGGTACCGACCCATGCGATCGGCCAGGATGCTTTCCAGGAAGTCGACGCGGTCGGGGTGACACGTCCCTGCGTCAAGCACAATTTCCTTGTCAAGGACGTCAAGGACCTCGCGGTCACGATGAAAAAGGCGTTCTACCTCGCCGCCACCGGGCGTCCCGGCCCGGTCCTCGTGGATATCCCCAAGGACGTGCAGACCGCGAAGACGAATTTCTTCTATCCGCAGTCGGTGTCGATGCGGTCGTACAACCCGGTGGTCAAGGGACACAGCGGCCAGATCAGAAAAGCGCTGCAGCTCCTTCTGGACGCCAAGCGCCCGATGATCTACACGGGCGGTGGTGTCGTGCTCGGCAACGCGGCGCCGGAACTCCTGCAACTGGTCCACACGCTGGGCTTTCCCTGCACCAATACGCTGATGGGATTGGGGGGCTATCCGGCCACCGATCCGCAGTTCGTCGGCATGCTCGGCATGCACGGCACCTTTGAAGCAAACATGGCGATGCAGAATTGCGATGTGCTGCTGGCCATCGGTGCGCGTTTCGACGACCGCGTGATCGGCAATCCGGCCCACTTCTTCCAGGAAGAACGCAGGATCATCCACGTCGACATCGATCCGTCCTCGATTTCAAAGCGCGTGCGCGTGGACGTGCCCATCGTCGGCGATGTGAGGGAGGTCCTGCAGGAAATGAACCGCCAGCTGGCCGCTGGCAAGGAGCGGCCGGACCCGGTAGCGGTCAAGACCTGGTGGGACCAGATCGGCGCATGGAAGGGCCGCGATTGCCTGAAGTACGACCGCGACTCGAAAATCATCAAGCCGCAGGCCGTGGTCGAGAAGCTCTATGAGCTGACCAAGGACATGGACATGTACGTGACCTCGGATGTGGGCCAGCACCAGATGTGGGCCGCGCAGTTCTATAAGTTCGACAAGCCGCGGCGCTGGATCAATTCGGGCGGCCTGGGCACGATGGGCGTAGGCCTGCCCTATGCGCTTGGAGTCCAGCTTGCGCATCCGGACGCAACTGTCGCCTGTGTCACCGGCGAGGCCAGCATTCAAATGTGCATCCAGGAACTGTCCACGGCGAAGCAGTATCGCCTGCCGGTCAAGATCGTGAACCTGAACAACCGCTACATGGGCATGGTCCGCCAGTGGCAGGAATTCTTTCACGGCAACCGCTATGCGGAATCCTACATGGATGCATTGCCAGACTTCGTCAAGCTCACCGAGTCGTATGGCCACGTCGGCATGCGCATCGACAAGCCGGAGGATGTCGAACCGGCGCTCAAGGAGGCGTTCAGCCGCAAGAACGACCTCGTGTTCATGGACTTCATCACCGATCAGACCGAGAACGTTTTTCCGATGGTGCCGGGCGGCAAAGGCTTGTCGGAAATGATTCTGGTTTAATTCAAAATGCGTCACATCATCTCCCTACTCATGGAGAACGAGCCGGGTGCGCTGTCGCGCGTGGCCGGCCTGTTCTCGGCGCGAGGCTACAACATAGAGTCGCTGACCGTCGCGCCGACCGAAGATCCGTCGTTGTCGCGCATGACGATCGTGACCTCCGGCTCGGACGATGTGATCGAACAGATAACCAAGCAATTGAACAAGCTGATCGACATCGTGAAGGTCGTTGATCTGTCGGACGGCGACCATATCGAGCGCGAACTGATGCTGGTCAAGGTGCGCGCCTCGGGCAAGGATCGCGAAGAGATGAAGCGCATGGCGGATATTTTCCGCGGTCGCATCGTCGATGTAACGGACAAGGCATACACCATCGAGCTCACCGGCACCGGAGCGAAGCTCGATGCTTTTCTGGGGGCGCTCGAACAGGGCGTGATCCTGGAAACGGTGCGCACCGGCGCCTCGGGTATCGGCCGCGGCGAGCGCATCCTGAAAGTCCAGTAAGGGGTGAGGGACGAGAGGCTGAGGGGGGCCAGGCAAGAGTTTTCTCCTTACAATCCCCCTTCTCCTTCCCCGTCACTCCTAAACGCATTTATCACAAGAGGCGAACATGAAAGTTTTCTACGACAAGGACGCAGACCTGCGTCTGATCAAGAGCAAGAAAGTCACCATCCTCGGTTACGGCTCGCAGGGGCATGCCCATTCGCTCAATCTCAAGGATTCCGGCGTCAAGGTCACAGTCGGCCTGCGCAAGGGCGGCGCTTCGTGGGACAAGGCGAAAAAAGCCGGGCTGGAAGTCAAGGAACTGGCCGACGCCGTGAAAAATGCGGATTTCGTGATGATCCTGCTGCCGGACGAGCATATCGGCGAGGTCTACAAGGAAATCGAAGGCGGCATCAAAAAAGGCGCGGCACTGGCCTTTGCGCACGGCTTCAACATCCATTTCGGCCAGGTCACGCCGCGCGCCGATCTGGATGTCGTGATGGTGGCGCCGAAGGCTCCGGGACATACGGTGCGTTCCACCTACGTTCAGGGCGGCGGCGTTCCGATGTTGATCGCAATCCACCAGAATCCGTCGAAGAAGGCGCGTGATCTGGCGCTGTCGTATGCCGCAGCCATCGGTGGCGGCAAGGCCGGCATCATCGAAACCAATTTCCGCGAAGAGACCGAGACCGACCTGTTCGGCGAGCAGGTCGTGTTGTGCGGCGGCACCACTGCGCTGATCCAGGCGGGCTTCGAGACGCTGGTGGAAGCGGGTTATGCTCCGGAAATGGCGTACTTCGAATGCCTCCACGAACTCAAGCTGATCGTCGACCTGATCTACGAGGGGGGCATCGCCAACATGCGCTATTCGATCTCGAACAACGCCGAGTACGGCGACTTCACACGCGGCTCGCGCATCATTACCGAGGAGACGCGCAAGGAGATGCGCAAGATCCTCAAGGAAATCCAGACCGGGCAATACGCCCAGGAATTCCTGCTCGAGAACAAGACCGGCGCCACCAAACTGGGCGCCATGCGCCGCATCGGCCGCGAGCACCAGATCGAAATAGTCGGCGGCAAGCTGCGCGAAATGATGCCTTGGATCAAGGCCAACCGCCTGGTCGACAAGTCCAGGAACTAGTGACGGGTTAGCGGAAAAGGAATGACGAGACATGCGCCTTTTCCCTCGTCCCGCGCCTCTCAGACCGTGACAACCGATTACCCGCATCCGATCATCGCAAAAGAGGGCTGGCCGTTCCTGGCGGCCGCCCTCGTCCTGTCGATAGTGGTCACCAGCGGTTGGGGTTGGTGGTCGCTCCCGCTCTGGCTGGCAACGCTTTTCATCCTGCAATTCTTTCGCGATCCGCCGCGATCCCTGCCCGCCGACGTCGACGCGGTGATTTCGCCCGCCGACGGACGCGTTGTCGCAGTGGAAAAAGCCAGGGATCCGTACCTGGATCGCAATGCGCTGAAGATCAGCGTATTCATGAACGTGTTCAACGTGCATTCGAATCGCAGTCCGGTGGATGGCGAGGTCCGCAAGGGCTGGTACTTCGCCGGACGGTTCCTGAATGCCGCGCTCGACAAGGCTTCGCTCGAGAATGAGCGCAACGCATTGTGGATTCATACCGATAGCGGCGCCGAGGTGACCTGCGTGCAGGTCGCCGGCCTGATCGCGCGCCGCATACTGTGCTATGTACAGACCAAGGACCGGCTGAAGCGAGGACAGCGTTTCGGCTTCATCCGCTTCGGTTCCCGCGTCGACGTGTACCTGCCTCTCGAGTCCATGCCGCATGCCGCAGTAGGCGACAAGGTTTTCGCCGGCGAAACCATCCTGGCGCGGTTGCCGGCCAAATCATGAGCCTGGAATGAATCATCCCGTGCCCAAGGTCCGCTGGCTCAGCCGCACCGGCATCCGCCGCACCGGCATTTACTGGCTTCCCAATGCAATTACCACGTGCGCGTTGTTCGCGGGCTTCTATGCCATCGTTCAGGCCATGAATCTGCAGTTCGAGCTCGCCGCGCAGGGCATATTCGCGGCGATGGTATTCGACGGCCTCGACGGCAGGGTGGCGCGGCTGACGCGCACGCAAAGCGAATTCGGCGCCGAATATGACAGTCTGTCCGACATGGTCTCGTTCGGCGCGGCACCGGCGCTGGTGATTTACGAATGGTCGCTCAAAGGCATGGGCAAGCTGGGCTGGTTCGCCGCCTTCGTCTATTGCGCTTGCGCGGCGTTGCGCCTGGCGCGCTTCAACACCAATATCGACGTCGTCGACAAGCGCTACTTCCAGGGATTGCCGAGTCCGGCCGCGGCCGGACTGATTGCGGGTCTGGTATGGGCGATGGAATCCTACGACGTCGCCCGTGCCGACGTGCCTCTGCTGGCCTGGGCGCTGATGCTCTTTGCCGGCATCACCATGGTCAGCAGCGTGCGTTTTTACAGCGGCAAGGACATCAACCTGCGCAAGAGCGTGCCGTTTCGGGTGCTGGTGATCATTGCGCTCAGCGTGGTGGCACTGATGCAGGTCGCCAATAATCTGCCCGAAGTCCTGTTCAGCCTGTTTGCGATCTATGCCGCCTCGGGCTACGTAATGTGGGCCTGGGAAAGGCTGCGCCGCAAGCCGCCAGCGCCGCCCTTTGCGCCCTAAGGGCTTGCAGAGGCTGAAAAATGTGCTTATAGTCCGGCACATGTATTCCCAACAGCACGGCCAACTCGTTCTTCTCCCCGCCAGCTTTCCGCTGGCCGGCCTGCTGCTGCGCCCCGCGCGCACATAAACCAAACCCACAGTCGCAGTACCCAAGCCCGCCGGAAACTTCAGGCGGATCTGGCAATCCCTACGTGCGAGCCCAGCCATGATCAAGATCCCGTCGCAAAAGTACCGTCCCTTTGCCCCGGTCGCGTTAGCCGACCGGACCTGGCCGAACCAGGTCATCACCCGGCCGCCGGTCTGGTGCAGCGTCGACCTTCGCGACGGCAACCAGGCGCTGATCGAGCCGATGGATGCCGAGCGCAAGATGCGCATGTTCATGCAGCTGCTGAAAACCGGATTTAAGGAAATCGAGATCGGTTTTCCCGCCGCGTCCCAGACCGATTTCGATTTCGTTCGCAAGCTCGTCGAGGAAAAGCTGATTCCCGACGATGTCACCGTGCAGGTGCTGACCCAGGCGCGCGAACCGCTGATCCGGCGCACCTTCGAATCGCTGCGCGGCGTGAAGCGCGCCATCATGCATCTGTACAACTCGACTTCGACGGTGCAGCGCCGGGTCGTGTTCGGCTTGGGCAAGCCGGGCATCGTCGACATCGCCGTGGAGGGCGCGCGAGTCGTTCTCGAGTGCGCAAATCAACAGCCGCAGACTGACTGGGTCTTCCAGTATTCGCCGGAGAGCTTTACCGGCACCGAACTGGATTTCGCTGTCGATATCTGCGACGCGGTGAACGCAATATGGCGGCCGACGCCAAAGCAACCGGTCATCCTGAATTTGCCCGCTACGGTGGAAATGGCCACCCCCAACGTCTATGCCGACCAGATCGAATGGTTTGGCCGCCACGTAGCCAATCGCGAAAGCATCGTGTTGTCCGTGCATCCGCATAACGACCGCGGCTGCGCGGTGGCGGCCGCGGAACTTGCGGTCATGGCGGGCGCCGACCGCATCGAGGGTTGCCTGTTCGGCAACGGCGAGCGCACCGGCAACGTAGACCTCGTGACGCTGGCCCTCAATCTCTATTCCCAGGGAATCGACCCGGGGCTCGATTTCTCAGACATCAATGCCGTGATCCGCACGGTCGAGCACTGTAACCAGTTGCCGGTGCATCCGCGCCATCCCTACGGCGGGGAACTGGTGTTCACGGCCTTCTCCGGTTCGCACCAGGATGCGATCAAAAAAGGCCTCGCTGCGCGCAAGGC
>DATFUO010000031.1:0-4245 GCA_035260785.1 Burkholderiales bacterium
TCCCGCGCAGCGCCTGCCGTTAACGACTTTGTCGCACCGCTGATTGACACGTTGCTGCGGGCCGATCAATGCGCGGCAAATGTTGCAGACTGCCAGCGGTTTCGGTTTCTTGGTGCGCTGCAAGGAATGCCCTTTGCGGTGGATGGAGCCGGCGCCAGGTATGCCGATCACACTACACCGCCTTTAGCTGCCCAGCGACGATATTTTCGCCGGCAAAAATGACTCGCGAATTTCGCCGGATTGCCCGTTCTGCGGCAACCCGCCCGGTCCGATGTAGACTTCCGGGAAATCCTGCACCGGGGAGGGGAAATGAAAAAAGTCGTCTGGGGTGTGCTGAGCACGGCGAAGATCGGATTGCAGCGCGTGCTGCCCGGCATGCAGAAAAGTGCGTGCTGTGAAATCCGGGCTATCGCATCCCGATCAATCGATTCGGCACGCAGGGCGGCCGGTGAATTGGGCATTCCGAAAGCTTACGGGACTTATGAGGAATTGCTCGCGGATCCCGAAATCGAGGCGGTCTACAATCCGCTGCCGAACCATCTGCATGTGCCGCTGACGTTGCAGGCTGCGGCGGCCGGCAAACATGTGCTGTGCGAAAAGCCGATCGCGCTGAACGCGCAGGAGGCTCGTAATTTGCAAGCGGCCGCGGGGAGAGTGCTGATCATGGAGGCTTTCATGGTGCGCTTCCATCCGCAATGGCTGCGGGCGCGCGAGCTCGTGCGCGGAGGCGACATCGGCACCTTGCGTGTCGTGCAGTTTTTATTCTGCTATTCCAATTCCGATCCCG
Source organism: Burkholderiales bacterium (assembly GCA_035260785.1). GTDB lineage: Bacteria > Pseudomonadota > Gammaproteobacteria > Burkholderiales > JACQAP01 > JACQAP01. The sequence continues at coordinate 788 of DATFUO010000031.1, forward strand.
CGAACATCCGCAACAAGGCGGAAATCGGCGGCGGCGCGCTCTACGACATTGGCTGCTATCCGATCACCGCCGGGCGTTTCTTCTTCGAGGCCGAACCGCAACGCGGCATCGCGCTGATCGATCGCGACCCGCAATTCCGGACCGACCGGCTGACCAGCGCCTTGGTCGATTTCGGTTCCGGCCGCCACCTTGACTTCACGGTGTCGACGCAATCCACGCCTTATCAGCGCGTGCACCTGTGCGGGACCAAGGGGCGCATCGAAATCCAGATTCCGGTCAATGCGCCGCAGGGTGCCAGGACTACGCTGTTCGTCGACGATGGCTCGTCGCTGGCCGGTGCCGGTATTCGCACCGAGATCTTGCCTGAAAGCGACCAGTACATGCTGCAGGGTGAAGCGTTTTCGCGCGCAGTGCGCGGCGAGATCAGCCTGCCTTACGGCATCGAGGACGCAATCCAGGGCATGCGCGTGATCGATGCGCTGTTCCAGTCCGAGCGCAGCCAGCGCTGGGAAGCCGTCTGACAGGAGGTTCACATGCCGACATCCGCACACTCGCGCTACTTTGTCCGCGCATCCGACGTGAAGCCCTACAGCCCCGCAAACCACACCGGCACGGCGAACCGCCGGCTGATCGGGGCGGAGAACGTCGGGGCCAGACACGTCGAAATGGTGCTGGGCGTCATGGAGCCGGGTCGCGGTGCATTGCCGCACTCGCATCCGGGCATCGAACAGGTCTGCTACCTCCTCGAGGGCCGGGCCCGCGCCGAAGTCGGCGGGGAGATCTGCGAATTGGATCCCGGCGATTGCTGCTTCTTTCCGCCGGACATGCCGCATGTCTTTACTGCCGTCGGCGACCGGCCCGCGAAAGTGCTGGTGATCTACTCGCCGCCGTATGGCGAAGACACGAACAAGGCGAGGCGCTGACTGTTAGACCTCACGAACCTAAACCTCAATCACACTGGTTTTTTCCGAGCCATGAATTCTTTTCACAATATTGAATTTTTTCTTTCTTTGCGTCCTTTGCGCCTTTGCGTTGGGTGTTGATTTTCTGCACTTGGCACTGAGCACCGGGCACTGACAAATACATGAGACTGATCAATTTCACACTCGCACTCCTTCTCGCGACACCATTCCCGCAAGCGTTTGCCGAGACCTACCCGTCGAAACCGATCAAGCTGGTGATTCCGTTCGCCGCGGGCAGCGCCACCGACGCCGCGGGCCGCGTCCTGGCGCAGGCGCTGTCGCAACGCCTCGGGCAAAGCGTGATCGTCGACAATCGCGCCGGCGCCAACGGGCAGATTGCCGCCATGCTGGTCGCGCAAAGTCCGCCGGACGGCTATACGCTGTTCATGACGACGAATTCCACGCACAGTGCCAATCCGCATCTTTACAAAAGACTCCCCTACGATCCATTCAGGGATTTCGAGCCGATCGCGCGCATCGGCACGCTCGCCTTCATGCTGGTGGTGAATCCCGATCTGCCGGTCGGCAATACCCGGGAACTCATCGCCTACGCCATCGCGCATCCCGGGCAGCTCTCCTACGGTACGGCCAGCACCTCTTCGCTCGTCGGCGCGGAAACCATCAACGCGATGGCGCATACGGAACTGGTCGGGGTCGGCTACAAAGCGAGTCCGCAGGCGATTCTGGACCTGGTCGCAGGCCGGCTGCAGCTCATGGTCGCCGACTTCGCCACCGCGATGCCGCAGGTCAAAAGCGGCAAACTCAGGGTGCTGGCGGTCACCACCGCAAAGCGATCGGCCCTGCTGCCCGGCGTGCCGCCCATCGCGGAAACGCTGAAGGGCTTCGACATGACCTCGTGGAACGGCCTGTTCGCTCCGGCCGGCACGCCGCAACCGATCATCGCGCGGCTCGCGCAGGAAACCCTGGCGAGCCTGGCGCTGGCCGACGTCAAGGACCGGCTCGCCGCACTCGGATTCGAGGTGGATCCACTGGAGCCGGCTGCGTTCAGCCGCTACGTGCGCGATCAATTCGATACCTGGGGTAAACTCATTCGCGCGGCAAAAATCCAACCCGAATAACTCCACGCAAATGCCAGGTCCATTGGAAGGGGTGAAGGTCCTCGACCTCACCACCGTCGTCATGGGTCCGTACGCGACCCAGATCCTCGCCGAACTCGGCGCCGACGTCATCAAGATCGAATCTCACGAAGGCGACAACATGCGCCATCCCGGCCCGATGAAAAATCCGGGCATGGGCTACATGTTCCTGGGCCTCAATCGCGGCAAGCGCGGCATCGTGCTCGACCTGAAAAAACCGGAAGGCCGCGCGGCGCTCATGCGCCTGATTGCGGATGCGGATGTGCTGATCTACAACGTGCGGCCCCAGGCGATGGCCCGCCTCGGTCTTTCCTACGAAGAAGTCGGCAAGGTCAATCCGCGCCTGCTTTATGTCGGCGCGTACGGCTACTCGCAGAAAGGTCCTTACGCGGCGAAGGCGGCGTACGATGATCTGATCCAGGCCGTTTCCGGCGTGCCCTGGCTGGTGTCGCAGACCGGGGCGAATCCGAACTATGCGCCGGTCAACCTCGCTGACCGTCTTACGGGCCTGCACGCGGTCTACACCGTCACTACGGCGCTGTTCCAGCGCAGCCGCACCGGACGCGGCCAGTCGATCGAAGTGCCGATGTTCGAATCTGTTGCGCATTTTGTCCTCGGCGATCACCTCGCGGGATTTTCCTGGGATCCGCCGGACGGCGCCGGCGGCTACCAGCGTCTGCTCGCGCGGCGGCCCTATCCGACCAGCGACGGTTACCTGTGCGTGCTGGTCTACAACGACAAGCAGTGGAAAAGCTTTCTTGGCGCGATCGGCCGTCCGGAACTGATGCGGGATCCACGCTACGCCACGCAGGCCGGTCGCGCCGCGAATATCCGCGACATCTACGCGTTTCTGGCCGACTTGTTCATCACCCGCACCACTGCGCAGTGGATGGCATTGCTGGAAAGCGTCGACATTCCGGTCGCGCGGATGAACTCGGTCGAAGACGTGGTGAACGATCCTCACCTTGCGCAGAGCGGATTCTTCGCGACCGAAGACCATCCGAGCGAAGGGCGTCTGCGCGCGATGCGTACGCCCACGAACTGGTCGGAATCGCAACCGGGCACGCCGCGCCCCGCCCCACGGCTCGGCGAGCATTCGGCGGAAGTGCTGCGCGAGGCCGGTTACAGCGATGGCGAGATTGCGGAACTTGCAAAAAATGGCGTCACAAAATTGATGTAATGGTCAAGATTATGCGACAGGCAAAACCCGGCGACCGCAAATGGCACCACGAAGGCACGAAGGACACGAAGATTCACGAAGAGAACCTGTTATGTGATTCCGCATTTCTTCGTGTTCCTTTGTGTCCTTCGTGCCTTCGTGGTGAGCCTTTGGATTGGAAGCAGTTCCTGTTCACAGTCCATTAGCCGCCACCTCGATGGATTTTTCATTTACCTCGGA
>DATFUO010000032.1:0-3837 GCA_035260785.1 Burkholderiales bacterium
GCGCCGACCGTGCTTCGGCCGGTGCGTCTCTCCTCTTAACAAACCTCGATGCTGAGCGCGAGAGATCTGACGCTGCGGCGCGGCCCGCAGCCGCTCTTCGAGCAGGTTGATTTCACCGTCTTTCGCGGCAACAAGGTCGGCATCACCGGGGCCAATGGCACGGGAAAATCGAGCCTGTTTGCGGCGATCTTGGGCGAACTCGCCCCGGATCGCGGCGACATCGACCTGCCGGCAGCCGTAAAAACGGCGCATGTCGAGCAGGAGATCGCTGCAAGTTCGCGGCCCGCGATCGAGTTCGTGCTGGACGGAGACGCCGAGCTGCGCGGTGTGCAGCTTGCCATCGCGGACGCGGAAAAGCGCGATGCCGCCATGCTGCTCGCCGAGCTCTATTCCTCGTTGCAGGCCATCGACGGTTATCGGGCCAAGGCCCGCGCGGCGGCCATCATGCATGGCCTCGGATTCAAGACGGCGGATCATGAGCGTTGCGTCGCGGAATTTTCCGGGGGCTGGCGGGTGCGCCTCGCCATGGCGCGCGCCCTGTGTTCGCGGGCCGAGTTGCTGCTGTTGGATGAACCCACCAACCACTTGGACCTCGACGCCATCGTCTGGCTGGAGCAATGGCTCACTGCCTACCCGGGCACGCTGCTGATGATTTCGCACGACCGCGAATTCCTGGACGCCATCATCGATCGCGTGTTGCACATCGAGAATCGAACCATTCGCGCCTACGCCGGCAACTACTCGCAATTCGAGCAGAAGCGCTCCGAGGAGCTGGCGCTGCTGTCCGTCCTGCACGCCCGGCAGGTGAAGCGTATCGCGGAGATCACGGCGTTCGTGAATCGATTTCGCGCCTCCGCCACCAAATCGCGCCAGGCCCAGAGCCGCCTGAAAACGCTGCAGCGGATGGAGCGCATCGTTCCGGCGCACGTCGACAGTCCGTTCGAATTCGAGTTTTCGAAGCCGCTGAAAACGCCGCGCCCGCTCGTTTCCGTGGAGGACGGCGTGTGCGGCTACGACGGCCTTCCTATCGTCGGCGGCGTCAATGTGTCGATCGGGCCGCTGGATCGCATCGCACTGCTGGGGCCGAACGGCGCGGGCAAATCGACGCTGACCAGACTGCTTGCCGGCGAAACCGCTCCGCTCTCGGGAAAGCGTACCGCGGCTCCGGATCTGGCCGTGGGCTATTTCGCTCAGCAGCAACTGGAACAGCTCGAGCCCGACTGCGACGCTTTTTGGCATGTGCGCAATCTGGGGGGGCCGGACTATGCGTTTGGCGATGAGCAGAAAATCCGCGACCACTTGGGAAGCTTCGGCTTCCAGGGCGACCGCGCGTTCGAGTCCGTGGGCCGATTCTCCGGCGGCGAGAAGGCACGGCTGACTCTCGCACTGCTGGTGGCGCGGCGGCCGAATTTGTTGTTGCTGGACGAGCCGACCAATCATTTGGACATCGAAATGCGGCAGGCATTGACCGTCGCGCTGCAGAGTTTCGACGGGGGCCTGGTCCTGGTGTCGCACGACAGGCACTTGATCAAATCGGTCGCCGACACGCTCTTGCTCGTCGCGGACGGAAAATTGCATGAGTTCGCCGGCGACCTCGATGACTATCAGCAGTGGCTTCGATCGCGCGGCAATGCCACGCCTGCGGACGTCGCCGCAAAGGCCGCGCCGGGACGACGTTCGAGCAAGGCCGGCGCACCGGGGAAAAAGGCGCCGGCCGAACGCAAAGCACCGCGCCGCGACCCGTTGGCGAAGCTGCGTCAACAGCTTACGCAAGTCGAGGCGCGCATCGCCGCCGTCGCCGCCGAGCGTGCACTACTCGAGGCCGAATTTGCCGCCGTCCCCCGGACGCCCCAGCTTGCCATGCGGCGGGCGAATTTGCAGAGAGACGCGGCTTATCTTGAGTCTCAGTGGATGGAGATCGGCACTGCCATCGAATCGGCGGAGACCGGGAGGGAGTCAGGCAGGTGATTCGCGGCTGTCGGACGATGCCAGGTCCGCAGCTATTTGCCGACCAGCGCCTGCGCGGCCCCCGCTGCAATCTCCGAAAACGCCTTGTCGGCCGCGCGATTGTAGGCATCCACGATGGCCGTCATGCGATTGTCGGCGGCCGCTTCGTGCACGTCGGGTTCGAAGCGCGCCAGAATGCGCCGATCGGCCGCGTTGCCCAGGCGCGCCTGCAGCAGCACGTGCACCGTCGGCGCGCCGCCGGCAGGCGAATATTCGGCCTGAAAATCAATCACCTCGATCTCCAGCCAGTACGTGCTCGCGAACACGGATGCATCCGCGCTCACGTTGCGCAACGCGGCATTGGCGTGAAACTCTTGCACCGCCAGGTCCTGCAGCACTTCATCGAGCGGTCCGCTCCAGCGCACGTCGGCGAAATAGTCCATGCGCCGATCGGGATAGAGCGCCGCGATGCGATCCGTGTCGAGCCCGGTGCGCACGCGTGGCTTGAGGACCCCCAGATCGACGGGACTCGATGCCGCAGCGCTCGGCGGATCCGCCGGCGCCGGCTTGGGCGTCGCCAACAATGCGTACATCGTGGGCGGCGCGATCTTGTTCTTGAACAGCGATCCTACGCAGGCGGCAAGCGTCACGCTGAGCAAACCCAACAGCAGAGTCCGCTTCACTTGGACACCTCGATTCCGCGGTAGGTGGACTCGTAAATCAGCTGCGACGGGTCGCGCTTCAGGCTGCGCGATAGATCCCGGAAATCCCGCACCGCTTGCCGGCTCTCGCGCAGCAGTTTCTCGAACTCCGGAAGACTCTGCTGGGTGAAGCGCGAAAAGCCGGGTTCGTTCTCGGTCACGAAGCCATTCAAGCTCGCCGTGGTCTTGGCGAGGTTGTCCGAGATCTTCCGGATATTGGCGAACGCCGCCTCGAGATCCGGCGAGCCCTTGGTGACGAGGCCTCGCAACTCCGCCACCGTGCCTTGTACTTCCTGGGTCGTGCGGCGCAATTCCACCACGAGTTGCTGGACTTCGTGCACCGTCTCGGGCAGATGCTCGCTGGCCAGGCGAACGTGCTCCATGGTTGCCTTGAGAGAACGCACATTCTCATCGCTGAAAACTTCGTTGAAGTGCGCCGCCAATTCAACCAGGTGCGTGGTCAAGGCGGGCAGATTGCTCAACAGCACGTCGAAATCGGATCGCCGCGAACGAATGATCGGATAGCGCTGCCCCTGCGCCATGACACCGGTGGATTCGGCCTTCGGATCCTGCTCCAGATCGACGAACAAGAGGCCCGTCACGCCTTGCAAGCTCAGAGAGGCACGAGTGCGGTCATCGATGGGCGCGGTCGAATCGACATCGGCGATCACCTGCACCGTCTTGCGCTGCTGTGGATCGAGCATGATGCGCACGACCTTGCCCACGTCCACACCGAGGTATCGCACCGGGCTGCCGGCGGTCAGGCCGCTGACCGAACCCGGGAAATAGATCTCGTAGCGTTGATAGGTGCGCTTGTCCTGCTGATCGGTGTACCAAAACACGAAGGACACGGCCATGACAATGACCAGCAGCACGAAAGCCCCGACGGCGACGTAGTTCGCGTCTCTATCCATGGCCTTCCCTGCTCGCCGCATCCATTTCCGCGGCTCTTGCCCTCGGCCCGTGGAAGTATTCCTGTATCCACGGGGTCGGGTTCTTGAGCAGTCCCGGGAGCGTGTCGGTGATCATCCGGCCATCGATGATCACGCCGACGCGGGTGCAGGTCTGAAACAGGGTGTCCAAGTCATGCGTGATCATGACAACCGTTAGCCGCAGTTGCGAGTGAAGGTACAACAGTAGCTCATCGAAGGCCGTGGCGGAAATCGGATCCAGACCCGCGGTCGGTTCA